>JANXVI010000364.1 GCA_025351745.1 Rhodoferax sp.
CGCCGGCCAGCACGGTGTGGCCACCGCCACCATCTGCGCACGCTACGGGCTGGAATGCGTGGTCTACATGGGCAGCGAAGACGTCAAGCGCCAAAGCCCCAACGTCTACCGCATGAAGCTCTTGGGCGCCACCGTGGTGCCGGTGGAAAGCGGCAGCAAGACGTTAAAGGACGCGCTGAACGAGGCCATGCGCGACTGGGTTGCCAATGTGGACAACACTTTTTACATCATCGGCACCGTGGCTGGCCCGCACCCGTATCCGAGGATGGTGCGGGATTTCCAGAGTGTGATTGGCAATGAATGCCTGGTGCAAATGCCGGAGATGCTGAAGGCCGCTGGTTGCACATCCGAGCAACCGGATGCGGTCATTGCCTGCGTAGGCGGTGGCAGCAATGCCATGGGCATCTTCCACCCCTACATCGCCCATGAAACCACGCGCCTGATCGGCGTGGAAGCGGCGGGTGAAGGCATGGACAGCGGGAAACACTCGGCCTCCATCCAGCGTGGCAGCCCCGGCGTGCTGCACGGCAACCGCACCTATGTGCTGCAGGACGACAACGGCCAGGTCACCGAGACGCACAGCATCAGCGCCGGCCTGGACTACCCTGGCGTAGGCCCTGAGCACGCCTTCCTGGCCGACATTGGCCGCGCCGAATACGTGGGCATCACCGACAAGGAAGCGCTGGACGCTTTTCACTACCTGTGCCGCACCGAGGGCATCATCCCGGCGTTGGAATCCAGCCATGCCGTGGCCTACGCGATGAAGCTGGCCAAGACCATGCGGCCGGACCAGAGCATTCTGGTCAACCTGTCCGGGCGGGGCGACAAGGACATTGGCACGGTTGCTGATTTGAGTAACGGCGAGTTCTTCTGCCGGCCCAGCTGTACCGGGCAATCCGTTAAGGGAAATGTGGCTCTAGCCCCCGTATCTGCTGCATCATCTGCTATCAAGGTGGTAGCATGAGCCGGATCGACACAACCTTCGTTGCGCTCAAAGCCAAGGGTCGCAAGGCGCTGATTCCCTTTGTCACAGCTGGCTACCCATTTGCCGACGTAACGCCTGAACTCATGCACGCTATGGTCGCGGGCGGCGCGGACGTCATCGAGCTGGGCGTGCCTTTCTCTGACCCTAGCGCCGACGGCCCAGTGATCCAAAAGGCGGGCGACAAGGCCCTGGCATTTGGCATTGGGCTGGTCCAGATTCTGGCCATGGTGCGTGCATTCCGCCAAACCAACACCACGACGCCTGTGGTGCTGATGGGTTATGCCAACCCGGTGGAACGCTACGACCAGAAGCATGCACGTGCTGAGGTCCGCAGCCCCTTTGTGCAAGATGCTTCTGAAGCTGGCGTGGACGGCGTGTTGATCGTTGACTACCCGCCCGAGGAATGCGAAGCCTTCGCCGCCGACTTGCGCGCGCACAACATGGACCTGATATTTTTGCTGGCACCCACCAGCACTGACGAGCGCATGGCCCAGGTGGCGCGTGTGGCCAGCGGATACGTGTACTACGTGTCGCTGAAGGGCGTGACAGGATCCGGCGCGCTGGACACCAACGCGGTAGAGGCCATGCTGCCACGTATCCGCCAGCACATCCAAGTGCCGGTGGGCGTGGGGTTTGGCATACGCGATGCGGCTACCGCCAAGACCATCTCTAAAGTGGCGGATGCGGTGGTCATCGGCAGCAAGATCATCCAGCTACTGGAAAACCAGCCGCGTGACCAAGTGGGGGTGACTGCGCAGAACTTTTTGGGTGAGATTCGGCGCGCGATGGATGCAGGGTGATGGGTGGGCCGACCCTGCTGCGTGGAAACTGCGGGCTGCCCTGTGGTGCTCAGGCCGCTTGGGCGGCTTGGGTGGTGGGGGTGGGAAGAATCGAGCGGGTTGTCGGACAACTTAGAGGGTAGCTGCTGCAAATGACCCAACTGCGACCACCCCGTCAAGCCAGTATGCTGGGAAGTCTTTTGCTATCTTTATATGAGCATTCTGAGGAGTATCTGCGAGGGCTTGCTGTCAATTCCACTTCCCATCTAGCCAGAAGATCCACCAAGAAATGGCGGCCTGAAGTGCAATGGGCGTCCTAGGAAGATTTGCTCACCATGTCATCAAGCAACATCGGGGTTCGGCGCGCCACGGCCTCAGATCGGCTTCCCCTGTTCCGAATGTTGGAGCTTTACCAACACGACCTTTCCGACATATGGGATCAAGAACTTGATTCGCATGGCGAATACGGCTACTCGCTTGAACGCTATTGGAAAGACCCCAACTGCCATCCGTATGTAGCTCTCAGAAATGGGCACTATGCTGGGTTCGCGCTCGTTGATGGAGCAACGAAGATCGCCAGTTCCGAAAAGTGGATGGATCAGTTCTTTGTGGTGAAGAAGTACCGTCGTGCGGGCTTTGGCAATGCAATAGCGACACATGTCTTCTCAACTTTACCCGGCTACTGGGAAGTCGGTCAAATGACAAACAACCTACCTGCCCAACGTTTCTGGAGAAAAATGATTGCTGAACACACCGGAAATATCTACGCAGAGCATTCGTTGAGCGGAGGTTCGTGGCAGGGCGTCATTCAATGCTTCCATTGCGGCGCGCAACAATGACGTGCAAGCCTTCCATCGATTGGAAATGTCCCGGCAAACGAGGTGATTCCTCTCAATTTAAACGTTCGCCATCAGAGCCCAAAGCGCCCCCAGGCTGCGATCCGTGTCACTCTTCGGCTCGGCCAGACCATAGACAGAACAGCAGCTTGCGCCAATATCGGATAATCCGTTATTCTGTTGACAGCCCGCTTGGGCGATGCACTGGAGAGACTATCTATGAGCTGGCTTGAAAAATTACTCCCCCCAAAGATTCAGCAAAC
>JANXVI010000371.1 GCA_025351745.1 Rhodoferax sp.
GTGATCTCGCCGACCTTGACACCCAGTTCGATCTTCAGGCCCTGCTTGGTAAAGGCCTTGAACGCTTCCTTGGCAACCTGCTCGTCGACCGCGCCCAGGAAGGTCGGCAGGCCTTCCAGAATGGTTACGTCGGAGCCCAGGCGGCGCCAGACAGAGCCCATTTCAAGACCGATGACGCCAGAGCCAATCAGGCCCAGCTTCTTGGGCACGGCGCCAACACGCAACGCACCGTCGTTGGACAAGATTCGCTCTTCGTCGAAATGCGCGCCCGGCAGCGCACGGGCGTTCGACCCGGTGGCCACGATGATGTGTTTGCCCAGCAACGACTCTTCGGTAGCGCCCGCCACGTTGATGACATAGCCATCCGCACTGGCGCTGACAAACGAGCCGCGGCCATGGAAGAACGTGATCTTGTTCTTCTTGAACAGGTACTGAATGCCGTCGTTGTTTTGCTTGACGACCATGTCCTTGCGGGCCAGCATCTTTCCCACATCCATAGAGACGTTGGAAGCCGAAATACCGTGTTCTGCAAAGTGGTGGTTGGCGTGGTCAAAGTGCTCGGACGACTGCAACAGCGCCTTGGAAGGGATGCAACCCACATTGGTACAGGTGCCGCCCAGTGCCGGGCCACCCTTGCTGTTCTTCCACTCGTCGATACAGGCCACGTTAAAGCCCAACTGGGCTGCACGGATGGCGGCGATATAACCACCGGGGCCACCGCCAATGACGATGACGTCGAATTGTTTACTCATGATTTTTTTCACTTTTTAAGGATTTATCAACGATCACTGTGACTGCGGACACGAGCAAGCCAAAAACTAACGCCACGGGAACAGAAATCATCGTGCCGAAAATCATGATTGCATGTGACCAACACATAACTCCACCGATGCTTTTGCAATCGCCTGGAGTGAGCAACTTCTCAATCAACAAAAGGAAAAGGCCCAATAGCAGCGGCAATACTGCGATCAATGGCAAAGCTACACCACCGCTTTGCTTCTTCATTGATCGCAGCGCTTGTGCCTTAGATATCAAACAGCAGACGGGCAGGATCTTCGAGAGCATCCTTCATCGCCACCAGACCCAGCACGGCTTCGCGGCCGTCGATGATGCGGTGGTCGTAGGACATGGCGAAGTAGTTCATGGGGCGCACCACGACGAGACCGTTCTCCACCATCGCACGGTCCTTGGTCGCATGCACGCCCAGGATGGCGCTTTGCGGCGGGTTGATGATGGGCGTGGACATCATGGAGCCGAAGGTGCCGCCGTTGCTGATCGAGAACGTACCGCCGGTCATGTCTTCAATCCCCAGCTTGCCGTCCTTGGCCTTTTGGCCGTACTCGGCAATCTTCTTCTCGATGTCGGCAAAGCTCATCTGATCGGCATTGCGCAGAATAGGCACCACCAAGCCACGCGGCGAACCGACAGCAATACCGATGTCAAAGTAGCCGTGGTAGACGATGTCGTTGCCATCGACCGATGCATTCAACACGGGAAACTTCTTCAGCGCGTGCACGGCTGCCTTGACGAAGAAGCTCATGAAGCCCAGCTTGACGCCGTGTTCCTTCTCGAAACGCTCTTGCATGCGCTTGCGCATGTCCATGACCGGCGCCATGTTGATTTCGTTGAAGGTGGTCAGGATGGCATTGGTGGATTGCGATTGCAGCAAACGCTCGGCCACGCGCGCGCGCAGTCGGCTCATGGGCACACGCTGCTCGGGACGATCACCCAAGTCAAGCTTTGGCGCCGATACCTGGGGCAACAAAGTGGCGGTAGCCCCCGTGGGTATTGCGAAAGATGCTACTGTTTTAGGAGCAGGAGTACTTGCAGCCACTGCGCCCAGTACGTCACTCTTGGTGACGCGACCATCTTTGCCCGTGCCAGCAACTGCGCTGATCGACAGATTGTTGTCGGCCAGCAGCTTGGCCGCCGCCGGCATGGCTACATCTGCCTTGGAATTGCTGGCAGTGGCTGGCGCTGCTGCTGCCGCAGGGACTGCAGCCACAGCAGCAGCGGGGGCCGCTGCCGGGGCCGCCACCGCACCCGCCGTAGCGGTGGTGTCGATGCGGGCGATCAATTGCTCGGCGGCAACGGTAGCACCGTCGGGCTGAACCAATTCCACGATAACGCCAGCGCTGGGAGCGGGCACTTCCAGCACCACCTTGTCGGTTTCTACTTCGATCAGGATCTCGTCGACCTTGACCGCGTCACCGACCTTCTTCTTCCATTGCAACAGCGTGGCTTCTGCCACGGACTCAGACAGCTGAGGAACTTTTACTTCTACGATTGCCATTGTGTTCTTTCGGTAATGTGTTGATTGCGCTTGGGTGCTGTTGCGTTACTTGGTCAAAATAAAGCCCTTGAGCTTGCCAAACGCGCCCTCAACCAATGCCTTTTGCTGCTGCTGGTGCAGGTCGGAGTAACCCACTGCCGGCGAGGCGGAGGCCGCACGACCGGAGTAACCCAGGCGCTGACCATCTGCCATGTTTTCATGGATATTGTGCTGAATGAAGAACCAGGCGCCCTGGTTTTGCGGCTCGTCCTGGCACCATACGATGTCGGTTGCATGAGGATACTTCTTCAGCTCAGCGGCAAACGCCTTGTGCGGGAATGGATACAACTGCTCCACGCGGATAATCGCCACATCCTCGATGCCTTTTTCTTCGCGCTTCTTGACCAGGTCGTAGTACACCTTGCCCGAACACGCCAGCACGCGCTTGACCTTGTCAACCTTGAGGTCCTTGTTCTCTGGGATGACGGTCTGGAAGCTGCCCTTGGTGAACTCGGACAAGGGTGACGCCGCATCCTTGGCGCGCAAGAGGGACTTGGGCGTCATGATGATCAGCGGCTTGCGCAGATTGCGCACCATCTGGCGGCGCAACAGGTGGAAAATCTGGCTGGCCGTGGTCGGCTGGCAGACCTGCATATTGGTGTCCGCGCTCAACTGCATGAAACGCTCCAGGCGGGCCGAACTGTGCTCGGGGCCCTGGCCTTCATAGCCGTGCGGCAGCATCAGCGTGATGCCGTTGACCCGGCCCCACTTCACTTCGCCGGAGGCGATAAACTGGTCGATCACCACCTGTGCGCCATTGGCAAAGTCACCAAACTGGGCTTCCCAGATCACACAGGTGTTGGGGTCGTTGGAGGCGTAGCCGTATTCAAAGGCCAGCACCGCTTCCTCGGACAGGATGGAGTCGATGACCACAAATGGCGCCTGGTTGGGCGCGATGTTTTGCAGTGGCGTGTAAATGCCTTCGTCGTTCTTCTCACGGTTCTGGTCGTGGATCACCGAGTGGCGATGGGTAAACGTCCCACGACCGCAATCTTCACCCGAGAGGCGCACGGCGTAACCGCTTGCTACCAGAGACGCAAAAGCCATGCTCTCGCCCATGCCCCAGTCGACAGGAACCTCGCCGCGGCCCATGGCCGCACGGTCGTCGTACACCTTCTTCACCAAGGAATGGGGTGTGATGTTGGCGGGAATCGTGGTCAACCGTTCGGCCAGGCGCTTCCACTCGGTTGTGGGAATGGCGGTATCACCGGCGTCGGTCCACTTCTTGCCGACGAAGGGAGCCCAATCCACAGCGAACTTGCTCTTGAAATTGGTCAACACAGGGTCAAACGTGTTCTTGCCCTCATCCAACGCAGCACGCATGGCCTTGACCATGTCTTCGCCCAGTGTTTCGCCAAAGCCTTGCAATGCCAGCTTGTCGGCATAGAGCCTGCGGGTACCGGGGTGGACGGCAATCTTCTTGTACATCAGCGGCTGGGTGAGAGCAGGCGTGTCTTGTTCGTTGTGGCCGAGCTTTCGGAAGCAGATGATGTCGACCACTACGTCCTTCTGGAAGGCCATGCGGTATTCCAGTGCCAGCTGCGTGCACAGCACCACAGCCTCCGGATCATCGCCATTGACGTGCAGCACCGGTGCTTCGATCATCTTGACGACGTCGGAGCAGTACAGCGTGGAGCGGCTGTCGCGCGGGTCGCTGGTGGTGAAACCGATCTGGTTGTTGATGACGATGTGCACGGTGCCACCGGTGGTGTAACCACGGGTTTCGGCCAATGCCAACGTCTCCATAACTACGCCCTGACCGGCAAAGGCCGCATCGCCATGCACCAGCACGGGCAGCACCTGCAGGCCCTTTGGGTCGCCACGACGGTCCATACGCGCGCGCACCGAGCCTTCGACCACCGGGTTGACGATTTCCAGGTGCGAGGGGTTGAAGGCCAGTGTCAGGTGCACCGGGCCGCCGGGGGTGGTGACGTCTGAACTAAAACCCTGGTGGTATTTCACGTCGCCGCTGGGCAGGTCTTCAGGTGCAGTGTGGTCGAACTCGGCAAACAAGTCGGCAGGCACTTTGCCCAGCGAATTGACAAGCACGTTCAAGCGGCCACGGTGGGCCATACCAATGACGATTTCTTGCAGGCCGACCGTTCCGCCGGTCTGGATCAACTCGTCCATGGACGCAATAAAGCTTTCGCCTCCCTCGAGTGAAAAGCGCTTTTGGCCCACATACTTGGTGTGCAGAAAGCGCTCCAAGCCTTCGGCCGCGGTCAGACGGTCCAGGATGTGCAGTTTTTTCTCTTTGGTGAAATTGGGTTTGGAGCGGATGGATTCCAGCTTTTCTTGCCACCAGCGCTTTTGACCCTGGTCGCTGAGGTACATGTATTCGGCGCCTATGCTGCTGCAATAGGTCTCACGCAATGCATTCATCAGCTCGCGCAGGCTCATGCGCTCTTTGCCAAAGAAGGTGTTGCTGGTATTGAAAACAGTTTCTTGATCCGAATCGGTGAAGCCGTAGAAAGCGGGGTCGAGCTCGGGAATGTTCTCGCGTTCGGTGCGCTTGAGCGGGTCCAGATCGGCCCAGCGCTGACCCACGTTGCGGTGGGCGGCAATCAGCTGTTGAACGGCGGTGCGTTTGCGCCCCATTTCGACGTCGGCGCTGGCCTCCACCACCTTGGTTCCGCCTTGTTTGGCGCGCTCGGCAAAAGCGTTGACGACGGGCAAATGCGGCACGTCGCGGGCATTGCTGCCATCGACGGCGGGCACATGCTGCAGGGCGTCAAAGTAGTCGCGCCACGTGTCAGGCACGCTGCCGGGGTTGGAGAGATAGTTTTCATACATCTCTTCAACGTAGGGCGCATTGCCACCGAAGAGGTACGTATTGTTCGCGTAGGTGCTGTAGACAGACGCTGGGCTCGTCTTCTGCGACGTTGTTTCACTCATATTCCGCTGACCTCCGTTTCCCTTGGGGAAACATTAGCTGGTTAAAGCTATTTAAAATTAACCTTCCGCGGCACGGCTGAACCGTTTGGCGGATGCGACTGTGGCAGGGGAAGGGCCTAGTAACGGGTTGGATTGTGCCATCGTTTCGCAAACGAGCCAATTGCGAGGGCCGAGTTGTCGGGATATCGCTACACCCTTTGACGTAGCGAATAAGAGGCTTATGCACAGCGAGTTCAGACGACAGGGTCGTCTGCTCTGGTCGCTACACTCTTCCTGTCGAGACTGTCCAAACTTGAAGCCCAAGCAACAAATGCCACTGATCTGGAACTCAATATATGCACACAAGCGCGGCCCTGATTTTATGCCTGAGCGTCACCGGTTGCGCGATGGCTCCGCCGATTGAAGCCAACATGACAAGCGCCAAGGACCAGGTGATGGCGACCGAACGCGCCTTTGCCAAAACCATGGTTGACCGCGACCTCGCCGCGTTTGCCAGCTATGTCGCAACCGACACAATTTTTTTCTCGGGCCCCAAACCATTGCACGGCAAGCCAGCGGTAGTGGAATTTTGGGCCAAGTATTACGCAGGCCCCTCGGCTCCATTTTCGTGGGAACCCAAGGAGGTAGAAGTTCTCGATGCGGGTGATCTGGCCATCAGTTCTGGTCCGGCTTATGACCCCAGTGGCAAACAGTTTGGCACGTTCACATCCATTTGGCGCCGCGAAGCCCCCAATACCTGGCGCATCATTTTTGACAAGGGCAATCCGGTATGTGATTGCGCTGCAGCGCAGTAGCCGACGCGTCGAAAAAAATCTCGCTTCTGCCAGCACTCTTACAAAAAAGTCATCAACAGGTCTTTCAATAAGATCCTGTCACAGCCTGTCACATACGTTTTTCAATAAAATCAATGACTTAGACTTTCGAGTCCAGTGGCACGATTTTTGCCTATGGGCGTTCATGCCTTCGTCCACCGCGCGCCCCTTCCTGCACACCCCGGAACCCATGCAGGGTGGACCCATTCAACCAAGACAAGCACCCGCCGCAACGCCGCCATTGAATTTTTGGGAGTGAGCAAACATGCACCTGCATTCTCGAAACGTGAAAAACAAATCTGCGGACGGATTGGCGCAACGCATGTGTTTTCAAGATCGCAAGGCCTTTCGTCTTGAAATGGTGTACCAATCGATCCGCGAAACGTTTTCGTCCATCGCTGTAGCCGCACCCATGTACAAGCTGAAGGTCATGCCACTCGATGATCGCCACCACCGCTTTGCAGTCATGATTGATGTGGCCAAGTCATTTTTTACCAGCAAGGAGGTCGGCGCCAAACTCTTCCCTGCACTGGAGCAAATGATGCGAGCCAACGCCTACAAACGCTTTCGCGTGGGGATCGATGGCATCTATTGGCGGATTTGTGAAACAGAGGACCAATTCGAGCGAGGCGCACGGGTTGGCGACAGCGCTGGTACGCAAAATGCAGTCCCGGCAATTCATTCTGACTCCAGCCTCGTGACACTCCCACTCCGGGTGTAAGCCCCGCGCAATCCAGTTGATTGAGTCAGTTGGTACAGCGTACACGTGGGCCAACGCTGTACTTTCCAATGGCGGTAGTGATGAGTTTTACTGCGCGCCCGATGACAAGGCTATTGACGCCACCGAACTTATTAAGGTGCTAGAAGCTGATTATAAAAAGGGAGCTTCGTTGAATCCACTGTGATTTTTCAAGCCATAGCTAAATTCAGCTTGCCACAATGAAACAGAATCCTTGCCCGGTAGTTAGTGAAGTTGCGAAACCCGCGCGCATTTGCTTTGATAAGCTGGATGGCAC
>JANXVI010000383.1 GCA_025351745.1 Rhodoferax sp.
ACTCTGGCCATGTTCATCAAAGTCACTCAATCCGGTGCCCGGCGCTACGCCCAACTGGTCGAGTCCTTTCGCAATGAAGACGGCAAACCCCGCCAACGCACCGTCTGCACCCTGGGTCGCCTCGAAGATGGCGGCGAAGTCGACACCCTAATTGCCTCTCTGCAACGCGCGCGCGGTATTGCTCCTAATCCATCGCCGCTTGAGGGTTTGCGCTTTACAGATAGCCGCCACGCCGGTGACGTGTGGGCACTGTCCGAACTTTGGCGCTCCTTGGGTTTTGATGGCTTGGCCAGCGCCTGGCGCCGCTCCAAAACCGAGGTCGATGTACTGGGCTGCTTGCGCCTGATGGTTTTTAACCGCCTGTGTGATCCTGGCAGTAAGTTGGGCGTGCTGCGCTGGCTGGGTACCATTGCCCTGCCGGTGGATGTGGCCTGCGCGCCCGAACACCAACACCTGCTGCGCGCCATGGATGTGCTTGACGAATACAGCGACACCTTGGGTACCCGGCTGGCCACCCTCATGCGCCCCTTGATTGACCAAGACCTCTCGGTGGTGTTTTACGACCTCACTACGGTAGGGGTCAGCGGCCAGACGGACTTGGAAGATGACGTTCGTGCCTATGGGCGCGCCAAATCAGGTCTGGTGGAGCGCCAATTCATGCTCTCCCTGGTGCAAACCGCAGAAGGCTTGCCCATCGCCCATGAAGTACACCCTGGCAATACCGCAGAAGCCAAAACACTGCTGCCGACGATTCGCAAATTACTGGCGCGCTACCCGCTCAAGCGGGTGGTGCTGGTGGCAGACCGGGGACTGCTCAGCGTGGGTAACCTGGAGGAACTGAACAACCTCCAGGCACAGCTCAAAGCAGACGGGCGTGATGTGACGCTGGAGTACATCCTGGCGGTGCCCGCAGTTCGTTATGGCGACTTCGCTGAAGACTTGAGCCGACTGAGCCAAACGCAAGTGAACGAAGGCTCTGCCGATCAGCCATGGTGCGCAGAAACAAAATGGCAGGACAAACGTTTGGTGGTTGCACATGACCCCGAGGTTGCTGCGCGGCGCACTGCAGCGCGGGACCAAACGATTGCACAGCTGCTTGCCATCGGTCAGCAGTGCAGTGACAAACTCGACGGGCAAGATGCTGGCAAAAAGGCAAAGGGTCGCCCGATGTCGGATTCGGGCACCAAGGCGCGTTTCTACCATGCGGTCAAAGATGCCCACATGGCACATGTGATCAAGGTGGACTTGAAGGCCGATCTGTTCAGTTACACCATTGACGAGGAGAAGAAACGTTACTTGGAACTGCTGGACGGCAAGTTGCTGTTGGTGACCAATACCACTGCCCCAGCGGATGAGGTGGTGCGACGCTACAAGAGTCTGGCCGATATTGAGCAGGGCTTTAAGGTACTGAAGTCCGATATCGAGATTGGCCCGGTGTACCACCGGCTGCCCCAACGCATTCGTGCGCACGCCTTGGTGTGTTTTATGGCGCTGATTCTGTACCGGGTGATGCGTATGCGCCTGGCCGGTGCCAAAAGGTCAGAATCCCCGACCACGCTGCTGGAGCAACTCAGGCGAATTCATCAGCAGACGGTGCAAACGGCGGACGGGAAAACACTGACCGGTTTGACCGAGATGACGCTCGGGCAGAAATCATTGTTTGCCGCCCTGGAGTTGGCGCTGCCCACCCCTGAAAACCTTACCAAACCCGTTTTGTAGTCTGCGTTTTGGAACCCGATTCCAATGAAATCAAGGACTTACGTGCAGGAAGTGTCGAACTTAAGCTGCCCCGCAAGAGGCAGCCGCAGTGTCCCTGGCTTCAAAGTAATTTGGTCATTTCTATGAAGTCATGCAGCTGCCCCTTAAACTCTTGGAGTGGGGTGATTTGGGTGTTGAGGAACGAGCTTGAAAGGTCGTCTATTTCTCCACCCTTGCGAATGACTTTCACTGCGCATCCGCAAAGCAACGCTTCTAATCCAATTGCGGTGAAGTCGTCATAGGTGTACAGGGTGCTAACCTGTTGCAGCAACGTGGCCACACCTCGCCGAGAGCTCGGGAATTCGCGGGTTATGTAAATGCATTCCTCTGGGTGGAGCTTCAAGTCAGCGCCTTTTCCAACATACACCGCCAGCTTGGATTTGGGCCCATTCGTCTTGCAAAAGAATGGCTCAATGGTCGGTAAATTGAGAATTCTTCCGTCGGCGTGTACCCCCAGCAGGTCGGAATACGCGACCAGCAGCTCATGCGCCGCATAGTGTTTGGTGCCTCCCAGCTTTCCGGGCACGTTCAGGATGTATCGGACAACGCGCTTTGCATTCAGTGGATTTCCCGCCACGACTTCCGGATAGATCACGATATCCTCCGCAAATTGCTCTGTCGGATAGCCGTAAATAGCCGCAACCACGATGGCATCGTAACCGGCGAGCACCAGCCATTTCTGCAGGTCGTACAGGACGCGAATGCCCGCGCTGTTATGACGGTAAAAGGGCGCATAAATCACGTATCGACGGTCCGCGCTTGCAGGCGGCCGGATGTAACTCAGATCGGCCGTGACACTGGGAGATGCCGCTGGCCATGGCGGGGCTGGTGGTCGCGCAAGC
>JANXVI010000420.1 GCA_025351745.1 Rhodoferax sp.
ACCGTGCACCTGGACGGCAACCACCCCCTGGCCGGCCAGACGTTGACATTCGGCATCAAGGTGGTGGAAGTGCGTGCCGCGTCGGCTGAAGAGATTGCGCACAAGCATGTGCATGGGGAGCATGGGCACCACCATTGATGGGTTGGGTGTTCGCGAAGTTATCTGGAGACCGCTATTGAATCAATAGCACTTCACGCATATCTCTAGGGTGCTGACGGCCTGTTTTGTTAAAGGCTCAGGCCCGTCCGTAGTTCGCGCAGGGCGCGCGGCGGTGACGTCAAACGTTGTTTCGGACGCATTGCAGTCGTTGCCGCGATGCTTTCATAAGTCAAGCGCACAGCGTTACCATGTACTGGCGATAGATCCGGCCGTTCAAATCTCCACTCGCCGCAATAGCCGCCAGACGCGTTTGTAAGCTATTTCGGAGCCGCAGTTACTTTGTGCAAGCGCTTCTTGTAGTCGAAATAGCAGCTGGGATAAAAGAAATCGACGCCAACGCCATCGGGTTCAAACTGGGACAAAGGCCGCAACCTTGTCTGGGGAAATCGAATCTCAGCGGTCACTGCGTTTTTTGGGCGAGCTCCCCGTTCGAAAAGGTTTTGTGCTTCCTTCCGCTGGTTCAGGTTTGCTGGTAAATCACCCATATCGAACATCTTTAACCAGCATTCGCACCGTGAAGTGAGAAGATTCGTGCTGGTTCCTGACCACATCTCTTGGCTTCTATAGCCTGGCGCGGCTCGCTCCTTTTCGGAAACGCCGTAATCGCTCGGTGACATGTCCTGCGATTCGATACCAATCAACCTGAATTCGCCGCCGACGCGCTTGAACTGGTATTGGACAAATCGGATGCCGTGATGAGCGTAGTCCTGGCGAATATAGATCGAGTTGCTCTTGACTCTCGGCAAGGTCCCAGCCGAGGCCCCTCCATTCCCAATTTCGAACTCAGCGATTAATTTGTGCTGCCCGTCCCGGCTTCCGAATATGACGATAACTGGGCGGCGGTCTTCCTTAGGACTTCCTCGATCGGCAACGACTGCCGTATAGGCTTCTCCGTCGATCTTGCCTTGCGAATACTGCTCAATGACTTCGGAGTTATTGAGATTTTGGTGGAGCCAGGCCAGGTCGCTGGATGCTTGGACAGTGACGACAAAGCTAATCAGAAATAAGACGGCTATTCCTTTCGCGTTGATCATCATGGTGTAGTACTCATAAAGTGGGTTTTCCGCAGCGGTGGAAGTCTATGTGATGAGGCAAGCAATAACTAATGCGGCAGGTATTTTCAAAGTGTGTCTTTCTGATTGACCTGCAATGAGTGTTTGTTTTTGGTAATGCAAATGCATTACCATATTGAAAATTCCTTTTTGAACCGGAGTGCGCTATGCCCACCACCATGGAAGTCGAATCCACCCTGACCGAACGCTACCAGACAACGGTGCCCGCGTCCGTACGCAGTGCCTTGCGCCTGTGCAAACGCGACAAAATCCATTACAGCATCCGTCCTGGCGGCGAGGTGGTTTTGAGTCGAGCCGTTGATGTTGAAGCGGCCGATCCTGCGTTGGGTGCATTTTTGGGCTTTCTGGCGCATGACATGACCCGACATCCGGAGCGCCTGCGGGCAGTGGATGTTGACTTGGTGCAGCGCATTCAGGCGCTGACGGCTGGTGTGGAGCTGGATATGGGCGCTGCGCTGTCGCCAGACGATGAGTGAGCGGCAGAAGTCCACTCGGAAGGCCGCGCCCTGGGTGATAAATGGTTGGTCGGTATTTGCCCATCCCTTGTTTTTGGCCCAGTTGCAGACACTCACCTTGCAGGTTGAAGCCCTCAAGGCCAAAGACCCGCAGGGCTACATAATAAAGAACGCTACGAAGAGCTTGGCGGCGATTCAGAGGCTGGCGTTTGAAGTCATTCCCCAAGACCCCACCCGTGTCGAATACCGCCAGGGGGGCACCTTGGGCGACGAATACAAACACTGGTTTCGTGCCAAGTTTTTTCAACAATACCACGTGTTTTTCCGCTACCACCTGCAGGCCAAGATCATTGTGCTGGCGTGGGTCAATGACGAAGACACCAAGCGTGCCTACGACAGCAGTGATGACGCCTACCGTGTGTTTCGCAAGATGCTGGAGAGCGGGCATCCGCCGGATGACTGGGAAGCGTTGTTGGCGCAGGCGAAGGCCAGTAAGTAGGCAGTCCGTATGTTGGTCAGAATATTCTTCCTGCGCATTGGGAAGAATGATGACAGCGATTACTTGCGGCGTTGGCGAACTGCGGCCAGTTGCGCACGTGACTCTGCAACGGATATGCCTTTACCTTGCCTGTGGTCTTTCTCACCCAAGGCCAAGATTTTCAAGGTGGCGATGAGACATTCCTTTTCCTGCAACTGCTTGAAGCTTTCAATCGCCATGAGCAACTTCATCCGCAACATACTCAAGAACTCTGCACGGTGGTGGCGGTATTTGCTGCATATTTTGTAGCGGCTTGCGCAATATCCACGAGGGCTATCGCCCAGAATGCATCAACGCAGTTGTCTGCGGCCGCCCCGGCAAACTCAGTGTCGCTGTAGCCGCAGGCGACTGCGCCACCCGCTTCCCCCGCCTGAACACCTGCAACCGTGTCGCCCGCAGCCGA
>JANXVI010000427.1 GCA_025351745.1 Rhodoferax sp.
ATCAAGCCCCCGGTTCAGCACCACGGCATCTTGCACCACGCGTGCCGTCAGCGCCGCAATGCGCCGGTGGTGCCGCTCGTGCAGGGGGTGCGCAGCCTTGGCCCGTGACCACGAATACTTGCGGTCGGCACTGCCTGCCAATACCGCCAAGCCCTGCAAAGCCGCGCGCATGGCCAGGCCGCGGGCTTCGGCCTGGGCCTCGTTCACAGGCGCCCGCAGGCCGCGGGTTTGCAACTGCAGGGCCAGGCGCCGCAGAACCATGGCGCAACCGACCAGCAATCGACCCCGGGTGCTGTATTGCGATGTGGCCTGGGATACGCCCAACGAGACCGCCACGCCAATCCCTATCTGCACCACCCGCAACACGGCGGCGCCTACCACCGAATGTCCGGGCAGCTCGCCCGCGCCCAGCACGATCAATGCCGCTACGGCCGAACTGCGCAGCATGGGCACCGCCGCGCTGCCAAGGGCGAGCAGGCTAACAATGGCCAGTGTCACCACCTTGCCGCTGGCACCCGCATGTTGCGCATACACACCCAGCAGGCCCGCCAGGCCGCCAACCGCCGTGCCCTGCACGCGATCCCACCCGGCATCCAACGTCGAGCCAGCATCGGCCCGCATCACGATTAACACGGTGATAACTACCCAGAAGCGCTCGGGCAACCCCAACACCGCTGCCAGCCCATAGCCTAGCAACACCGTAGCGGCCAATTGCAGGCCATGCCGCAGCCTTTGCATGGGCGGGCCGCCAGCACCTGGCGTTGGTTTAAAAGTAGCAAGAAGGCTCACCCCGGAGTCTCCTCTTGCCGCAGGGAGTCACCGAGGCTGGTCAACAGTGAACAAGCACGCAATAGAAGCGCTTGGTCTTGCGGGCTCAGATGGGTGGCAATTGCCTGGGCCAGTGGTGCATCAGCGCCCTTGGCGGCGGCTGCCAACCGTTTTTTGCCCATCGTTGTGATAACCAACAAGGATTGGCGTGCGTCGGCCGCGTTGACGCTGCGTTCTATCCATCCCTCAGTTTCCAGGTCTGCGAGTAAACGGGTTAGGGATTGCAGCTTGACGCCTTGGTGCCGAGCCAACTCGGTAGGGGTCGTGCTGCCGCCGCGGTGCAATTGGCCCAGCACGCTGAGCATGGCCAGTGCAAGACCGTCATGTTGCATGCCAGTGTGCAACTGGCGCGACAGGTGCATGACCGCTGCGCGCAATTGCACGGCGCAGGCGGTGGCATCAAAAGGTTTTGGTGTTTGCATAATTAGTAAGATTTGACTTAGTTATTTAATACTAAGCTACTTCTTACTAATTTGCAAGATGCCGGACAGCCTGTGCCCGGCGCTCTGGGGATGGCCTAAATCGCCGAGTGCTCCGGCTGTGCGGCAATGGCTACGGGCGCCGCAGCCCCAAACCGCCGCTTGAACCAGCGCGGCAGATTGTCCAGATAGGTGTAGAGCACCGGCACCACGACCAGCGTCAACAAGGTGCTGGTGATCAGCCCACCAATCACGGCGCGACCCATCGGCGCCTGCGCCTCACTACCCTCGCCCAGACCAATGGCCATGGGCAGCATGCCGAACACCATGGCCAGCGTGGTCATGATGATCGGGCGCAAGCGCACTTGGCCGGCGCGCAGCACGGCGTCATGCTGGCTCAGCCCTTCACGTTGCGACTGGTTGGCAAAGTCCACCAGCAAAATGGCGTTCTTCACGACCAGGCCCATCAGCATGATGAAGCCGATGATGGAGAACAGGTTGAGCGTGGAGCCGGTCAGTATCAACGCCGCCATCACCCCCGCCAGCGTGAACGGCAGCGACGCCATGATGGCAACGGGTTGCAAGAAGCTGGCGAACTGCGACGCCAAGATGAAGTAGATAAAAATGACCGCCAGCACCATGGCCACCATGGCAGCACCACCGGCCTCGTCGTTCTGCTCGGCCTCGCCCTTAATGTCAAAGCGGTAGCCTTGCGGCAGCGGGATGGCCTGCACCACCTTCTTCACCTCTTTGGCTACATCGCCCGTGGGGCGGCCTTCCACATTGGCGTAGATGCCCACGCGGCGCTCCAGGTTCTGGCGCTTGATGACCTGCGGGCTGGTCGATGGAATGAACTCCACCACCTGGCGCAGCGGCACCATGACCGGCGTGCCATTCGCATCGACCTTGTTCGTGGAGATGTACAGGTCACCCAGGTCCGATAACTTTTGCCGACCCGAGCGTGGCAACTGCACATTCACCTCGTAGTTTTGCCCGTCGGGCGCCAGCCAGTTGCTGACCTGGTCGCCGTTGACAAAGGGACGCAGGGCGCTGCCCACCCGCTCCAGTGACATGCCCAGATCGCTGGCCACGGCCTGGTTCACCTTGATGATGACGGCGGGGTTGGCCGCCTCCAGGCTGTGCTCCAGATCGACCACGCCCTTTACCGCTCGCACCTTGCCCATGACTTCATCCAACAAACCCGGCAGCTCGGCAGACGCAGGGCCTATCAGGTTGATCCAGATGGGTTTGTTGAAACCGACCGAGGGCTCAATGCCCGGAATACTTTTAAGGCGGTGACGCACCGCGTTTTCTACCTCGGTCTGGCTGCGCCGCGCGGTCTTGCGTTTGTCCACCAGTTTGATCAGCAATTGCGCCTCGTTGCGGCTATTGCCGCCCACCGTGGTGCTGACCAGGTCAATCTCGGGAAAGGACTTGATGGCTTCTTCCACCTGCAGCACCTTGTTGTTGGTGTACAGCAGGCTGGTGCCCACCGGGGTTTTGATCTTCAGCGAGAACACGCCTTCATCCGTCTTGGGCATGAACTCGCTGCCCACCATGGGCACCAGGCCCAGGCTGCCGGCAAACACCACGGCGGCAATGGCCAATGTGGTCTTGCGCCGCGAGAGGGTTCGCTCCAGCAGGCGGCCATAGACACCATGCAACCAGTCCACGCGGTGCTCGACCCGCTCCATCAAGCGGCCTAACCAGGGTACCCAACTGAAGCGCGATTCCACCGGGTCTTTCCACACCGACGACAGCATCGGGTCCAGCGTAAAACTGACAAACAGCGACACCAGCACCGCCACGGTGACCGTGATGCCAAATTGGAAAAAGATCTTGCCGATGATGCCGCTCATAAACGCCACCGGAATGAACACGGCGCAAATGGCCATCGTCGTCGCCAGCACGGCCAAGCCGATCTCTTGCGTGCCATCACGCGCGGCGGTGATGTGGTCTTTGCCCATGCCGACATGGCGCACGATGTTCTCGCGCACCACAATCGCATCGTCAATCAGCAGGCCAATGCACAGCGACAAGGCCATCAACGTGACCGCGTTGATCGTGAAGCCAAAGGCATACATGGCGATGAAGGTGGACACCACCGAGATCGGCAGCGTGACGCCAGTGATGATGGTGCTGCGCCACGAGTGCAAAAACAAAAACACGATCAGGATCGTCAATATGCCACCTTCGATGATGGTGTGCTTGACGTTGTTGAGCGAGTTTTTGACAAAGCTGGCGTTCTCAGATATCGAGCGAATCTCCACATCCGGCGGCAACTGCTTGCGCAGGCCCTCCACCGCTTTGGCCACGTCTTCACCCACGGCCACCAGGTTGGCGTCTTGCGTCTTGAACACGCTGACCGTCAACGCCGGTTGCCCGTTGACGCGGCCTATGGATTGCTCTTCGCGTTCGCCATCGGTGATCGTCGCCACCTGGTCCAGCGTAACGGCTGTGCCCGCGCGGCGTGCCACGATGATGTGCTTAAAAGCCTCTACGCTTTTAAGCTTGCCCTCCACACGCACCAACTGCTCTTGCTCCGTCGCGCGCAGCGAACCGGCGGGCATGTCCTGGTTGATCTGGCGTATGGCGTTGACCACCTCGTCCACGCCAATCTGGTAGGCCAACATTTGCTGCGGCTTCAACGATACCGACACCTGGCGCTGCGCCGCACCGCCGAGCGTGACCTGGCCCACACCCGACACACCCTGCAGCCGCTTGACGATCTGCTGGTCGGCAAAGGTCGACAGCTCGCGTTTGCTGCGGGTGTCAGACATGATGCCGAACGTGGCGGTGGGCTGCGCATTGTCAAACTGGCCGCGCACGATCAACGGGTCTTTGGCA
>JANXVI010000432.1 GCA_025351745.1 Rhodoferax sp.
GCGCAGCATGTCGCGCACACTGTGCTGAATCAGCAGGGGGTTGCGCGGATCGGTGATGCAGCGAGCCGCTGCATCCATCAGTCCGAGCTTTTGGTCGGTGGCACCCAGCAGCATGACGCCACCATCACTGGTCATGTTGCCGCCATCAAAGCGGCCCTCAATAACGCGTCGGCCCAAGCGACCCCGTTTGATCGATTCTGTGTTGGGGTTTGCGGTACAGTTTGGCATTGGCAGCCCTCGGTCGACATTGGCGTTAGATACCTATGACAACGAGCGAGAGCACGAGGCTGCCATCCTCGTTTTTACTTACTGCCGTGAAATATCCGGGTTAAAGTCACCGCCATGAGCATGTCATCGGTAACCCTGCAAGACCCACCCCTTGACCCACCGCGGTGGACCGCCGCTCTGATCCAGACGCGTCAAACTATTTTGCCCAAGCGGCTGGTCGCGCCCGGACCCGATGCCGACCAATTACTGTCCATTTTGGGTGCAGCGGCCAGCGCTCCCGACCACGGCCAACTGCTACCCTGGCGCTTTGTGCAAGTGCCCACGGGGCAGCGCGCTCGCTTGGCTGAAGTGTTTGCCATTGCCTTGCTGGAGCGCGACGGCCAGGCCACCGTCGAGCAAGTGGCGCAATCCCGCGAAAAAGCCCACCGCGCGCCCCTGTTGTTGCTGGCCATTGTGGACGGCACGCGTGGCGACCCAGATATCGACTTGCACGAGCGGATTCTTTCGGCCGGCTGTGCGATACAAAACATGCTGCTGATGGCCACGGCCCTGGGCTTTGGCTCGGCACTGACCAGCGGAAAGGCGCTCAAGGCGCACGCTCTGCGTACGCTGTTTGAACTGATGCCAGGGGAACATGCCTTGTGTTTTATCAGCGTGGGCACGGCGCAAAGCCACAAGCCCACACGCCTTCGCCCGGCCGTGTCCGACTATGTGCGCACACTGCCGTCTGCGTGAACCTATTTTTTAGACCCTATTCATTCACCTTTTCCTTGGACAGACTCCACCATGAACATCGCCAGTTTTGCTGATTTGTTGAATGCCGCCCGCTACCAGCCATTGCCGCAGCGCCTTTTGTTTGTGTTTGCCACTGTTGAACTGCCAGAAGGCAGTTCGCCACAGCAACAGGCCGACTTTGCAGCTGGTCACGGTGGGGCCCTGATGCCTCTGATGTGCGTCGACAAGAGTCCGCAGGAGCTGGATTCGTTTGCGGTCCTGGCGGCCGAGGCCGACCTGATGGAAAAAAAATGGGTAATGGTGTTTGCGGCGGCCCTGTCGGGAACCGTCGGAAACCCGCCCACCAGCGAGGATGCTGAAGCTCCATTGCAACGGATGGTAGAAGCCGTTAAAAGTGGGCATATCGACGGCTACATCCCCTTCGACCACCAGGGCTTGCCAGTACAGCTCAGCCAATGATGCAATAGTCGTTGGGGTGCCTGCGACATAATTTTTGTCTGGCAACTGCCGCCGGGTGTGAGCCCGCTATGTGACGGACAGCGGGTCCCCAACGCGCGTGAACGCCTCCCACTGGAGTATGGCTTGCGGGTCACCATTTCTGGACTTGATGTACAGATTCAATAGCGTGATCTCCCGGCACTGGTGTTGAGGGTCCAAGGAACATGGCACTTCGATCAGGCGAATACCCTCATTCTGCTGCAAGCAATCGCTGTAGTATGCGGTGAATTCTGCAATCGTTGCGCATCGCCTTCCCTCTCCACCATACGCACGAACCAGTTGCAGCACATCAAATGCGCCTGTGGAACAGTGGTAGATGGGGCCGTCACCGCCCTTGCCTAAATGGAAAATGTCATTGCGCATATAGACGATCGTCACCGGTAACGACTGCTTCTGAAAATGAATCAGCTCGTTGAGCTGGAAGTGAAAGCCCCCATCACCTGTAATCACAACCGTGCGGTCTGACGCCAGGCGGCGACGGACCGACTCTGCCGTTACGCGTGCATATGGCAACGAGGTTCCCATGGCGGCATACCAAGGGTTGGCCAACCAGTTGAACCCGATTTCGCTCGCCTTGGGCCGCAGACCAAAACTGGCAAAAAAAGAATTTCCGACCTCCGGCACGAACACGGTGCCAAACGTTTGGGTCGTTTGCACCTGGTTGATGGTGTCGGCTAGCACATTAAAATCGAATCCCGCCTCTGGGACCCATTTTGGAGGTGGCCGAATCGGTGCCACAAAGTCATATGCCACTAAATCGGCATGGATCAAACCTTCCAAGACTCGAATCAAATCGGCCTCGCGCGGGACCGTGGACTTCACCACCGTTTTGTTACCAAAGTCGGCAATGAAATGCGTACCAGTGTGAAACGCGCTGGCTGTGTCCTGGGGAATGATGCTGGAACCCAGATCCAACACATAGTCCGTGCGGGACTCAATGTAGTTGCGGGTAGCTGCATCACTGAAAACACCGTTGTAAGTGCCCAGGCACAACGGGTCGGACTCATCCACTGCACCCTTGGCAAACCAGTCACTAACATACGGGATGCGAAAGCGATGGCAAAAGGCATGCATGTGCCGCGTGAGTTGCGGATTGCGGCGAACCTGCACGCCAAAATAGACCAGCGGCGCGCGCGCGCGGCGTAGTTTCTGGACAATGGTTTCCAGAATGGGCGTCAATCCAGCAAACACCAATTCGGGCCCATGCAAGTGTTCCAGTGCCGGGAGCGACAATGGCTGGGTCAATGCAAATATCAGGTTGCGCGGCACCTCAATGAAGACTGGCTCGCGGTGCAGCCACGCGTGCTTGACGAGTTCAAAAAAGCGGTATGCCGAAATATTGGGTTGGCCACGGGCACGGTCACCCTGCAGGCGCTCGGAGCGGATGCCGATAGCAGCGAATGCATGGAGGGCGGCGTCGTATTCGGCACGCCAGCTATTGCCCGGTTGCACCATGTGGTGAATACTGGATTGGTAAACCTCGTCTTCACCGGGCGCCCCCGAAATGAACACCACTGGCAAACCTTCAGTTTTCGCCAGTGCCGCCGCGGTAACGCAGGGCAGCGATCCCACAGTATAAGTAGTCAGACAGAAGCCAATGCCCTCCAACTCCGCCTGCGCACAGGCGCAAAAACCAGCGTGCATTTCATTGCTTGCGGGTGATACCGTCAGTCCTTCTCGATCCAATGCCGCAATCAAGTTGGCCGCAAAGTCACCGCCGACGCCGTAAAGTGAGTCGACACCAAAGTGCCGGATGATCCGGCGCATCTCCTGCCCCAGACTGACCATCAAGTGCTGGTACTCGGCGCCAAAATTTTGCTCATAGGGAGTGATCATGTTGTGAGTTTTGTGGTGGAATTTCAATTGGCGAAATCATCGGCGAAAGTAGCGCTCATGCAGTGCAACTAAACACCCGCCAGTGAACGCAGGCCATTGATATCCACCAAATTCACCACACGACCCGAACCGCTGATGAAACTGCGCTCACGCAAGTGCCGCAAGGCGCGCGAAAGAGTCTCTGGTGCGATACCCAATTGGGCCGCAATCGCACGCTTACGTTGCTGCAGTTGCACGGAGCACACGCCTTTGTCGTTGGACCGGGCTTGACCCAACAACCACTCTGCGCAGCGCGCCTCGGCGTCCTTAGCCAAGCGGCTGATAGCCAAATCGGCTTGTTGGCGGTGCGCTTTTGCCACATCGGCCAGCACCGCTTGAACACTCGCCTCGCAGGCGTGGAGGCTCGCATGAAATTCTACCAATGGCACGCGCCGTACCGACACTTCGGTTTGCGCGACCGCGTCAACAGCGCTGGGCAAATTGAGTACGGCCGCAGCGGGTTCCAGCCAACCGGGGCCTTGAAGGAATCCTAGTTGGTGCTCTAACAAATCACTCCCCACGCCCATCACTCCGATGGCCACGTGGCCTGATTCGATGAACAACACGATATCGGAGTGGACCGCGCGTCGCAACAGAACCGCTCCCGGTGCCGCAGCTTCGGAAGGGTGATTGACAAGTATGGTCTGAATCGCAGGCATGGGCGGGACTTTGCACCGCCCTGGGGGAACGCATCTTGCGCAAGATCAAACATCGATGCCGCGGGCGTGAGTGCCCGACACTTTTTTGGCATCGAGAACCGCGATGCAAACAATACAGCCGACAGTGCCTCGCCCATTGCTATCTTCCCCAACTTCTCGCTGTGGGTGCGTGGTATCAGCGCCATCCACCCGCTAATCTTACTGTGTCATAAATGGTTTTACAATGAATCCATCACATCCTGAGCGGTGAGATGATGGACATTGCCAAAGAGTTTGCTCGCTACGTGGCCTATCTTTCTCAAGAACTGGGCCACGCTGACCGACATGCAGGACTAAGTGGGTATTGCACTGGTTTGATGTTGCCCTTGCCGCGCAAGAGCGTGGAGCCGATGGCCGCCCGCGTTGATCCGCTGCACGCCAGCGCGCGCCACCAAGCACTGCATCACTTCGTAGCCAAGTCTGAGTGGTCGGATGCCAGGGTTATGACTCGAATTTGCGACTGGGTTGCACCGGCGCTTGGACTGGATAGCGGCTGCTACTGGATCATCGACGACACGGGTTTCCCGAAGAAGGGGCGCCACTCGGTAGGCGTGGCCCATCAGTATTGCGGTCAGCTGGGCAAGCAAGACAATTGCCAGGTAGCGGTCAGCCTGTCACTGGCAAGCGCTCAGGGCAGCATGCCCATCGCGTACCAACTCTACCTGCCCAAAAACTGGACTGCTGACCCGGTGCGGCGTAAGGCAGCGGGTGTTCCGCAGGAAATGGTTTTTGTCAGCAAACCCGATATTGCTTTGGGACAGATGCGCCAAGCAGTTGCTGCTGGTGTTCGCATGGGCGTGGTGCTAGCTGATGCTGGTTATGGAGATGAGACCGCGTTTCGCGATGGCATCACCGAATTGGGCATGCTCTACGCAGTGGGCATTCGCCCAGCCACCACCGTGTGGGCACCGGGGACTGAGCCGCTCCCGCCCAAAGCTTGGTCGGGCCGCGGCGCAAAACCTACACGGCTGCGCCGGGAGCCCGGCAATGAACCTGTTGCAGTCAAAGCATTGGCAATGACTTTGGATGTGCAGGCATGGAGCAAGGTGACTTGGCGCGAGGGCAGCAACTCCGAGTTGAGTTCGCGCTTCGCCGCAGTACGGGTGCGTCCCGCTCATCGGGACAACTGGGGTACCCAGATGCGCGCGCACGAGTGGCTGTTGATTGAATGGCCCGAGGCCGAGAGTGAGCCGGCAAAATACTTCCTAAGTACAGCGCCCCATGATGCGACGTTGGAGCAGTTGGTGTTTGTTACCAAGATGCGCTGGCGTATTGAGCGCGACTACCAGGATTTGAAGCAGGAATTCGGACTGGGGCACTATGAGGGGCGGGGGTGGCGCGGCTTTCACCATCACGCCACGTTAAGCATTGCTGCTTACGGGTTTCTGATGGCCCAACGACTCAAAGCTGGCAGCGATGCCGGCGGTAAAGAAAACTTCGACCACCGCCAAGTGCCTAGCGTTCCCCAAGATTACCCCCCACGGGGAAGCCCTGCGCGTGCAGCGCCACGTAGCGGACTCAATAACGACCTTACGCCTACTCCTGAGCGTCGCACTCGCCAGCGCTCTGGGACACTGCCCTCACTGCAACTGGGTAAGTCGAAGATTAACTTTGTGACACAGTAAGACTAGTCAGTTGTCAGCATATCCCACGCACGGTCCGTGAGGGCAATGGAACGAGTGAACATGGGCGTGATGGCCAGAATCGGCACGGGCCGCATCGGTCATCCTCTCGAGGCACGCTTCACCGAGAAAATTTTTTATACGGCGTTAGCTTTGCTGGCTATTTTTCGGATTGCTGTGCTGAACTGAATGCCCGCTTGGAATCTGGCGGCAATACTGATGTCAGGACCACCGTGGGAGCAGCGGCTTCGGGCTTCACGCACGGAGCCAACGTCCTATCTGGACGTCCGCGGGCGTTGATGTGTTGCATGGCTAAGCCCTTAGTTGAATCAACGCTATTGTTCTGAGCTACCGTCAGGCTGCGTTAAAGCTGCGGCCGACACCGATCGGCGCTGGCGTAGCTGTAACGATTCGGGTGAACAAGCGGTCGTAGCAGGGGTCATGCTGGCCGCTGGCCAGCGGGTCCCTGCCTTTGCTAAACGCAGCGTCCAGTTCGATCCAATCCGAGGAAGTCAACACTTGTTGTGCGACCGGAAACAAGTCCACCTCTTCGGTTCGCATGTGTCTTAGGTAGAAGGTGACATAGGTTCTGGCAGCCTGCTCAAATGCGGCGCGGCGCGACTCACCAATCAGCTCCCACGCCAACAGCATATGCTGCAGTTCACGCACCTTTCCCTCGCCTTGCATATGGTCGCGCTCTAAGCCTTCTATCAAAGGCAAAAGCTGTGGGGCTGCGAGCGCCAGTTTGGGGAACAGAAGATTTGATTCCTTTGGGTGATGCAAGCGTTCTGGAAACTCATCAATGTAAAAGAGCATTGCGCGTAACACGTCAAAGAACCGCTCGGATTCGTCGCATGGTCCCATTTCAAGCAACATGGATAGAGATCGAAGTACCGCCGCCAGGGCGGTGTGCTCTTCACGCATGATTTGCAATGTTTGGTACTGCATGTTTGAGGTGTCCTCGGCAATGAGGACAAGTTTCCCACACTCGCGGTTGCTCTGGGTTGATCCAAATCAAGTGACTTGAATCGCGACGCGGGTCAAAGAACTTGTAGTCAGAACGTCCTTGAGGGAGCCAAAGAGGGCTAGTGCAACATCTGTTCTGTAATTTCCCCGAGCAGTGAAACCGAGGAGTCGGACGGTTTCTGGTTTTGGATTTATTTAATCAGGCCCCTGCCGGGCCGCCGGAGGCACCCCCCCCGGCGTCTGGTGCAGAGCCTTATCCATCCAGAAAGAATCTATCATGGCCCAACGAGCCGACCTCGAAGAAATCTCCCAGCCTTTGCACGATGCCTATGCCTGCCTACTTGCCAACGGTCTTGATGGTGCGGGCG
>JANXVI010000459.1 GCA_025351745.1 Rhodoferax sp.
ATTCGGATCACTTGCCGCTGTACCGCCAAGAAGGCATCTTTGCGCGGGCTGGCATGGCAATACCCCGTTCAACGCTCGGCGCTTGGGTGGGTCAGTGCGGCGTGCAACTGCAGCCCCTGGTCGATGCTCTGAGGCAGGAGCAGCTTGGGCACCGTGTGCTGCATGCCGACGAAACGCCGGTGGCGATGCTCTGGTTGACGTCAACTATCTTGACCGCTCGGCGACAACTATCCTGGCCGGTGGAGGCGGGGAATGAATCGAACTGGTTACGTTGTTGAGCGGGCCTTTCTGGCGGGCGGGGCATGCCCCGCCTGCGCGGCGCGGCGGCGGTAGCTCTCCACGTTCATCTCAAGAATGGTTGCGTGATGCACCAGACGGTCAACGGCGGCCAGCGTCATGGCTGGCTCTACAAACACCTCGCCCCACTGCGAGAACGGCGTGTTGGCGGTGATGGCCAGGCTCTTTCGCTCATAGCGCTCGCATATCAACTCGAACAATACGGAAGTCTCGGCCTGGTCGCGCCGCACATAACTGAGGTCATCCAGAATCAGCAAGTCAAAGCGGTCCAGCTTGGCGAGCTCCTGCGGCAGATGCAAATCACGCCGCGCCGCCTGCAGGCGTTGCACCAGGTCCGAACAGCGCGTGAACAACACCCGCCGACCGGCCTCAATCAAGGCATGGCCCAAGGCACTTGCCAAATGGCTTTTGCCCACACCGGGTGGCCCGAACAGCAGCACGTTGGCGCCCCGGTCAATCCACTCGGTGCCTTCCGTCAACGCCATCACCTGCGCCTTGGACACACTAGGTACTGCGGCGAAGTCAAAGCTGGAGAGCCGCTTGTCTGGGCTGAGATTGGATTCATGGCGGTGACGGTCGATGCGCCGCGCCTCACGCTCACTAATTTCATGCTCCAGCAAGGCTTCAAGCAGCCGGTGTGCCGGCCAGCCTTCAAGGTCAGACTGCGCACACAGGTCGCCCGCCAAACGCTTGATGGTGGGCAGGCGCAAATCCGTGAGCATCATCCCCAGGCGCGCGGAGGTAGTTGTCGTAATTGACGCCGCGCTCATGCTGCCACCTCGAACAGCTCGTCATAGGACGCCAACGCAGGCAGCGTCACCACCACGTCGGGCACTGCACTGCGCGGCGGGGCCAGCAACTGGGTCAAGGCGTTCAGGTCGGACAACTGGTCCATCTCAATGAGTTGCTCCAGTTCATGGGCCAGTTGGGCCTCATGTCCGTCAGCGGCCAGCACCAAGAGGGCGACCATCGTCTTGCACGCTTCGCGCTCTGGTTTCTGCGCTGCCAGACGCTCCCACGTCTGGCGGTACACCGTTCGCGGGAAGGCTGCCTCTCGCAGCACCCAGCGGGCGAATGCGCCGGGCTTGCGCTTTAAGGCGCTCACCAAATGCCGGTAGTCGATTGAGCGAGCATGGCGTTGTCCATCCTGTGCAGTGGCCCTCGGCTGACTCAGCACGCACTGGCCGCCCAGCCAGCATTCAATGTGCTGGGCATACTGACGCACCATCAAGCGGTGGCCGATGAGTTGGCTGGGGGCGCTGTACTGCACGCCCTTCAAAGTGAAGATGGCGTACTTGCTGACCCTGGCTGGCATCTCCTCGAACTCGGCGGTGCGGCGCACCGGCAAGGGTTTGAGCATGGGCCGCTCAACGGCCAGGCGCTTGGCCGCGCGGGCATTGAAACGCTGCACGATGGTGCCTACAAATGCTTCGTAGTCACAGCGATTGTCAAAGCTGCGGCTGCCGCGCAGACGCAGAGCCTGGTCCAGCGCGGTCTTGAGCGAGTCGTGGCGCGATTCGATGGGGCCGTTCTCGTTGGACTGGCCGGGGTTGCAGCGGGTTGCACGCAACCCGTAGTGGCTGCACAGGTCCTGGTAACGCCGGGTCAATTCTTCCTGTTCGGCCAGGTTGTTGAAGGCTGCCGACAGGCTGTCGGTGCGGTGCTCTTCCGGAACGCCGCCCAACGCCCACAGTGCGGCCTGCAACCCGGTGGACAAGGCCATGAAGCTTTCGCCAGAATCGATGACCGTGGCATGGCGCCAGCCGGAGTAAGCCAGTGCAAACTGGTACAGCCGGTGAGGAAACGCACAACCCTCAATTGCCACGTTCAGGCTGTCGGCCACAGTGAAGTCCGACAGCCCCTGGCGCCCGGGCGGATGTTCCTGGGCAAAGTAGACCTCGCGCTCAGCGCCAAACTGCGCTCGCCACAGGCGCATGCGGCGCTGCAGCGTGCGCAGCACGCTGCTGTCCCATTGGCCCGGGTAGCGGCGCTGGAGTTCTTCCAAAAGGGTGACAGCGTTGAGCCTAAAGTCGGCTTGCAGCAGCGGCACGACCTCGCTGTCCCAGGCCGATTGCAGCGGGTCTTCCCCCGGGTGCGCCAGTTGCGGGCGAGGCGCTGTGAGGGCAGGCTTTGCGCGCCCTCGATGCGCCGGGCGCTGCGCTCGCTGATTCCGGCTCTGGCGGCAGCTGCGACCTGGCTGAGCTTGTTGCGGTGTTGCTTGTACTTGTGCACTTGATGGTCCGTGATGGTCTTGCCGGGCATGCCGCCTACCTTCGATAAATGTCGAAAGCTCTAACGGTAGCCCCGCCTCCCGGACCTGCCCGGTGAAGGCCTCTAGCCGGCCAACATAGTTGTCGTCAACCGGCCAAGGTAATTGTCGTCAACCAGCGCATAAAACCCCAAGCTGGCATAGCCGTCAAATAGAATGGCTGAGACCTGAATCTTTTCGCCTTGGCAACATGGAACGAGTGCGGGAAGCTGGTGTGCGGGTATCCAGGCAAAGTGTTCCGCTGGAATAGTAGAGTGGTTGGGTTGGCCGTATAGACCGAATTCGATGGCCGGGGCTGAGTCTGGGTGATCATGAGAGTTTCCTTCATTAGGGAAACTCTGCATAACTCCGATGACTGTGTGCTTGAAGTAAGCCCGGTCTGAGAAAATACAGCCCATGAAGCAAGCTAGTTTGAAACTCGATCTGAACGTTAAAAAAACGCGCAAGCAAGTGTTCTTGTATGAGATGGAGCAGGTGGTTCCGTGGGCCGAGTTGGTCGAACTCATTTCGCCGTATTACCCGGAAGGCAAGACCGGGCGGCCACCATTTTCTCTGCAAACCATGCTGCGGGTTCACTTCATGCAGCAGTGGTTTACGCTGTCCGATCCGGGTATGGAAGAAGCCTTCTTTGATACGCCGCTGTACCGTGAGTTTGCCCAGCTTGAAGAGTTTGGCCGCATGCCTGACGAGAGCACCATCCTGCGCTTTAGGCACCGACTGGAAAAGCACAAACTGGCAGAGCAAATCCTGAGCGTAGTCAATGACATCCTGATTCAGCGCGGGTTGATGCTCAAGGCTGGAACGGCGGTAGACGCCACCTTGATTGCCGCGCCCTCATCGACCAAGAACAAGGACCACAAGCGCGACCCCGACATGCATTCGAGCAAGAAGGGTGAGCAGATGTACTTCGGCATGAAGGCCCACATTGGCGCTGACGCTGAGTCGGGCTTGGTACACACGGTTCGTGGCACCTCGGGCAACGTGAGTGATGTGACTGAGGGCAACAGTTTGCTGCATGGAGAAGAGACGGTTGCATTCGGGGATGCGGGATATCAGGGCATTCAAAAGCGCCCCGATGCAAAAGCAGACATTACCTGGCACATCGCCATGCGACCGGGCAAGCGCCGGGCCTTGAACAAGGAAAACGCAGCAGATGCCTTGCTCGACAGAGCGGAAAAGATCAAAGCCGGTATCCGGGCCAAAGTGGAGCATCCGTTTCGGGTGATCAAGCGCCAGTTCGGATATGTGAAAGTGCGCTATCGCGGTCTGAAGAAGAACACTGCCCAACTCGTCACACTGTTTGCACTCTCGAATTTGTGGATGGTGCGTGGCAAACTGATGGGAGTGCGGGGATGAGGGCGTCTGAAACCCGCAGAAATGCCCCGCAAAGGTCCAAAAGCAGCCCAATGGGTGCAAGAAATGATGCCGCATTTGAAAGCTTGGAGGGTGTAAGAATTTTTGTGTAAACGGTTTTTTGGCAGGAAACTGCTGTTCTCCCGGAAAGAAGAGAAATGACCGTAAGCAACGAACTCATAGACAGCCTGCTGGCTGACTACAAAAAGCCTGAAGACCTCATAGGCGAAAACGGCCTATTGAAGCAGCTCACCAAAAGACTGGTCGAGCGCGCTTTGCAAGCCGAGATGGCCCAACACCTCGGTCACGCCAAAGGCGACAGCGTGGCCAACGCCATAGGCAACACCCGCAACGGTAAAAGCCGCAAAACGCTCAAAGGCGAATTCGGTGAACTGCCCATAGAAATCCCACGCGACCGCCATGGCAGTTTCGAGCCCCAGATCATCCCCAAGCACCAGACCCGCTGGGACGGGTTCGATGACAAGATACTGTCGCTCTATGCCCGTGGAATGACGGTGCGCGAGATCCAGAGCCACTTGGAAGAAATGTATGGTGCAGAAGTCTCGCCCACGCTGATCTCCTCGGTCACCGAGGCCGTCATGGAGGATGCCAAAGCCTGGCAGAGCCGCCCCCTGGACGCCCTGTACCCGATCGTCTACCTGGACTGCATTCACGTCAAAGTGCGCGATGGTGGTGTCGTGCGGGCCAAGGCCGTGTACCTGGCGCTGGGCATCAACATGGCCGGGGAGAAAGAGATACTGGGGCTGTGGATTGCACAGACCGAAGGGGCCAAATTCTGGTTGCAGGTTGTCACCGAACTCAAGAACCGGGGTGTGCAAGACATCTTCATCGCCTGCGTGGATGGCTTGAAGGGCTTCCCCGAAGCCATTGAGGCGGTGTACCCCAAGACGGCGGTGCAACTGTGCATCGTGCACATGGTGCGCAACAGCCTGAACTACGTGAGCTGGAAGCTGCGCAAGGCGGTGGCAGCGGACCTGCGCAGCATCTACACCGCGGCCACAGAAAATGAGGCCCAGATGCGGCTTGAGGAGTTCGAGGCCAAGTGGGGGGCTGACTACCCCACGATCGTCAAATCATGGCGCTCCAATTGGGCGCGCATCACGCCGTTCTTTGAGTATCCACCGGAGATACGCAAGGTCATTTACACGACCAACGCCATTGAGTCGGTGAACATGAGTTTGCGCAAGATCACCAAGAACCGGGGTTCGTTTCCCAGTGACGATGCACTGCTGAAACTGTTCTACCTGGCCTTGAACAACATCAGCAAGAAGTGGACGATGCCGATCCGGGATTGGAAGGCTGCGCTGACCCGATTCACGATTCAGTTTGAGGAGAGAATGCCCAAGCCTTAAACTGCAATCCCCCGCCGGTTACACAAAATTCGGGACACCCTCAAAGCTTGCGCGTCAAATCCCGTCATTTGAAAACTACAGACTCGCTACCTCAATTGGCAGCGAGTTATTCAGACCATCCTTAACAGTGCCATTCGACTTATCAAAACCAATGCCCGTGGGTTTCGCAACTTCACCAATTCCCGGGAACGGACTCTGTTTCATTGCGACAAGTTGAACTTGGCGATGGCCTAGAAATTCACAGTGAACTCAACGAAGCTCCGTTATCCCTAAACGCGGGTTTAGGCAAAATCCCCAATGCATGTGCTGGTACTAGCCTGCCGAGTACTCGCAATTTGTTGCACGCATGTAAGGATATTGAAATTCAGCTGACCGTTCAAAAGTACCAGTGAATCTCTCTTTTGTCTAGAGGCACAGAACCTAGTAGCAAATACTCTTGAATCCTTTCACAACAAGTGAGATAGGTGTGAGTAGAAGACATTTCATGGTGCGCTGTTCTGCGGTACTCGCGGTCGCTTGCCAATGCACTTCATTGGGAGCTCAGTCGTACCCGGTTAAGCCAATCCAATTGTTTGTTGCCTTTGCACCCGGGGGCGCTGGCGACATAGTTGCGCGGATTGTCGCGAAAAAGATGGGTGAAAACATGGGCAAGCCGGTGGTTGTCGAGAATCGCCCAAGCCCAGTGGTAGCCGTAGCTGCTGTAGCTAGGGCCAGACCAGATGGCTACACATTGCTGATGGCGGGTAGCGGCACGGCCTTGACCTCTGCTCTTTTCAAAGCTTTGCCATACGATCTGATTGGCGACTTTCGTCACGTTTCGGCGCTGGCCTCATTTGACCTCGCAATGATCGTGAGCGGCGAGGCTGACTTCGAATCTTTAGCCCAAGTTCTGGCTTACGCGAAAGCCAACCCGGGCAAGCTGAATATCGCAACGTCACGGATCGGAAGCACCCAGCATCTAACGGCCGAGATGTTCAAGTCCATGGCGGGTATTGACGCCGTCATCGTGCCATATAGGACCACAGCGGACATTATCGTCGCCTTGCGATCCAACGACGTGCAGATGGCCGTCGAAATCTTACCCCCTGTGTTGGAGCAAATCACGGGGAAGAGCGTTAAGGCACTTGCCGTTACGTCGAGTATTCGCTTTCCCGGATTGTCCAAAGTGCCAACCGTGTCTGAAAGTGCCATCCCCGGTTTTGAAGCCAGTTCTTGGAACGGCATCAGTGTTCCCGCCAACACGCCAGATCAGATTGTGGATCGCTTGTCCAGGGAAATCGAAGCTGCGATAGCTTCGCCCGAGGTGCAAATGAAATTGCGGGCGCTTGGCATGGTCGCGCGCTCCGGTTCTTCTGAGCAGATGACGCAGCGCCTAAAGAACGATATAACCAAATGGAAGGCCGTGATAGACAAGGCCGGTATCCCAAGGCTATAGAGTATGACCTTTATGCAGACCGCCGTTCGACTCAAACCTAAGCATCCATGAAGGACTTGCTTCAACACGCCTCGTTCGTCCGCTTCTGGTTCGCCCGGGTTACCGCCGTTGCCGGCACCCAGATGCTGATGTTGAGCATTGGCTGGCATATGTACGAGCTCACAGGCAGCGCTTGGGATCTGGGGCTGGTCGGACTCTTCCAGTTTGCCCCCGCGCTGGCAATGATGCTGGTCGCAGGCCACACCGCCGACCGTTTCCACCGCGCCCACATTGTTGCCATATGCCTGGCCGCTCAGGCTGGCGTGGCCGTGCTGTTAGTGTCCGGAACGCTGGCGCATGCGGTGACGCGTGAATGGCTGCTCGTTTTGTCTGGCGTACTGGGCGCAATCCGCCCGTTTCAGATGTCGGCACAGCAGGCCCTATTGCCAATGCTGGTACCCGCGCCGTTGCTGGCCAGGGCAACGGCTTTCAGCTCTGCAGGAACACAGACTGCCATCATCGCCGGGCCGGCCGTTGGCGGGCTAGTCTTTGCCGCGAGTGTTAACGCGGTGTATGTTAGTTGTGCCCTGTTGTTCTTCACTGCGGCGCTCACTTGCATTGGGGTGCGCTATGTGCGCATCCCGGTCGTACACGAGCCGGTGAGCGCGACGACCGTGCTGGCTGGCGTCCGGTTTATATGGACGAATCCGCTGTTGCTGGGTGCGGTGTCGCTAGACCTGTTTGCTGTCTTGCTGGGTGGGGCTACCGCGCTGCTGCCCATCTTTGCCAAAGAGATACTGCATGTCGGGCCCGAAGGACTGGGTTTGCTCAGGTCTGCACCTGCCGTAGGGGCGTTGGTAGCCGGATTCGCGCTGGCCCGCTATCCGTTGAGTCGGGGTGTTGGTAAGAAACTGTTGCTCGCCGTTGCGGTCTTCGGCGCCTGCATGGTCGTCTTCGGGCTCTCCCGCTCGTTCTGGTTGTCATTGGTGGTGCTTGCGATTTCCGGGGGGGCCGACATGGTCAGCGTTGTCGTGCGGCAAACCCTGGTGCAGCTGGAGACGCCGGACAACATGCGCGGTCGTGTTGCGGCGGTCAACACGCTGTTCATTGGGGCCAGCAATCAGCTCGGCGAATTTGAATCGGGTGTTACCGCGGCCGTGTTAGGCCCGGTAGGATCGGTTGTCATCGGGGGGGTAGGTACGATTGGTATCAGCCTCGCATGGTTCCGGCTGTTCAGGCCGCTGGCGATACGAGAGACTTTGGGCTGACTTAAATCGACCTACTTGAACGGTGAATGCCCTTCAGCTTCCGAGATACGTAGTTTTAACAGTCGTGAAGAACTCCTGGGCGTATCGCCCTTGCTCGCGCGGACCGTAACTGGAACCTTTGCGTCCACCAAACGGGACATGGTAATCAACTCCTGCGGTCGGTAGGTTCACCATCACCATACCCGCCTGGCTGTGGCGCTTGAAGTGGGTCGCGTACTTCAAGGAAGTCGTAGCGATTCCGGCGGACAGCCCAAACCGGGTGTTGTTGGCTTCTGCCAGCGCTTCGTCGTAGCCCTTGACTCGGATGATGCTGGCCACCGGGCCAAACACTTCCTCGCGGTTGATTCGCATGTCTGATGTAGTCTCCGTCAACAGCGCTGGTGCCATATAGAAACCTTCCGTTTCGTATTCCAAGCGGTGACCACCAGTCACAAGAACAGCCCCCTCGCTCTTGCCGATTTCGACATAGCTCAAGTTTTGCTCCAACTGCGCAAGCGAGGACACGGGACCGATGTCAATACCACTTGCTAATGCGTCACCGATCTTGAGCGTGGCCATGCGTGCCTTCATGCCCGCAATGAACCGGTCGTAAATGCCTTCGGTGATGATGAGTCGGCTCGATGCCGTACAGCGTTGGCCTGTCGAGAAGAAGGCGCTCTGTACGCTGAGTTCAACCGCTTGTATCAGGTCTGCGTCGTCCAAAACAATTTGCGGGTTCTTGCCACCCATTTCCAGTTGCACCTTTTTGAGATTCACCGCACATTGCTGGGCAATGCGCCCACCGATGCCTTGCGAGCCGGTGAAACTGATGGCGTTCACGTCGGGATGGTTGACCAAAGGATCTCCGATATCGTTTCCACGTCCCATCACCAGATTGAATACTCCGGCCGGGATGCCGGAACGGTGGATGATGTCGGCCAATGCCCATGCGCAGCCCGGTACCAGTTCGGCCGGTTTGAAAACTACACAATTGCCATACGCCAAGGCAGGTGCGATCTTCCAAGCGGGGATGGCGATAGGGAAGTTCCAAGGTGTAATGATACCGATGACGCCCACCGGCTCGCGCGTAATCTCGACACTAACACCAAGGCGAACCGACGGAACTAGTTCACCAGCCAAGCGCAGGCATTCGCCAGCAAAAAACTTGAAGATATTGCCAGCGCGCGTGGCCTCGCCAATACCTTCGGGCTTCGTCTTTCCCTCTTCGCGGGCCAGCAAGGTACCGAGTTCCTCTCTGCGCGCCAAAATTTCGGTTCCAATTTTGTCCAAGGCATCTGCCCTAGACTGAATGCCTGATTGGGACCAATCCGGAAATGCTGCCGTCGCAGCCTTGACTGCTTCGTCCAGTTGCGCCGCACTGGCTTGAGCATATTCCCCTAGTACATCTGCGGTATTGGACGGGTTTATGTTGGGACTGTAGACGCTGTCGATGGTCCATAGACCGTTGATGAGATTGCTGTGTTTTGTTGTCATGAGGTAGTATTTTTGTCTGTGGAATTCACTGGCCCTGGATGAGGGGCTACCGTTGCGGAAGAAACAGCGGCATGGAGTCCTCCCATTTGCTGTCCGTCAGCATGCGCTTGCCGCTACCGTCTGCATTCATGATGTATATCTGGCCATATTGCTGGAAGGTGTTGTCGTACAACGCCGCTTCATCGCGGAAGCCGTGCTGTGAGCCGCTCCACAGAATCTTCCCATCCGTCGACCACACCGCATGGCCGTCGCTGGATGCGTGATCGGTGGCACGGAACAGGTTGCTTCCGTCTGGATGAATCGTGTAGATGTCGTAATTGCCGTCTTCCCTCTTACGCGTGAAAACGATGCGTTTGCCGTCTGGTGACCATCCAGGCAGGTTGTCATAGCCACGTGTGAGGACGCGGGTTTGACGCGTCTCAAGGTCGAGAATTCGCAGTCCCTTTTCCGTTTCGCTCCAGACACGGAACACGATTTGCTTGCCGTCGGCTGAGTAACTGGGGAAGCCGCTGTGTACCGAGCCGTCTGTCAACTGTTCGGCATCTGCGCCGCTACTTCGCACACGCCACAGCGCTGCGGACGCGTGGTCACGCTCCGCAAACCAGGTACCCAACCCAAAAGTAATCCATTCCCCGTCGGGCGACCAAGCAGGTTGAAACGCACCAGCAAGGCCCTTCCTAACCGAATCAGGAGACAAGCCACGATCATTGCTTTCAAAAACCACCTTCTTATCTGAACCGTCGGGGCGCATCGTGAGGACCGAACTATGGCCCGTCTGCTTTTCGGTATAGACAATGATCCCGTCGCGCGAGATCAGGGGGAAAACGTCGATATGGCGGTAGTCCCAACTCTTGTCCCAGCTGTACAGCGGCTTAAAGTTCGGACGGGATGGACGGAATTCGGTTTTTTCGTAGATTAAGTGTTGCCCGTCGGGCGACCAGCACGGCGTCCTTAGAGCCCGTTTGAGCGCGGGGCGGGACGATGTATAGGCTACGCCCTCGTCGGGCCCACCTTTGACCAAATAGCCGATTTCATCTATCGATAAATACTGTGGCTGCAACTTCAAGCCAGGCCCGGAGGTGTGCTCGGTACGTGTACCGCTGGCAACGTCAACCGACACGATTTGCGAAGGGACTTTGCCGCTGTATTCCGGACGGCGTGCGCCCCAGGTGCCCTCGGTTGTAAGTTCGTGAAAGACTATACGTTTGCCGTCTGGCGACCATTTGGGTGAGCCCAGGCAATACCCTTCCCTGGATGCAATTTTTCGCAGACCCGTAGAGTCAGGACGAATGATGTAAATGCTGAGTTCTTGTGTGTGTTCCCAGCCGCGCCCATCATGGTGTCCGCGCCATGGAGTATTGCGGTCGCTGGAGAAAGCAATCCATTTCCCGTTGGGTGACCAGGATGGGCGGAAGTACCCGTCGGGCAGACCGGCTCTGCCGTGCACGGCTTGGCTGCTGCCGGTCAATTGGCGCTTACGGCCAGTTGCGATGTGTAGCACCCACAAATTGGCTTGAGGCCCGTTGCGAGTGGACACGTAGGCCAGACGCTTGCCATCTGGCGACAGCACCCCAGCGTCATCAACCGAAGCGCCGGTGACCAGTGGCGCGGCGCCGGTGCCATCGATCTTGGCGCGGTACACATCCGATTGGCCGTCGCCATTGCGTTCAGACGTGAACACCACCCATGAACCGCTGGATGCAAAGTTGGCGTTGTATTCGTAGGCCGGGTTGACCAGCCATTTGCGCTCATTGCCACCATCGGTGTCTGAAATATAGAGATCGGACTTGGTTGGGGCAATGCGGTTCATCAGCATCACGCCCTTTTTTGCAGTTTCGGATGTGTCACCTTGCGACTTGGCAAGTGCTGCATATGGTGACTGCGCTGCCAACGTTCCAATACAAAGTAGTCTAAGGGTTTGTCTGCGATCCACGAAATACTCCTATTAATGATTCCAATAATTCTTTGCGTAGCCTTGTCTGCGCCAGCGTTAAACCGGCTTAATCCGAAACCAGCTTGAAAACTGCAACAGCGTCCACCAGTTGCGAGGACTGTCCCTTCAAACTTTCGGCCGCCGCCGCGCTTTCCTCCACCAGAGCAGAGTTCTGTTGCGTGGCCTGGTCCATCCTTGAGACGGCCTGTCCCACCTGGTCCACGCTGATGCTCTGTTCGAAGCTGGCGTCGCTGATTTCCGTGACTATGTCGGATACGCGCTGGATGGCGGCAACGATCTCTTCCATCGTAGTGCCGGCTTGGCCCACCAAGGTGGTGCCTCGCTCGACCTGGTCGACGCTGTTGGTGATCAGTGTCTTGATTTCCCTGGCGGCCTCCGCGCTACGCTGCGCCAGGTTGCGTACCTCGCCGGCCACAACGGCAAAACCGCGTCCCTGCTCGCCGGCCCGTGCCGCTTCCACGGCTGCGTTCAAGGCCAGGATATTGGTCTGGAAGGCAATGCCGTCGATGACGGCGATGATGTCGGCGATTTTTCTCGAGCTGTCGTTGATACCTCTCATAGTAGCGACGACCTGACCGACAACTTCTCCCCCTTTGGCTGCAACGCTTGAGGCGCCTAGCGCGAGTTGGCTGGCTTGCTTTGCATTGCTGGCGTTGTTGCGCACTGTTGTACCTAGTTCCTCCATGGTGGCGGCGGTCTGCTGCAGCACGCTGGCTTGTTCTTCGGTTCGTTGACTGAGATCCTGTTTGCCCTGCGCGATTTCCGCACTAGCGATGGCAACGCTCTCTGAATGGGTTCGAACGTTGGAGACCACCCGACTCAGTGAGTCTTGCATGTTGCTCAGCGCATCCAACAGCGGCGAGAATTCGTCTTGCGCATTGTCATATACCGCCACCGTTAGGTCGCCATCACGGACGCGCTCTGCAACGGCCCGCGAAACCGCCACGCGCCGTATGAGGACGCTTGCCAAGTACCAAGACAAGAGGCCCAAGCCCATAATCGCCACAACCACCAGCGCAACCAACACAAAGAGTGTTTGCTGCGCTTCTGCGATAACTTCGATCAGTTCACTGCGAAGTAAGTTCTGCTGGATTCTCACGGTGTCGCGCAGTGCCGTGAGCAATGCGGTGCGTGCAGGGACAGTCTTGCCGATCAGAAGCGCAAACGCATCATCCTTCTTTCCATCCTGAACCAGCTTGATGTCTTCCGCGGCCACGGCAAAGAACGTCTCCAGCAGTGCGGGCACTTTGGCAAAGCGCTCTCGTTCTTCTGCGCTGTCGATACTTTTCTGGTATTCGCCAATTGCCTGTGTGATTAGTTCGCGCTTTTCTGTGATGCCGGACAGGGTGCGATTGAGTTCCTTCGGATCGGAGGTCAGAATCGAGTGCCGCAACAACAGCAGAATTTTTGTAACTTCGAGTTCTGTTGCGGACGCGCGTTGCAACCGCGGGGCACGCTCGCTTTCGACTTTATGAACCAGGAAGGTGACATGGCTCAAGCTGAAATAGGCGAACACTGCAGCGCACACTAGTGCAAGGGACAGTGCGCCAGACACAAGGTACAGACGCTCCGCGATGCGCATGGATGAGATGAGTTTCATGTCCGGTAAGAGGAGTTTCAGTACACCAGTCGGCCGTCGCTGTTGATCACTGCGATGTCCACGAAGCTGCTGCCCACGTTGTCCTTGGCGAAGTTGACGCGGTACCCTCCGAGGTTGTATTCGCCCATGGCGTGCAGCGCGCGTGCCAGCCCGGTTGGGCTTACGTCCTTGGTACGGCGCAAGCCCTCAGCCAGCACGCGCGCGGTGATGTAGCCCTCAAAGTGAAAAGCAGTGTAGGCGGGGGCGAAACCGGCCCGACTCATTGCGGACTGAAAGTCATGTTGGAGTGCCATTTTGGTGCCATTGGGATTGGGGCACACCTGGGCCAGCGCGACCCCGCGGACCGCGTGTTTGGCCAACTGTTTGATCAGCGCAGGCGGCACGTAGCTCAGTGCATAAATGAACTTACTCAGGCCTGCACTGCGCAATGCCGCGATGCCTTCCGCCACGAATCGCGGCGCACCGAGTACCAGTGCACACTGCGGTTGGCTGGCTGCAGCCCGGCCAGCCGCCTCGATGATCTTGGCGGACTCGGCCGTGGCCATGAACTGTGTAAGTTTTATACCTAGGCCATCGGCGACTTGCTGTGCCGAGGCGAGGCCGGAGGTTCCGATAGGGGCATCCTGGTACAACACCGCAATCTGCGCGATATCCAGGGTCAAGGCGTGGCGCACGATCCGATCAATCTGCTGCTGGTCCCCGGCGCGGATGTGGAACAACCGGGGGTGCCCCGGGCTTCGCAAGCTATCGGCGCCGGGTATCGCATTGAGAATGACCACATTCTCCCGGTCTAGAAGCTTGTCGTCCAGCATCCGTTTGATTGCTCGCGAACCCACTGGTGCCAGCAGCGCAACCGGGCGGCGCTTCATAGCCTCGACAAACTGGCGAATGAAGCCGTTCTCCTGGTAACCGTCGTCCAGCTCGAATAATCGGAGTGGGCGACCGTTCACGCCACCAGCTGCGTTGATCTGGGTGAAGGCGGCCTTTATACCCTGGTTGAGCTGTGGCGCGTCTGGCGCGGGCATGCCGGTAAACGGGCCGATCTGACCGACGACGATATCCTCATCAGATGCCCAGGCGGAGCGGGGCAAGGTGACCGCTGCTGCAGCAGTGGCCGCCAGCAAGTGGCGGCGTTGATAGTCGATGCGCATGGATTGGGTTCCTTTTGCGTCAAGCCGCTTTGAGTACACAAGAGCGCGGCTCGACGGTGATGACTACGGGGTTGGGCTATAGCAGTGGCCCACGGCCAGCGCGGATGTAGTCAGCCGAAGACTATCCACCTAAAAAGGTGACGCTGACAGGAGTCGGCGACTCGGCGGATTGCCCGGTCGCCGAAACCATCCCAGATACGAGGTCGATGCTGAACACATTCACCGTGTTGCTACGCTGATTGGCAACTAACATCCATTTTCCTGATCGATGGATGGCAAAGCCCCACGGCACTTCACCGCCAGAGGACGTGCGTTGCACGAAAGCAAGCTCCCCTGTCTCAGCGTTCACACGATAGACGATGAGCGTATGTTCACTGCGGTTCGCTGCATAGACGAAACGGCCGTCATGACTGACTGCAATTTCGGAACCACTCTTTGTGCCTTGAAATTCCGGGCTGCTGGTTGGTAGCGCTTGCACGGGCGACAAACGCCCCGCCTTTGCATCCCAACGCAGTGTCATAACGTCGGCCGTCAGTTCATTGAGGAGATACACGAAGTGGCCATTCAAACCGAAGGCCAAGTGGCGTGGCCCGCTACCCGCTGGGGCAACGAACGATCGCGGACTGCTCACATCGTCCGGCGACAACGTGTGGGTCGCGGGGTCAAATCCATACACGAACACTCGGTCAGCGCCCAGATCGGAAACCAGTGCGTATTGACCCGACGGATCAATCGCAACCCCATGTGCATGCGCACCTGCCTGGCGTCGGTGCGGTCCGGAGCCTGTCGCTTTGACCGTTGATACGAGCGGACCAAGGCTTCCATCACGGTTGAAAGCCATGGTAGTTGCAGACCCACTGGCGTAATTGGCAGCCAGCAAAGTCATTGAGGGCAAATCTAGCCACAAATTTGTGGTCCCGTTGCCACCGGTAGTGACCTCGTTCATCTTGTTGAGCGAGCCGGTTTTTCGATCAACCGAAAATGCAATTACATGGCCCTCTCTTTGGTTGTCGTCGTCGACCGCGTAGAGCACTGGCAACTGCGGGTGTGCGGTGATCCATGTTGGCTTCGGACCTTCCGCAACCGGGCCAATCTTCGTCAGTTTGCCGGTGTTTTCATCGAATCGCAGCGCGTGAATTTTGCTACCGTGCATGCCCACGTATACGAGGGTTTCATGCGTATCTCTTTCCCCCGCATCGGCTCTGGTGTGCGTGTGCGCCAAGCCGACGGTCAGAGCCAATACTGTGAGTGCAAGCTGCAAGCGGTACCGCGTCATTCCATTTCTTCTGAGAGGTGGCATAGTCGTCAATTCCGAATTCGAGTGGCTAGTTGGGCTGCATGACCGCCAATGGCGTGTTCAGGGGACTGGACCGACCAGCGTCAGAAGTGAAATTCCGCGACCAGCATAGGTGCCGAGCGCTGCGTGCCGGGCTTGCTCGATGGCGTACCAAACATATTGTTCCAGTATTCGTAGCCAGGTCCAATGTACAAGGCGCGTGGGTGGCCGGCCAGGGCGCCGACATCAAACAGCACCGACATTCGCGTCAAAGTCTCAGTCTCGGTCGGCACATGGAAGCCGTCCAGCCCCTTGGGGCCGGTCACACTGGCGAAGCCCTTAAACACCGTCGGCACTGGGCCAAGGTGGAAGGGGATCAGCCAGGAGCTTTCGACGTGCCAAGCCGTCGAGTAGCGGACGTCTTGATGGACGATTCCGTTGTAATTCGTCTCCGTGCGCCAGCCCGCTGTGGCGTTCCAGTAGCCCCGTGGAATGTCGAATTGCACGGTCGGTCCCACCACCAGCATGCGTGCGGCAGACGAGAATGCATCGTTCTTTGCGCTGAAGTCGAAACCGGTGGTCAAGCCGATATCGCGGATCACGCCGAAGTTCATTGGATGCCCCAGAATTTTGCTGGCGCTCCACTCGACGCGGGCTACGCTATAGACCTCTTGCGCGCCACTGGTTCCACCTACCTCTGGATTGTTTCCATCAGAAACCAAGTAGTCGGCTGTGAAAACATAACCACCGTATTTGAACCCACCGGTGGTGGTCATTGACCCAATATCTTGGGCAACCTTTTTGGGACTTCCTGGGAAATAGAAATCATCGGCATGTCGAAAGCTGATGAAGGTATTGTTCCAGTTGCCTGGCGACGTGTGAGGTGCTGGCACCTCCTGGGCGTAGCCCAGGGTGCCGAAGCAGAATGCCAACGAAATACCAAGTTTTGCGCCGTGCGCGCCCTTGACTGTGCTCTTCATGTCTCCATCCTTTTTTCTAATTGCATCGATGAGTTTTCGATGCATGAAAGATATTTGATGGGCGGTCGCATGTCTCTGCATAAAAATCAGATTCACTGGCATTTTTATGGAGCAATGGATGACTGCATAAGTTATGGCCACGCAATCTGATGCGCTGCAGCGCAGCTTTTCAGTTCTCGGGATAGTGCGTTGAAAAATGCCAGCGAATCGGTCTTTTGTGTAGAGGCACATTGTCAGAAGCTAAATATTCTTCGATGCCGTCACGCCAATACTTCCCGCTAGAGGACTTTGAAGCTGATTGCACTCCATCCTAACCATGAAAGCCCGAAGACATGAAAAAGACGCCCCTTACCCTCGCCGTGATATCCGCCCTTGTCGCACCACCAGTCTTTGCAGACGTGGAGGTCGGCCCCTTAACCATCTTCGGACACTTGCAACCCACACTGGAACTGGTGACCGTGACTGGCACCGCAACCCAGGCCGGAACCAATAGCAACAACAGCCAATCTCGCCTGAATGACAATGGCTCCAGTCTGGGCTTCAAGGGCAAATATGATCTGGAGGGTGGTGTGTTTGCGTTGGCGCAAATCGATAGTCGCATCTTTGCCGGCAACGGGGGGAACACCTCGGATGACAAGGCGGAGTTCGGCACCCGCAACACCTTTGCCGGCATTGGTAGCGCCACGATGGGCACGCTACGTATGGGCCGATATGACAATGCCTACAAGCTGGCAAGGCGTCAGATGTCCCCCACCATGGCCAGCCCCCTGAATGATGCCATTTCCGACTACAACGCTGGCCAGATTCTGACCCGTATGGGCAATCGCTTGGGTGATGTAGTTGCCTACGAGTCGCCGGTGATGGGTGGTGTCAGCGTGCTTGCTAGTTGCAACTTCGGAAAGGATGCCACCAACTCCATCAGTGGTGGCTCCGCCAACAACACTGCCGTCAATACAGTGGCTACGACGACCATGCCTCAACTTGCCCTGGGCCTGGGTTACGCTGTGGGCAACTTCAATGTCGGCGTAAGCTATACCAAAGTGGGCAATGCAAATTGGAAACTTGATAGCAGCAGCAGCGCCAAGGCCGTCAACACAACCACGGGGGAGCAGAAGCTTGAAAGCTATCAGATCGGCGGTGAGTATCGGTTTGGTCACTTCTCCATCGGCGCGACTTCTGAGCGCGTCAGTTCCAGCTTGACCGGTGTGGGCGGTTTTGACCAGACGCAAGACAGCGTCGGTTTGATTGGCGGCTATGTAGATGGCCCATTGGAAGTGCAGCTGCGCTTCGCCCAAGCCTACGATGTCAGTGGAACAGGCGTCACCAACGCCGACACAGGGGCAACCCAGACCAGTCTGGGCGCCGAATACAAGATGAGCAAGAACTTGTCCTTGGTGGGCTCGGTCACCAATGTGAACAACGCGCGCAGCGCCAGTTACACCTCGTACACAGGCTTCCCTCTTGCCAAAGGCAACGGCATGAACATGGTCTCGCTGGGGATAAACGTGCGCTTCTAAAGTAAGATATTTGGTTCTCCGTCAATTCCACTGTGATTTTTTGCTCGCTGCGGGACAATCCAGTTTTTCAGAATTATCAAGAACGACATGAAGGACACCGCGCTGTACGAACACCTTCTTGGACTGAAGACTCCGTGGTCGGTGAAGAAGGTCGACCTGTCGTTGGCAGACCAGCGTGTGGTGGTCCAAGTTGTTTTGAAGAAGGGCCAGGTGTGGGCTGACCCAACGGATGCGACCAAGAGGGCTCACGTCAATGGCTGGAGCGAACGCCAATGGCGCCATCTGGATACCTGCCAGTTTGAGACCGTCATCAAAGCACGTGTTCCGCAGCTCAAATACAGCGACGGCACGGTTGAGGAGTTGACCGTTCCCTGGGCCGAGCGCTACAGCCGGGTCACCACCATGATGGCCGGCTTTGTTATCAAGCTGCTTGAGGCCTGCCCTACCACGCAAGCCGTATGCACGCTCACCCGACTGTCCTGGAGCACGGTCAACGCCATCATGGTCAGTGCCGTGGAGCGCGGCATGCTGCGTCGCACCGAGGAAGAGATTGCGTACCTTGGCATCGATGAGAAGAGTTCCGAGAGAGGCCACACCTACGCCAGCATCCTGACCGACATCGACCGCTCGCGGGTGCTGGACTTGGTGCCAGAAAGAAAGCTCGAAGCAGCGGTGGGTTTGTTGGAAACCCTCACGCCGACGCAGCGGGCGTCGGTCAAGGCGGTGGCCATGGACATGTGGCCGGCGTACATGAGTGCGGCAAGACTTTGCATGCCGCAGGCGGACATCGTGCACGACAAGTTTCACATCTCCAAGTACCTTGGCGAGGCAGTGGATGCGGTTCGACGCCAGGAGCACCGCAAGTTGTCCCAGGCAGGCACGTCGCCATTGACGGGCAGCAAGTGGGCTTGGCTGAAAAAGTATCCCGATGGGCGCAGTGCTGAAGCCATCTCGTTTCGGGCGTTGAACCAGCTCAACTTGAAAACCAGCCGGGCGTGGTGCATCAAGGAGAACTTCGCCCAGTTCTGGAGCTACAGCTACAGGGGAGCCGCCAAACGCTTCTTCAAGGCTTGGTCGAACAACGCCATGCGCAGCAAGTTGGAGCCAGTCAAAAAGGTTGTCAAGATGCTCAGGCGCCACGAAGAAGGGCTGCTCAACTTCAGCCAGCACAGAATCAGCAATGCCTGCGCAGAGGGTTTCAACAGTGCCATCCAACTCATCAAGGCCAATGCCCGTGGGTTTCGCAACTTCACCAACTATCGGGCAAGAATTCTGTTTCATTGTGGCAAGTTGAACTTAGCGATGGCTTGAAAATTCACAGTGAATTCAACGAAGCTCCAGATATTTGAAGCGCTGCAGTTAAAAGGCCCCAAGCTATGCTCGGGGCTCTTTTTTGTTCAGGGATTCTTTGGTCTGGCTAGGCTGTTGTTGGGCAGAAATCCGGAATTGGCTGGGAGATTGACCGACTTCCTTGCGGAAAAAACGCGTGAAGTACGCCGCATCCGAGAAGCCCAGCCAATACGCTATCTGCTCCATGGTCATGTCGCCAAAAATAAGGTTGCGCTTGGCCTCGGTGATGAGGCGCGCATGAATCATTTTGATAGGGCTTTGCGCCGTGGCAGCAGTGCAGGCCGCACGCAGTTGCACAAGCGATACTGCCAGCATTGAGGCATAGTCTTGCAACTGCAAGTTCTCGCGATAGTGCAGATCAATCAACTCACGAAAGCGATCAGCCAGGCGGGTTTCACTGCGCGTCGCACCCGCATCATGGAGTTGATCGAGATGGGTTTCGCGAGCCAGAATGAGCAGGAGCGAGGTAAGAAGCGCTTCCGTCCCAACAACATGACCGATTGTCTTGGACGTAACTTCACGCTCCAGCCGCATTATCAGGTTGTAGGACTCCGTTGCAGCCTCCAGTGGGAGCGGAATCACCCGGGGCAGCGCCCACAGTTGGATGAACTCGCGGAGTCTAGCGTTGACCTGCGTCAAATACGCGACTTCAATCGTCACTACCCAGCGGTCAATATCGTCCTCGTAGTCAAGACCATGCACGCTTTCAGTTGGCAGCAATAGAGCACAGGGGCCTTCAAAGGGCATGCCGTTGCCCTCAAGATTCATCACGCCGCGACCGCTGCGGACAAATATCACCTGCCCGTAGTCGGGATGCGCATGCGGCGCTGTTCGCCAACGGCCGCGGTCGGTGACATGCCCGACATTTACAAACCAGGATTCTTGTTTCTCGGGGCGTTCAACATACAGACGAACTTTGGGAACCGTAACCGGAGCCGCCTTGTTGTGCGGGTAGCGTTGATTCTTGATCATCGCAGTGTTTGTCATGAAATGTCTCTTTAGGCCGAATGGTACTTCTTTAATGGAATGCGTGGCACAGGAGATTCACCACCCGCGAAAAAAATGCCAGTGAATCTACTTTTTGTGTAGAGGCATGCGACCCGGCATCTCATATTCTTCTACCCCATCCAGACACTGATTCCTGTTGTTACAACAGTCACCCAGTCGCAGGCAAGAGAAATTCAAAGGAGAACACAGTTGGCAAAGAAAGTCCCGCTCAAAATTGCAATAGCAGAGCACCCGCATACCTCAGCCATTCGCAATGGATCTATTCCTATCGAAGGCGTGGATGCCGAATTCATCACGGTCCAGCCACAGATTGGTGCGTTCCGCCGAATGGTCCGTGACGTTGAATTTGACGTTTGCGAATTGGCACCCACTACTTACATCATCGCCCGCGCCTATGGCGCTCCTTTCGTCGGTTTACCCATTTTTGTTGTGCGGCGGTTCCACCATAGTGGGCTGCTGGTGCGGCCTGACGCGGGCGTAAAAATTCCGAAAGACCTGGAAGGAAAACGGGTCGGCGTGCGTGCTTATTCGGTAACCACTGGTGTGTGGACGCGCCAAGTGCTGATTGATGAATTCGGGCTTGATTCTTCCAAGGTCACCTGGGTTGTGGATGACGAGGAGCATGTTACGCAACTCAAACTACCGTCAAACGTTATCCATGCACCAAAGGGCAGCTCGCTGGCCGAAATGATGGCCAACGGGGAGTTGTCGGCTGGCTTCGCTGCGGCAGCCGGCATTGGCCGAACTGGTGCGCCCACGGGTGGATGGAAAGAGGTGGAGGCCGACTATCCCGATCTGCTGCCCAATGCAGTTGAAATTGAGACCGAGTACTACGCCCGCACGGGTGTGTATCCAATGCACGGGACTATTGTTGTCAAGGACTCGGTGCTTGCCGAGAATCCATGGATCGCCAAGTCCATCTTCGATGCCTTCGCTCAGGCGAAGAAAGAGTGGTTGCTGCGTCTCGACGCCGGCGAGGCCACGAGTGCAAGCGATAAGAAGTACCTGGATTTGCGCAAGATCGTAGGGCACGATCCGCTGCCCTACGGCTTGAAAGAAAACCTCAAGACTATCGAGACACTCGAAGCCACCGCGTTCAAGCAAGGGCTGACACCGCGCCGCATGTCTGTGGCTGAACTATTCGTGGACCCTTTGGCAAACTAACCCTCCGGAAAAGAAAATGATTATTGATTGCCACGGCCATTTCACGACCGTTCCCACCTCATTCCGCAACTGGCGGGCCAAACAGGTCGAATTCGCCAACGACCCGGTCAACGCCCCGAAGCGCGCGGCAGCGAATGTGTCAGACGATGAGATTCGGGAGGGCGTCGGCAATGGGCAGCTCAAGCTGCAGCAAGAGCGTGGCAGCGATTTGACATTGTTCTCACCGATTGCCGGCCTGATGAGTCACCACCTTGGCAACGAGCGCACCAGTATCGAATGGGCTGAAGTGTCGAATGATCTTGTGCGCCGTGTTTGCGATATGTATCCCGACAATTTTGTGCCGGTTTGCCAGCTGCCGCAATCGCCCTCAGCGCCGCCTAAGAACTCTATTTCCGAGTTGCGTCGTTGCATTGAGGAATTGGGCTTTGTGGGCTGCAACCTTAACCCTGATCCTACTGGCGGCTACTGGACGGGCACGCCCATGACTGACCGCGAGTGGTATCCCCTCTACGAAACTTTGTGTGAGTTGGATGTACCCGCAATGATCCACGTGGCAGCCTCTTGCAACCCTTGCTTCCACGGCACCGGCGCACACTATCTGAATGCCGACACCGCTGTGTTTATGCAAGTGCTCCAGTCCGACTTGTTCAAGGACTTCCCGACACTGCGCTTTGTCATTCCGCACGGTGGCGGTGCTGTGCCCTATCACTGGGGGCGCTACCGCGGCATGTCATTGGAAATGCGTGACAGGCCGCTAGAGGGTTTGCTGAACAACATCTTCTTTGATACCTGTGTCTACCACCATCCGGGTGTCGAGTTGCTGACCAAGGTCGTGCCGACCGACAACGTACTTTTTGGATCGGAAATGATCGGGGCAGTGCGCGGCAAGGATCCTGCCAATGGTCAATATTTTGACGACACCAAGCGTTACATCGACAGTTGCACAGCATTGACGGGCGAGGACCGTTTCAAGATTTTCGAAGGCAATGTGCGTCGCGTCTACCCGAGGCTGGATGCGCATCTGAAAGCGCGCGGCAAATAACACGGCTCAGGCCGCATGCAATTCGAAAGCAGAGAAGCAAGACACCCATGACTCATCCATTCATTGACATCCATCCCCACATCATCTCCGACGACGAGGGTCGCTATCCTCCGGCGCCGTTGTTCGGAAAGCGCTCGGACTGGTCGCATGAGAGACCCAGTACGGTTGAATCGCTGATTGCCGCGATGGATGCCGCGGGAGTTGCCAAGGCAGCAGTGGTCCATTCATCCACGACCTACGGGTTTGACAACGCTTATGTCGTCGACGGTTGCAATAAGTATTCTGATCGCCTCGTTGCAGTGGGTTCTGTTGACATGCTGGATGACAACGTTTGCGCCGTCATTCGCGGCTGGGCCGATAGGCGGCTATCGGGTCTGCGCATCTTTACCGGCGGCTCTACTAAGGATTTTGATCCTAGCGAACTGAACGATCCGCGCTCCTTCAAGGCTTGGGATCTGTTGGGGGAGCTGGGCTTGCCCATGTGTATCCAAACCGGACCGGTCGGGCTTCCACAGGTTGCAGTACTTGCAAAAAAGTTCTCGAATGTAAACATCATCCTCGATCACCTTGGCCGCCCCGACGTACTCGATGGCGCGCCGTACGCGAAGGCCGCAAGCTTGTTCGAGCTGGCCGACGTGCCGAACATCTACCTCAAACTAACACCGCGCATCTTTGACGATGTGAAGAAGGAAAAGGCGAGCGCTGAAACCTTCTTTTCGCGTGTGGCAGCCGCTTTCGGTGCAGGACGGATGGCCTGGGGCTCTAATTTTCCAACCTCACCGGGCGCGCTGTCTGAGATCCTTGCGACCGCACAGGCGGGACTGGCAAGCTTGGGTGAAGAAGACCGTTCGTGGATATTTGGCAAAACTGCGCAGCACTTGTACCCAGCCTTGGCTTGAGCGCTCCGAAGCACAAGGAAGTCGGTTGGGGCTCCTTGGCTGGACGCGAATCAGAGTTGAATAAAAAATAATGAGAGAGACAAATGGAAACAAAAAACTTGAAACGATCAGGGGCGGTAAACCCCTGGAGCATCCTGGCGCTTCTTACGGTCGGGCTGTTGATTTCCTTTGTTGATCGGACAAGTCTTTCTTCTGCGCTGGCGGACAAGAGCTTCGTTCAAGAATTCGCATTGACCAGCGTTGAGCGTGGCTGGCTCAACTCCGCCTTCTTTTGGTCCTATGGTCTGCTCCAGATGCCCATGGGTTGGCTGGTTGATCGCTACGGCGTGAAGTGGCCTTATACCGTCTGCTTTTTGTTGTGGTGCATTGCGGCAGCGCTCACCGGCATGGTGACAGCTCTTGGGGCCTTGATTGTGATGCGGTTGATCATCGGCGCGGCCGAGGCCGTCGTGATTCCAGCCAGCTACCGGTGGCTCGGTAATAACTTCGACGAGAGCCAAAAAGGCCTGGCAGTTGGCATATTTGCGATGGGTGGCAAGTTTGGTCCCGCGATCGGTGCGCCCATCGCTGCCTGGATTATCGTCAACTATTCGTGGCAGATCATGTTTATTGCGACCGGCCTTGTCGGGATGATCTGGTTGGCTCCATGGTTGCTGATGGTCCGGAATGACTTTCCTTCCAAGGCGGAGCTTGCGGTGGCAAAGCGCCGTGCCTCCTCTGTATCGCTCGCAAGCCTTTTAACCAGTCCGGTTGTCTGGGGTGGGATGGTCAACAATTTTTGTTACGGCTATTTCACGTTCTATTGCATGACCTGGATGCCCGCCTATCTGGTGGAGCAACGCGGCCTGTCTCTGGAAAAGTCCGGGCTCTATACCTTCTTCAGTTTTGCCGGAATAGCAATAGTAGCGACCCTCGCCGGATGGGCGGCAGACCGGATCATTGCACGTGGCCACGATGCCGTCTTTGTACGCAAAGCGTTTATCGTCGCGGGCTTTATTGGGGGCAGCTCCGTTCTGCTGGGGGTCTTTGCGCAATCTCTCGAGATGGCCTTGTTTTGGAACGTGCGCTCGCTCTCGCTTTTGGGACTCGTCACGGCGAACAATCTTGCGTTGTGCAAACTGACCCTGATCCCCAAGCAGGCGATCGGATTGAACACTGGTGTGCAGCAGGTTGCAACCAGTCTTGCGGGCGGTGTGTCTGCTAGCCTTTCGGGTTGGTTGCTCCACGCCAGTGGTAGCTACGACCTACCCATGATGGTGATCTTTGCCTTCTTGTTGATTGGTGCTACCAGCACCGTGATCCTGCTCCAACGCAAATGGGCGCCCAAGATCACCGAATCACCGTAGCCCGTCGGAAAAAAGAGCGGTCGGTTGCATCGTTGCTTCGCATCACGGCGACTCTTGGATGCACCTACTTTGTTGAACATATCAAGTTGCTGAGGAACACATGGCAAAAATAGTTTTTGGGATGGCGGTGCCACATAGCGGAATGCTCGGACAGGCGCCGGAAGACTGGTTGAAAAATGGGGAGCGGGACAGGAACAACCCAGAGTTGTGGTTCCGCAACCGGACATGGACCTATCCGGAGCTGGAGGCACACCGTGGCGCAGCGTTTGAGAAGTATCTGACCATTGAAGAGCGTACTGCGCGCGCCGCGCGTTGCCGAACCGCACTCGACGAAATGGCTGCGGCCTATCGGAATGCGAACGTAGACGTTGCCATCGTACTAGGGAAGGATCAGAAGGAGATCTTCACGGATTTCTCTCCGTCCATCGCGATCTACACCGGTGAGGAGGTCCACAACGGTCCGCCACAGCGCGATGTCTATGCGCCCGATCACCACGTTACACACAAATGCCACCCTAAGTTGGCGACCTATCTCATTGACCACTTCCAAAGCGAAGGCTTCGACCTGACCGACCTTTTTGCGTGGCCGGATAACGTGTGGATGAAACCGCTGCCCGCTTACCCGGTGGTGCCGCATGCCTACAGCTTCGTCTATCACCAAATCATGGGCGACAACCCGCCACCGCATGTCCCCATCATCATGAATTGCTTCTATCCACCGACACAGCCGTCGATGGCTCGTTGCATCGATTTTGGACGGGTGCTGCGCGACGCGTTGAACGCCTGGCCTGACGATGTGCGCGTTGGCATCTTCGCGTCCGGTGGCTTGTCTCACTTCGTCAACGACGAGGAGTTTGACCACAACATCATGAAGATGCTGTCCACCTATGACTACGAAGGGTTGGCTGCGGTGGACAACCGCTCCTACCAGTCAGGCACCTCGGAAATCAAGCTCTATGTCAGCGTGATGAAGGCCCTACAGGAAACCGGCGCCGAGATGACGCTAGTTGACTACGTACCTTGCTGGCGCACCGCTGCGGGCACCGGAGAAGGCATGGGCTTCATGTACTGGAAGGCCGCTGACTGATCTTGCGCCGGACCCTATTCAAACCTAAGAGAAAAGACCATGACTGATACCCGCCTCAATAGCATTATTCGCGCCTTCGAAGCTGGCAAGCCCGCCTTCGCTGCGTTCTCCAAACTGGACAAACAGACCGCCATCGAGATGAGTGATGCGCCATATGACGGCATTGTTTTTGAGATGGAGCACAACCCCTATGACGTTTCAGCGTTGGGCGACGCGCTGCAATACATGCTCAACCGCAAGACGATTGCAGCATCCGCTTCGGTAGCACCCGGGGTCACACCGATCGCTCGCATACCTGCCAACGGGGTCGAGATGAACCAGTCGTTTGCGAAACAGGTGCTGGACCGCGGCGCCTATGGCGTCATCTGGCCGCACGTGGCGACAGTGGAACAGGCCTACAACGCAGTGGCGTCCTGTCGCTATGCGCGGCCAAAGAATGCGCCGCTGTATGAACCCAAAGGAGTACGCGGTGACGGACCGGCAAACGCAGCCCGCTATTGGGGCTTGAGCATGCCCGAGTACTACGCGAAGGCTGATGTATGGCCATTGGCACCTCAGGGTGAAATTTTGGTCGGGTTGATGTGTGAGAGCACTCAAGCCATTGAGAATCTGGATGACATTCTGTCGAACGTGCCCGGCATCGGTTTCATTCTGATAGGAGAGGGCGATCTCAGCCAGGAACTGGGCTTTGCGCGCCAGTACGAGCACCCGGTAGTAGTCGATGCTATGCGCAAGATCGTCGAAACCTGCCACAAGCACAAGGTGGTGGTTGGAAATCCCCATGTCACAGCCAAAAACCACAGGCGGTTGCAGGAAGAAGGTTACCGCTTCCTGATGTCGGCTCCGCAGCGTACCTATGGCGTGGTCGGACTGGCCCGAGATATGGCGGGATACTGAGTATGAATGGAGCAGAGAGCTTGGTTGCAACATTGGTCGATCAGGGTGTCGACATCTGTTTTGCCAACCCCGGAACGTCGGAAATGCATTTTCTGGCTGCACTGGAAAACCCGAAGATGCGCAGCGTTCTGTGCCTGTTTGAAGGTGTTGCCACCGGCGCCGCAGATGGCTGGTACCGGATGAAGGACACGCCTGCCTCCACCTTGCTCCACCTCGGGCCAGGGCTGGCGAACGGCTTGGCGAATATTCACAATGCCAAGCGTGCTTCGTCGGGCATGGTTAACATCATTGGTGAACATTCGCGCGCGCACCTCAAATATGACCCACCGCTGAGCTCTGATATTGAGGGCTTGGCGCGACCGCTGAGCCATTGGGTTCGCCGAGCGGATTCGGCGAGTGCAATCGCCTGGGATGCCGCGATGGCAGTGGCCAAAGCGTCGGAGCATCCCGGCCAGATTGCGACTTTGATTCTTCCTGGCGATACATCCTGGCAGGATGCAGGGACGCCAGTGGTTCAACAGCGGTCGGTCGTAGCGCACAAGGCGCCGGATGCAGCGCGGATCGCGCATGTAGCGCGTGTGCTGCGTTCGGGTGAACCGACGCTGATTATTCTTGCGAACAAGGCAACCCGTGGCGCTGCGCTGGAGCGGGCCGGCAGGGTGGCGGCAGCCACGGGGGCACGCCTTGGTTCGCAATTTTTTTCTGCACGGATCGAACGCGGCGCAGGGCGCGTTCCTATCGAGCGCATTCCCTACGCCGTAGCCCAGGCTGGCGCTTTCCTGAAAGACTTCAAGCATATCGTCACCGTTGAGACCAAGGAGCCGATCGCCTTTTTCAGTTACCCGGACAAGCCGAGTCTGCTCAAGCCGGAGGGAACCCTGGTGCACACCCTGGTCGAAGCCGATGAAGACAGTGCGCTGGCATTTGACATGTTGCTCGATATGCTCGGCGCGACTGCGACGCGACCGGTTCTGCAGGCGCGCGTATCGACGCCCGTTCCTACCGGTGCACTCAATCCGTTGAGCGTGGCGCATGCACTGGCCGCCGCTCTGCCGGAAAACTGTATCCTGGTGGATGAGTCGCTCACTACAGGGCGCGAATCCATGGGCCACACTATGGGCGCTGCACCCCATGACCTGATCAACAACATGGGTGGGTCGATTGGCTATGGAACGCCGCTGGCCACGGGTGCGGCGTTGGCCTGCCCCGACCGGCGCGTGTTCTGCATGGTCGGTGACGGCAGTGCCATGTACACCATCCAGTCGTTGTGGACGCAGGCGCGTGAGGGTCTGAACATCACAACCATCATCTTCGCCAACAACAGCTACGCCATCCTCAAGGCTGAATATGCGCTGATGGGTGCAGGCACGCCTGGCGCGCGCGCGCTATCCATGATCGATATCGATCGCCCACGCATTGACTGGCAGGCCATGGCTAAGAGCATGGGCGTGCCTGCCGTCGCCGTTGATACAGCCGAGGCATTCCACAAGGCCATGGTGGACTCCGTGCGTGAGCCGGGGCCGTTGCTCATCGAAGTCCGCCTGTAGTTCGCTCACCGCACAAGGAAACAATAGAAATGACAACGACAGCAACTGGGGTTTCAACCCAAGTCCCGACATTACGCACAAACCTGGCTGACTATCCGGTGACCAAGGCGATGAAGGACGGACGGGTTCAATCCGACATTGTCAAGCTCGACTTTTGCGGCCCCACCCCCGCGCACAATGGATTCAAGGCCATGGTGCGCGAGAACGCCTTCGACGCAGGCGAACTGGCGATCGTTACCTTTTTGCAAGCCAAGGCTTATGGCAAGCCCTATGTCCTACTGCCAACCCCGATCTCGGGGCGATTCCAGCACCATTGTGCAGGCTTCAACACCGACTTTGGCCATATTAACCCCAAGGACATCGAAGGAAAGCCAGTCGGCGTTCGAACTTACACGCAGACAACGGCATTGTGGATCCGGGGCATCTTGCGCCACGAATACGGTGTGGACCTAGACAAAGTGACCTGGATGACGTTGGGCGACGGCCACCTTGCCGAGTACACCGATCCGAAGAATTGCATACGCCTGCCCAAGGGCTCATCCATTCCACAAATGATGCTCGATGGAGAACTGACTGCAGCGCTGCTCGGCGAGGACATGCCCAAGGACCCACGTGTGCGCACACTGGTTCCTGATGCGCAGACCGCAGCCAAGGATTGGTTCGCGCGCGAGAACGTCGTGCCGATTAACCACATGTTTGTTGTGCACGCAGATATTTCCAGAACACGCCCTGACATCGTTCGTGAACTGTACCGAATGGTGACCGAGAGCCGTGCGCTGACCGAGGGCGGCGTGCCCGCCATCTTCCCTCCCATTGGGTTGGAAGCCAACCGCAAAGGGCTCCAGTTGGCGATTGACTGGGCGCTCGACCAAAAAATCATTCCACACCGCCTGTCTGTCGACGAATTGTTTGATGACGTCACGGCCAGTCTGGGCTGAATAACCTAAAAAATCAGGAGACAAGCATGAAAGAAACCATGACAAATCGGGCACCCGCTGTTTCGGGTATCGTTGTCATGGCAACCGCATTCGCCCCATGCCATGCGCAGCCGGAGAGCCGGGAGCCTATCGTCATCGGCATCCTGACCGCACAAGGCAACGATGGCACTGAGGCGCGTGCATTGGCGGGTGCCAAAGCTTACATTGGGCGTATCAATGCCATTGGCGGCGTCCACGGACGCAAGCTGCGGATCGCGAGTGACTCCTTCGAGCCTGGCTCAGTGCAGAGCTATTCCGAAAAACTGCGCCGACTCATTGCCACGGAGAAGCCCACAGCAGTATTTGGTTGCGGGGACGACCAAACCTGCGAATTGGCCGCCAAAATTGCGGAGGAGACGCAGGTCCCATTGGTTGGACCCTTGTCAGGATCGAGCGCCCTATCGCGGCGGGCCAATGCCCAGGTATTTAGGTTGCGAGCTGGCTATGACCGAGAGGCGGCTGCGATTGCCGCGCAATTCCGCCAATTGGGAAGCTCCCGCATCGCAGTCGTAACCGACACCGCATCAAGTGGAGAGGCCGATCGCCTCCTGCTGGCGGCGCTGGTCAAGGAAGGCATGCAGGCGCAGCACATCCCTCTATCGGGCACATCCAAGCAAGAATTGAGTGGCTTGGTTCAAAGGCTTGGGGATGAGCGGTTCCACGCCGTGGTAATGAACATCAAGGCGGCGACAGTCAAAGCGATCATCAACGAGGGGCTGTCGGAGAGACGCGAGTGGCCTCGTATTCTGATGACGATCGCCAACGGGAGCATCAACACATACACATCCTTCTTCAAGGGCCGGGTAGTTGGTTTTACCCAAGTGGTTCCGAATCCTGAAGTGATGGTGCTTCCACTGACGCGTGAGCTGGATGAAGACGCGAGCCAGTACTCCGGCGTCTTGGCTTGGACAGATGAAGGCATGGAGGGCTACATCACTGCCAGGCTGCTGGTTGCCGCCATCCGAAAAGCGAGTCCGGGTGGAACACCAGAGCGGGTATCTTCCGTTCTGGCGTCTGCTGACCAATGGGACATCAGCGGGTTCAGACTGAGCTTCGCCAAAGGTCGCGAGGCAGGGTCAGACTGGGTAGAAGTCGGACTGCGCAGCCGGGAGGGTGTTCTGCTTCGTTGACGTAGTGCGCATCAGTAGGTCACTTCTTCCTAAACGATGCCCAACAGTAGCCTTCATACAAGCAATCCATGGCATTTCAAGCGCAAGCCGATCCCAAAGAGGCAATAGACATGTTTTCGGCACTCATGATTCGCGCCCGAGACGCGGGTGTATTGCTTCGCCCACCGCCGCCAGTGCCCATGACATGCTGTGGCCGTGGGTGCAATGGCTGCGTTTGGCAGGGGTTTTATGCTGCAGCGAATTATTGGAAAGAGGATGCGTTGCTTAAGCTACTTGCTCACTCTGTGGATCGGACGTGATGCTTTGCTTTTAGCATAAAGCCATCGCAGAGAGACTGCCCGCTCACGAATTTTTGGGAAGACCTATTTGACGCCTTCATGACTCATACTCTCTGGGTTATGGAGCCGCTTAAAATTTGGCGCGGCTTCAGAAGCCGAAAATGTCGATCCACTTCTTTCAATGTCCATGCATACATTTTCAGCTATCGCAATGCAGCCACCTTCTGGATGTGAGCTCAAGGCTGCCAGGCTTGCCGTCGGGCTTAGCCAGGTGCAAGCGGCGGAGCTCATGGGGTATCCGGTGCAGGCCGGCAGCCGCGGTGGCATACAGTCCCGGACTTGGCAGGCGCTGGAGAGTGAGACGGATCCCCGCAATATGCCGGCACCGATCTTTGCGATGTTTCTGTTGTTGACTCAGCAACATCCGGAGTTGGCCTTAGTTGGAAAGAGTTCCGCCGCGGCCCATCAACTTTCCACTTAGTGTGGTGAGCATCAGTGTTGTCCTTGACGTTGGTCCGATCAGTGACTGTCGGGAGCTCGAACCTCGCACCAACTATTGGCAAGCGAACGAGCGGACAAAGAACTAATGAAAAACGGCCCTTTCGGGCCGTTTCAAGAAGAAGTGACTTTACTTCTTGGCGGGCTTCGATGCGGGCTTTTTCGCCTTGGCAGCAACACTCTTCGCTGGCGCTGCAGGTGCTGCTGGCTTTGCCGCCGCTTGGGCTTCCTTCAGGGTGGTCCGCTCAGCTTTGAGTGCATTGAGGGTCCCTGTGACCTTGGCAATCTTCTCATTGAGTTTCACGATAGCTTTGGCCTCTTTTGAGACCTTGACCACCTTCTTCGTGGCGGGTTTGGCGGCGGGCTTTGAAGCTTTTGCCGGAGCCTTTGATGGGGCTTTGGAGATGAGTTTTTTTGCAGTTGCCATTTTTATTTTCCATTAAACGCTTCGCTTCTTAGTTGAGAGAAGTGCTCCGGATTTTATAGCAAATCGAAGAGCTTATGTGATAGCAATGATCGAAGCCGATCGTGCTTGCGATGCCGGTGATACGCAATCATCTAGTGGCCAAAGCGGTGTTCAGAAAAGCGTGTGTTAGCCGCAAGGGTATTGTCAACTTAAGCCCGGCCTAGCGGCAGCGGCGAGAATTCGGGCATGAACCACGCCAACAGCGACCATCTCATCTCTTACGCCGGCTACCGTTTTCCGCCCGAGGTGATCAGCTACGCTGTGTGGCTGTACTTTCGCTTTCCATTGAGTCTGCGCATGGTGGAGGAAATGCTGGCAGCACGATCCATTGATGTGACGTACGAGACGGTACGTCGTTGGGCCTTGAAATTTGGGCAACAAATTGCCAAGAATATTCGCCATAGGCCAGCGGCCTTTGGAGACAAGTGGCATCTGGACGAGGTGGTGGTGATTATCAATGGACGCCACTGGTGGCTGTGGCGTGCTGTCGACCAACATGGCGCGGTTTTGGACGTACT
>JANXVI010000037.1 GCA_025351745.1 Rhodoferax sp.
CGACGTTAACGCGCAGAGTGTCGTCCGTGTTAACCTACATCCCATGAACCAAATTTCTGTTGCCGATATTTTGGAACTGCCTGTGCAGGAGCGCATTCAGCTCGTTGAGGTTATTTGGGAAAGCATTGCAGCCTTCCCTAACGCCATCGAGGTTTCACGTGAGCTAAAGTCCGAACTTGAATCGCGTTTGGCCGACTTTGAACAAAACCCCGAAGCCGGTTATTCCTGGGATCAAGTAAAAGCACATATAAAAAGCGGCTCGTGGCGTACCGCTTGAAGTTTTCCGGTCGAGCCGTTCGCGAAATTGGCGAAGCGTTCGATTGGTTTGAGGAGCAAAGCAATGGGCTGGGCTCTGAATTTGAGCTTGCTTTTGAGCTTCAACTTAAGCGCCTTGAACAAGTCCCACTTTTGTACACAGAAATTATTCCGGGTGTACGCCGCACACTTTTGCCCAGGTTCCCCTACGGCGTCTTCTACACGGTCAAAAATGATTTGGTACACGTGCTGGCTGTAATTCACAATGCGCGGAATCCTCGGCGGTGGCCGAGTGATCGTGCCCGTTAACTGGTCATTCCACCGGACGCTTTGCGTCGGTGAATTTCGACGTAAACGGCTGCAATGCATTTCACTCGCCTGCCGGAACTGAAGCACGACATCGTGTGCCTGCGCGCGCTTGAGATGAGCGACATGGACGATTGGTATGACTACCTGCGCCTGCCCGTGGTGTTCGAGCATACGAGTTGGAACGTGCAAACCGCGAGTGAGTTGGCTCCTAATGCGTGGTGTGCGCAAGAGCTTTCGGCGTCTTCTCCAGTACGCTTCGCAATCGCGCTGAAGTCAGACAACCGACTGGTTGGAACAGCCGGGTTTCATACAGTGTCGCCGGTAAATCAAACCGCAGAGTTGGCGTACGACCTGACCCCGGAGATGTGGGGAAATGGTATTGCCACTGCGGTCTGTGGAGAGCTAGTCACCTGGGCGCATACCAGTGCAAATTCCATTCGCGTCCAAGCGACGGTGCTAGAGTCAAACAAGCGCTCGGCGCGGGTTTTGGACCGACTTGGTTTTTCGCGCGAAGGTCTCCTTCTCAGCTATCGTGAGGTACGCGGCGCGCCTGGCAACTTCTACATGTACTCCCATGTCACAACGGAACCAGCCGTTTAACCGGTCGGCCCACACGGACACACAGCAGCAGGTTGCCGCTGCGCGGCTGTCGCTGCGGGCCGGTGGCCTCCAACGTTCGAGCTGAAAATCAGATGATTTGAGAGACCGGTATCTTGAAATCTGGATGTCAGCTATGTGTCTTCAACCGCCTGACGACCAAAGTCCCCGAGCCCTCCCCACATCGTCGGTCCCCAGCCACATCCAGCCCACCCCTTGTAACGCGGCTGTCACATCGCCATGCAATTCACACATAATCCTAGGCATGGAAACCAAATGGCTTGAAGATTTCGTCTCGTTGGCCGAGACCCGCAGTTTCAGCCGTTCCGCACAATTGCGCCACGTCACGCAGCCCGCTTTCTCGCGGCGCATCCAGTCGCTGGAGGCCTGGGCCGGTACCGATCTGGTAGACCGCAGCAGCTACCCGACGCGGCTGACACCGGCGGGCGAGACGCTGTATGACCAGTCCATGGAAGTGCTGCAGAGTTTGCAAAGCACCCGCGCCATGTTGCGGGGCCATACGTCCGCGGCGCAAGACGTCATCGAATTTGCCGTGCCGCACACACTGGCCTTCACCTTTTTTCCGGCTTGGGTGTCCAGCCTGCGCGAGACCTTTGGCCCGATCAAAAGCCGCCTGATTGCGCTCAACGTGCACGATGCCGTGTTGCGCCTGGTAGAAGGCAGTTGCGACCTTTTGATTGCCTACCACCACCCATCGCAGCCGTTCCAGCTCGACGCAGACCGCTACGAAATGGTAAGCCTGGGTGAAGAGGTGGTGGCTCCCTATGTGAAGCCGGATGCGCAGGGCGCGCCCTTGTTCTTGTTGCCCGGTCGTGCCGGTCACCCGCTGCCGTACCTGGGCTATGCACCGGGCGCCTATCTGGGGCAGATGGTGGAGTTGATTCTGAAGCAGTCCAACACCGCCATCCACTTCGACCGCGTGTACGAGACCGATATGGCCGAGGGCCTCAAGGCCATGGCGCTGGAGGGCCACGGCATCGCATTTTTGCCGCACAGCGCGGTCAAGAAAGAGCTGCGCGCCAAACGCCTGGTCAGCGCCGCTCCACCCGACGCCAAGGGCCTGAACATCACGATGGACGTGCGGGTTTACCGCGAGAAGCCGGTGCAAAAGGAACTGCAACGTGGCGGCGCACCCGCATCGCGCGGCCCGGCCGCAGCGACCAAGAGCGCTGCACAAGCGCTATGGGACTACCTGTTGACCCAAGCCGCGCGCAAGTAATTGAGAGCAATACAAGCCATGCAAGAAATCACCCTGACCCAACCCGATGACTGGCACCTGCACGTGCGCGATGGCGACGTGCTGCACACCGTCGTGCCGCATACCGCGGCGCAATTTGGCCGCGCCATCATCATGCCCAACCTGAAGCCCCCGGTGACCACCGCTGCACAGGCGCTTGGCTACAAGGCGCGCATCCTGGCTGCAGTGCCAAAAGGCGTGAACTTTGAACCGTTGATGACGTTGTACCTGACCGACAACTTGCCTGCCGACGAAATCCGCCGCGCAAAGGATGCCGGTGTGGTCGCGCTCAAGCTCTACCCCGCCGGTGCCACCACCAATAGCGATGCCGGTGTGACCGATCTGCGCAAGACCTACCAGACCTTGGAGGCCATGCAGCGCGAGGGCATCTTGTTGCTGGTGCATGGCGAGGTCACTTCGCCCGACATCGATCTGTTTGACCGCGAAGCGGTTTTTATCGATAACCAGTTGATCCCGCTGCGCAAAGATTTCCCTGAGCTGAAGATCGTCTTCGAGCACATCACCACCAAGGAAGCCGCGCAGTACGTGCAGGGCGCGGATGCCTATACCGGCGCCACGATCACGGCACACCACCTGCTGTACAACCGCAATGCCATCTTCACCGGTGGCATTCGCCCGCACTACTACTGCCTGCCGGTGCTCAAGCGCGAGACGCACCGCCTGGCGCTGGTGCAGGCCGCCACCAGCGGCTCCCGCAAATTCTTCTTGGGCACTGACAGCGCGCCGCATCCGGCCCACCTGAAAGAACACGCCAGTGGCTGCGCCGGTTGCTACACCGCTTTCTCTGCCATGGAGCTGTATGCCCAGGCCTTTGATGCCGCCGATGCGCTGGACAAACTCGAAGGCTTTGCCAGCTTCCACGGTGCGGATTTTTACGGCCTGCCACGCAACCAGGGCACGATCACGCTTCGCCGTGAAGCCTGGGCTGTACCCGATAGCTTTGCGTTGGGCGAAGCACGCTTGAAACCCCTGTGCGCGGATGAAACCTTGCAGTGGCGGATGACCTGAAACCTTGCGGGACAGAACCTCAACTCTGTCCCCAAATGGACATGGTTGACTGGTCGGATCCGTGGCTTGCTCCCTGGCGTGGCGTCGGTCAGATCGTGGTGGACCACACCCGCACCGGGTTGGATTGCGCATCGGCGCTGAACGCGGTGGCTGCGCGGCATGAAGGCCTGAGCGGCATAGGCCTGCAGTTTGTGCCGCAAGCCGCCTTGCCCGCGGGGGAGGCTTACGAGGCCTTCATCTTCCGCACCCGCAAGGTCCCCACCCGCCATGGTCTGCACGACTTATTCAATGGCCTGTGCTGGCTGCAGTTCCCGGCGACCAAGACCCGACTCAACCAGCTGCAAGCCACACAAATTGCTGCGTCGGGCATACAGCCAGTGCGCGGTCCGGCGCGTGACGCGCTGACCATCTTCGACGAAAACGCGGCCTTCTTCCAGGGCCCGGATGTGTTGTGGAATGCGCTGGCCGCCAAAGACTGGCACGCGCTGTTTGTAACGCATCGACTGCTGTGGCAACAAGCGCAGCTGGTGTTGTTTGGTCACGCGCTGCTGGAGAAGCTGGTGTCCCCAAGAAAACCCATCACTGCCCACGTTTACCGGGCGTGGGCAGCTAGCAATTTAGTAGCAGATTTGGATGCCTGGATGGCTACAGACCTCAGCGCAGAAAAGCTGGCAGCCAAACCCTTCGCGCATTTGCCGGTGCTGGGAGTCCCCGGCTGGTGGCCCGGCAATGACGATCCTGCCTTCTACGCCGATACAACGGTTTTCCGCCCCGCGCGCGAAAAGCCAGACCGGGATAGCAAATAGCCTGGGGCCGAACGCTTTTCCCCATGGCAATTGGGTCCATTCAGGCCCCCTTTTGGTTGAATTGGGGCCAATCGACCTTACCATTCAGGCTGTTGCCCTTTGTTGACCGGGCTGAATCCATAAGGAAACCATGAAACGCATTCTTCTTTTGATCTTGACCAACGTGTTGGTGGTGGCCGTGCTGGGCGTCGTCGCCAGCCTGCTGGGCGTCAACCGCTACCTGACCAGCAACGGCCTGAACCTCGGCGCGCTGTTGGGTTTCGCGCTGATCATGGGCTTTGGCGGCGCCATCATCTCGCTCTTGATCAGCAAACCCATGGCCAAGTGGACATCAGGCGTGCGCGTCATCAACCAAGCGCAAAACGCGGACGAAGCCTGGATCGTGGAGACGGTGCGCAAACTCTCCGAGAAAGCCGGCATCGGCATGCCCGAGGTGGGTATTTTTGACGGCGACCCCAATGCCTTTGCCACTGGCGCGTTCAAGAACTCGGCTTTGGTGGCCGTGTCCACCGGCCTGTTGCAAGGCATGACCCGGGAAGAAATCGAGGCCGTCATTGGCCACGAAATCGCCCACGTGGCCAACGGCGACATGGTCACGATGACGCTGATCCAGGGCGTGATGAATACCTTTGTCGTGTTCCTGAGCCGTGTCATCGGATACGCGGTGGACAGCTTCCTGCGCAAGGGCGACGACCGCTCTGGCCCCGGTATTGGCTACATGATCACGACCTTTGTGCTGGACATCGTGCTGGGCTTTGCGGCGCAGATGGTTGTGGCCTGGTTCTCGCGCCACCGTGAATACCGTGCCGACGCAGGCTCTGCGCAATTGCTGGGTCGCAAGCAGCCCATGATCAATGCGTTGGCCCGTTTGGGTGGCATGGCGCCAGGCGAGCTTCCCAAGAGCGTGGCAGCCTTTGGCATCACCGGTGGCATTGGCCAATTGTTCTCGACCCATCCGCCGATCGAAGAGCGCATCGCTGCACTGCAAAACGCCCAAAGCTGAATTCAACCTATGGGGGCCTCGCCGGTGCGCAGCACCAGATCGGTCAGCATCTCGCTGGACACATCCAGCCGCGCGGACAGCACGCTGGCAATATTGCGGTAGATGATGTGGGCGCTGTCGGAGTAGGCGTCAACCCGCTCGCGGTCAAAGCGCATCGTGGCGCTGTCGCGTGTGGCGCGCACTGTGGCACTGCGCAGGTGGCCGCCCACCAGAGCCATCTCGCCAAAGCACTCGCCTGCGGACAACCTGGCCAGCGTGACCACCCGGTCGCCGCGGGCTTTTTCCACCACCACCTCACCAGCGATCAGTATGTGGAACGAGCTGCCGATATCGCCCTCGTTGAAGACCACGTCGCCCGCCTTGTGCGGTATGTGCTCGGCCATAGCCAAGGTGCTCATCAGGCAGTCGGCCGTCATGCCCTGGAAGACCTTGACCTTGTTGGCGATCTTCTGCACGATGGCTGCGTCCAGGTTCAAGCCAGCGGGCCGCACGATGATGTCGGCGCGCACATTCTCGGCAAAAATTTTGACAATGGCAGGGTCAACTTTCATGGCGCATGAATAGTACACCTGCGGTGGGCCGGGCAAGCTTTGCTGTGATAAAACCGGGGCCCGTAACGCAATCTTCTCAGCCCCTAACCCGCTTACCTGAACGACACCATGGAACTTTCAACCTGGCTCGCCTTTTTCGCCGCCTCCTGGGCCATCAGCATCTCACCGGGCGCTGGCGCCGTCGCTGCGATGAGCTCGGGGCTGAACCACGGTTTTCGCCGCGGCTACTTCACGACCTTTGGCCTGATCCTGGGCATCTGGACGCAGGTAGTGGTGGTTGGCATCGGCCTGGGTGCACTGGTTGCTGCATCCAGCACCGCGTTTCTGGTCGTCAAGTGGGCCGGTGTGGCCTATCTGGTCTGGTTGGGCATCAGCCAGTGGCGCGCACCTGCCGTGCCCATGGTCGCGCAGGCGGACGGAGGGCCTGCCGTCACGCGCAGGTCCATGGTGCTCAAGGGCTGGATGATCAATGCCGTCAACCCCAAGGGCACGGTGTTTTTGCTGGCCGTGGTGCCGCAGTTCATGGTGCTGACGCAGCCGCTGTTGCCGCAGTACCTTGTCATCGGTGTCACGTTGGGCTTCACGGATCTGGTCGTGATGGCGGGCTACACCGCGCTGGCGTCCCGCGTGCTGGGTACGTTGAAGTCTTCAAGCCATATCCGCACGATGAACCGCGTGTTTGGCGGCATGTTTGTCGCGGCGGGTTCGTTGCTGGCGCTGTTCAAGCGCGCGGCGTAGGCACCGACCCGCGCAGCGGCGCAGCGTGGGGCACATTACCCCAGGATGCTGCGCGCCACTGCTTCGGCCACCTTGATGCCGTCCACCGCGGCCGACAAGATGCCACCGGCATAACTGGCGCCTTCACCCGCCGGGTACAGGCCGCGCACATTGGTGCACTGAAGGTCGTCGCCGCGCGGAATCTTCAGGGGTGACGAGGTGCGGGTTTCTACCCCGGTCAGCACTGCATCCGCCATGTCAAAGCCCTTGATCTTGCGGCCAAAGGCGGGCAAGGCTTCGCGGATGGCGGCGATGGCATAGTCGGGCAGGCTGGGGGCCAGGTCGCCCAACAACACGCCGGGTTTGTAGGAGGGGGTCACGCTGCCCAGGCCTGTCGACGCTCGCGCCGCCATGAAGTCGCCCACCAATTGGCCTGGCGCTTCGTAGCTGCTGCCGCCTAGCAGGTAGGCACCCGATTCCAGCTTGCGTTGCAAGACGATGCCCGCCAATGGATGCGTGGCGGTCGCGCTGCCGGGCGGGTGTGCACGTGCCAGCGCCATAGCCTGTTCGGCATAACGCGGACCATCCACTGCACCAAACGCGTCCACAAAACTGGCCGCGTCACTGGGGAAGTCCGCGGGCTCGATGCCGACAACGATGCCCGCATTGGCATTGCGCTCGTTGCGCGAGTACTGGCTCATGCCATTGGTGACCACGCGCCCCGGTTCGGACGTGGCCGCCACCACGGTGCCACCCGGGCACATGCAAAAGCTGTAGACGGACCGGCCCTTGCCCGCACCGTGCTCGGCGTGGTGCACCAGCTTGTAGTCGGCCGCGCCCAGCATGGGGTGACCCGCATGGCGGCCCCACCGCGCGCGGTCGATGACGCCCTGTGGGTGCTCGATGCGAAAACCCACCGAGAACGGCTTGGCCTGCATGGCCACGCCGCGGTCGTGCAGCATGGCAAAAGTGTCGCGGGCGCTGTGGCCCAATGCGATCACCACCTGTTCTGTCGCGAGCTCGGTTACGCTGCCGTCTGTAGCATTTTTAACCGCCAGCCCTCGAATACATTGGCTACCTTGCTCACTTTTAAATAGCACGTCAATAACGCGCTGCTCGAAACGAACTTCGCCCCCCAGGGCGATGATCTGCTCACGGATGCTCTCCACCACCTTGACCAGCTTGAAGGTTCCGATATGCGGGTGGGCCTCGTACAAGATCTCGGCCGGTGCGCCAGCCTTGACAAATTCCTGCATGACCTTGCGGCCCAGGAAACGCGGGTCCTTGATCTGGCTGTACAGCTTGCCATCGGAAAACGTGCCCGCGCCACCCTCGCCAAATTGCACATTACTCTCGGGGTTCAGCGTCTTCTTGCGCCACAGGCCCCAGGTGTCCTTGGTCCGCTGGCGCACCGTGGTGCCGCGTTCCAGCACGATGGGTTTGAAACCCATTTGGGCCAGCACCAGCGCCGCGAACATGCCGCACGGACCAAAGCCGACGACGACGGGGCGCAGCGCCAGATTGATTGGTGCTTGACCGACTGGCCGGTAGGCCATGTCCGGCGTTGCGCTGACGTGCGGGTGCTTGTCATGGCGCTGCAGCAGCGCGGCTACTTGCGCAGGGTCGTTCAGAGCCAAGTCCACGGTGTAAACGACCAGAAGCTCGGCCTTGCGGGCATCGAAGCTGCGTTTGAAGACATCCAGCCCGGCAATGCCACTGGCGGGTATGCCCAGGGCGGTGGCGGCCAAATCCTTTAGTGCGGCGAGCGGGTGCGCAATCGGAGCACGGTCTTCGTGCGTTTCGCTGGGCGCGTCTGCAGCACGGCGCCCCTCAACGGGCAGGGCGGACAGCGGAAGTTTGAGTTCGGTCAGGCGGATCATGGGTTGGCAGGCTCGTGGTTATCAAGCAGGCGGCAATCATAAGCGCACCCCCGGGGTGCCACCCAGAGAAGACGCCTCGCGAGGGCGTAAGGGCATCCCAAGCTGACGTCTGCGCCGAGGACGGGTTTCATAAAGTTGGGTGCGCTGCCGCGTACGGGCCTATCATGCGAGCATAACTTTCGCAACTATTGCCGCTCGCCCACGCGCACATGCAGCCTGACAGCCCACCCTCGATGGTTAACTCCGCGCCGCCATCAACGGCCACGGACTCCGTGGTTGTTTTTGGCGATGCGGCTTTTGCTGCACTTTTTGCGCAAAACACACGACCGCAGGTGCTGCTGGCTGGCTCGCAGGGGCCGGTGGTGGCGGCCAATGCCGCTTGGTTGGCACAAAACGGCTGCAGTTTCGATGCAGTAGTAGGCCGCACCCTGCAGGAGCTGGGCTTTTGGCAGGATGCTGCGGGTCGTTACTGCGCCAGCACGGTTCGCGCGAACGACAAAAATTGGGTACTGATGAGCGATGGGGCAGACGCCGTGCCTGGCGCGGAATCTGCAGTGCAGTTGGGCTTGCAAACCCAGTCCGAAGACGCCAGCTTTATTCAGCGCATCACCAGCCTGGTGCCTGGCATCGTGTACGAGTTTCGGCGCTGGTCCGACGGGCGCATGGGGTTTCGGTTTATCAGCGAGGCTGTCAAGCAGCTGATGGGTGTGGATGCCGCGGCGGTCTATGCGGACTCGGCCAATTTTTCTGCCCACGTGCATCCGCAAGACTGGAAGAAAATGTGGCGCTCCATCGCCAGTTCTGAACGCACCATGACGCTGTGGCACAGCGAGTACCGTGCCACCGGGGTGGACGGCGTGGAGCGTTGGCTGATGGGCAACGCAATGCCGCAGGCGCAGTCCGATGGCTCGACGCTGTGGTGCGGCACCTTGACGGACATCTCTGCCCAAAGGGATGCGTTGGCGCGCTTGCAAGACAGTGAATCTCGTTTTCGCAGTCTGACCGAACTGAGTTCGGACTGGTATTGGGAGCAGGATGCCGAGTTTCGTTTTGTGCGCATCAGCGCCAACCCGGATACCCCCGCTAGTCTGATGGCCGCCGGCTACCTGGGCACTCGGCGCTGGGACCATGTGGCCGAGACGGTCAGCGCGGAGCAATGGGCCGCACACCGCGCGGCACTGGAAGCCCACGAAGTTTTCCGCGATTTCGAGATGCTGCGTCCCCTTGACGATGGTTCGCGGCGGTGGTCGTCGATCAGTGGTGCGCCCATTTTTGATGCAGACGGGGTTTTTAAGGGGTACCGCGGCACTGGGCGTGACATCACCGCGCGCAAGCAGGCCGAGGCAGACATCGAACGCCTGGCCTTTTTTGACGTGCTGACGGGGCTCCCCAACCGGCGCTTGTTATTGGATCGCCTCAACCGAGCCATTGCGTTCAGTACCCGTGACCGTGTTTATGGCGCACTGTTGTTTATCGATCTGGATAATTTCAAAGTGCTGAACGACACCCGAGGCCATCACGTGGGTGACGTGTTGCTCCAACAGGTTGCGCAGCGCTTGTTGGGTTGTGTGCGCGGCGTCGACACCGTGGCGCGTCTGGGGGGCGATGAATTTGTGGTGATGCTCGAAGAACTCGGCGACACCGAGTCGATCGCCGCGACCCAGTGCGATGTGATTGGCCAGAAGATTCTGCGCGCACTCAACGTACCCTACCCCATCGAAGGACAAGAGAGCCACAGCTCCCCGAGTATTGGCGCGACCCTGTTTTTTGACAAGTTGCAGAGTGTGGACGATTTATTGCAGCGCGCAGACCTGGCCATGTACCAGGCCAAAGCGGCTGGCCGCAACACCCTGCGGTTTTTTGATCCGGCCATGCAGGTCGTGGCATCGGCGCGGGCAACTTTGGAAGTGGACATGCATCTAGCGCTGCAGCGGCGTGAGTTCCTGCTCCACTATCAGCCCGTGGTTGACGAAGACGGTGCAATGACCGGGGTGGAAGCGCTTTTGCGGTGGCAGCACCCCACGCGGGGCATGGTCATGCCGGGCGAGTTCATTCCAGTTGCCGAGCAGTCCAGCTTGATCCTGGAGATGGGCCAATGGGTGCTCGAAACCGCCTGTGCCCAATTGGTTGACTGGAGCACGGCGGCAAAAACACGCGGCCTGACCATTGCTGTCAACGTCAGCGCCCGCCAGTTCCGAAAACCCGATTTCTCCAGTCAAATCCTGGCTTCATTGCGCAGCAGCGGGGCTAACCCGAGTCGACTCAAACTGGAGTTGACCGAGAGCCTGTTGCTCAGTGACGTAGAAGACGCCATTGCAAAAATGGCGGAGTTGCGTGCCGTGGGTGTGTGTTTTGCGCTGGACGATTTTGGAACTGGCTATTCCAGCTTGGCCTACCTCAAGCGCCTGCCCTTGGATCAACTCAAAATCGATAGATCCTTTGTGATGGATGTGCTGAACAATCCCAACGATGCCGCCATTGCCCGGACCATTTTGAATCTGGCGCACAGTATGGAACTCAGTGTCGTGGCCGAAGGGGTCGAGACCGCTGGCCAGCGCGATTTTTTACTGGGCAGCGGCTGCACGGCGTTTCAGGGCTACTTCTTTGGTCGGCCGCAACCGTTGGAGTTGTTGGATCTGTCGACCCATTCGAAGTGATTCAACACCCACGCAGCACACCCAGCCGATCTACTTCAGGCGCTCAAGCGGGCAAGAAGCCCTCAATCGACAAATACCGCTCCCCGGTGTCGTAGTTAAAGCCCAAGACGGTAGCCCCCGCTGGCAAATCCGGCAGCTTTTGTGCGATGGCCGCCAGCGTGGCGCCACTAGAAATCCCTACCAAGATACCCTCTTCTGCTGCGCAACGGCGGGCGAATTCGCGGGCCGGTTCGGCATCTACCTGGATCACGCCGTCCAGCAATTCCGTCTTCAAATTGGTGGGGATGAAGCCTGCGCCAATGCCCTGGATGGGGTGGGGCGATGGCGTGCCACCCGAGATGACCGGTGAGGCCGTGGGCTCCACCGCATAGACCTTGAGGTTCGGGAACTTGGCCTTGAGCACCTTGGCCACGCCGCTGATGTGGCCGCCCGTGCCTACACCTGTGATGAGCACGTCGATGCCATCGGGGAAGTCCGCCAAAATTTCCAGCGCCGTGGTGCGTTCATGGACGTCGATGTTGGCGGGGTTTTCAAACTGCTGCGGTATCCAGGAGTTGGGGGTGGCTGCCGCCAGCTCTTGGGCGCGCGCAATGGAGCCCTTCATGCCCTTCTCGCGCGGGGTCAGATCGAAGCTGGCACCATAGGCCAGCATCAGGCGGCGGCGCTCGATGGACATGCTGTCAGGCATCACCAAGATCAATTTGTAACCCTTGACCGCAGCCACCATGGCCAAGCCAACACCGGTGTTGCCGGAGGTGGGTTCGATGATGGTGGCACCGGGCTTCAACGCGCCGCTTTTTTCAGCCGCTTCGACCATAGCCAGCGCAATCCGGTCCTTGATAGAACCACCGGGGTTGGCCCGCTCGGACTTGATCCACACGGTGTGCGTGTCGCCAAACAGGCGGTTGATGCGCACATGCGGGGTGTTGCCAATGGTTTGCAGGATGTTGTCGGCTTTCATGGATGGCTCCGGTGGTGAGGAGTGGATAATAGCGCCCGTGAAGCCCGCCAGACCACCGCTGGTGCAATTCTGGAAACAGAGCACTGGAGGAACGTCCGGACTGCATAGGGCAGCGTAGCAGTTAACCACTGTCCACTGACAAGCTATGTACGCAAGTACATGGCCCTAAGGTGAGGATTAGAGCAACAGAGACGAGTCGATGGGAGCGTAAGCCTCCATCGGGTGAAACGGGCAATCTCTACGCGCAGCAATACCAAGTAGGCCAACGTTGACGGGGCCCCCGGAGTTGGCGGGTAGGTAGCACCGAGCCGCTGGGTGACCAGCGGCCCAGAGTAATGGTGGTCACACGGAGGGCAACTTCCGTGCACAGAATCCGGCTTATCGGTGGGCTTCACACTTTTTTTGATGTATGG
>JANXVI010000077.1 GCA_025351745.1 Rhodoferax sp.
ACACCAGCTCTGCGTAAAGTCATCTATGACACCGATCCCGGCGTGGACGATGCCATGGCCCTGTATTTCGCGATGGCCCACCCGGGCATCGAACTGGTCGGCATCACGACGACCTTCGGCAACGTTTCGGTCGAACAGGCAGCGATCAATGCACTCTACTTGACGGCCATCGCCAACCAACAATTACCCGTGACCAAGGGCGTCAAGTCGCCGTGGGTCAAGCCCGGCGAAGCGCCACCCGACTTCATCCATGGCGCTGACGGCCTGGGTAATTTGGCCAGCCGTGCCGCTACCACCAATCGGGTGGACCCACGGTCCTCAGCCCAATTTATCGTTGATATGGCGCGCGCGCACCCCGGCGAGATCACGCTGGTGGCGGTGGGACCCCTGGGCAACCTGAGTCTGGCGCTCAAGATCGACCCAGAGCTGCCCCAACTGCTGCGTGAGGTCATCATCATGGGCGGCACGGTCGATGAACCGGGCAATGTTTCGCCCGTGGCCGAAGCCAATATCTGGAACGACCCGCACGCTGCCGACCACGTGTTCACCGCTGGCTGGAAGCTCACCATGGTGGGCTTGGACGTGACCCATAGGGTGGTGACCGAGCTGGCGCTGTTCAAGAAATTTGCTGACCACCATGGCCATATTGCCACTGACACGCTGCACCACGCGGTGGCGTTTTATGCCAATTTCTATAGCGGCCTGCACCCCCATTTGGCGGCTAACCCTGGTTGCTTTGCGCATGACCTGTTGGCCTTTATCTACCTGGTCAGCCCCGAGCTGTTCCAACTGGAGCGCGGATGCGTTCGTGTGGTGACCGACGGCATTGCACAAGGCCAGACCATGCTCAACCGCCGTGCCTACATCGACTACCCGCAGCCCGGCTGGGGCAAACACTTACCCATGACCGATGTTTGCATGCAAGTCGACGCGCCGGGCTGTTTGGCCGTGTTCGAACATGCAATGATGTCCGATTGGTTGCAGACGAATTGACAGAGAGACTGGCCATGCATTTACCCGTTGTTGACTTCCAAAGCCCCACCGCTGCCCAAGACTTTTGCCGCAGCCTGCACGAGACTGGCTTTGGTGTGCTGCGCAACCACCCATTGAAGCAATCCATGGTGGAAGGCATCTATGCGGAATGGCTGGCCTTTTTCCGCACCGAGGCCAAGCACAAATACTTGACAGACCCGGCAAAGCACGACGGCTACTTCCCACCCTCGGTGTCGGAGATTGCCAAGAACCACACCCGGCGTGACCTCAAGGAGTTTTTCCACATCTACCCTTGGGGTCAGTATCCTGCCGAGGTGTCAGACACCGCGCGGCGCTATTACGACCAAGGCAATGCGTTGGCCCGCACACTGCTGAAATGGGTAGAAGAGAACTCGCCTGCCGACGTCAAAGCCCGCTACTCCATGCCGTTGCCCAAGATGCTCGTAGGCAGCGACAACACGTTGTTGCGCGTGCTGCACTACCCGCCCCTTCGTGGCGACGAAGAGCCCGGCGCCGTGCGCGCGGCTGCGCACGGCGACATCAACCTGCTGACCATCTTGCCGGCAGCCACTGAGCCTGGCCTGCAGGTGCTGGGCAAAGACGAAGCCTGGCATGACGTGCCCTGCGACTTTGGTCTGCTGATCGTCAACATTGGCGACATGCTCGAAGAAGCCTCAGGTGGTTATTACCCATCCACTGTGCACCGTGTGCTCAACCCGGTGGGCGACGCACGCTTCAAACCCCGCATTTCGTTGCCCTTGTTTTTGCACCCGCAACGCGACGTAGTGCTGTCCGACCGTTACACGGTGGGCAGCTACTTCGACGAACGCATGCGGGAGCTGCGCGGCGAAAAGTGATCAGGACAGCAGCTTGAACAGCATCCACAGCATCAGGCCGAGCTGAACGCTCCAGAAGGTGGCGCGCAACAGCACCTGCAATTGGCCTGTACCCGACAGATGCGTCAGCGACTGGGCGATGCGCGCGTACAACACCCAAGGTGCTAGCGCGGCAATCGCGTCCAGGCGGCCTGTGGCCACAGCGCCCAGCACGATCACCGCAAACACCGGCAGGTTTTCCAGGCAATTGGCGTGTGCATCTTCCAGGCGCTTGACGAAGGCTGCGTCACTGCTGGGCTTGGCACCCCGGGGCCAGCTGTTGATTGGCGTTCCGGTCACAAAGCGCATGCCGCGGTATAAAAACACGCCCAAAACCAGTAGCGCGGTCCACGCCGCAAAACCCAAAAGTGCTTGTATGGCTGTCATTTGCTGGTGTCCTACTGAATTAAAAAAGCATACGTTAACCGATCACGTCAGTACGTCATATTCAAATTCAGAATAAGGAAATAGCTAAAATATATTTTTCAATATAAGCCGGACAGCCTACAGTCGGTGCTATGCATGAATTGGCGTTTGTCTTTGCGGGTTTCTTTGTCGGCACTATCGTCGGTTTGACTGGCGTGGGTGGCGGCTCTTTGATGACGCCCATTTTGATTTTTTTCTTTGGCATCAAGCCCTATTTGGCGGTAGGCACGGATCTGCTGTTTGCAGCATTTACCAAGCTGGGTGGCACCGTCAAATTGGCGCGCGCCAAAGTCATTGACTGGCCAGTCGTCGTCAACCTGTCTGCCGGCAGCATCCCCGCATCGCTGATCACCTTGTACCTGTTGCACAACGTGGGCGCCACCAGCACGGAGGTGCAAAAGGTCATGACCACGGCTTTGGGTCTGGCACTGTTGTTAACCGCTGCCGCTACGCTCTACAAAGTTCTGCGCGGCAAGATCACTCCCACCACCATTGCCATAGGCGAGGAAACCGTTGCCGCCCGCCCTCGCCACTGGGGCCTGCCGGTTCTTTTCGGCGCGATCATTGGTACGATGGTTACCCTGACATCGGTAGGCGCCGGCGCGATTGGCGTCACCGTGCTGATGATTCTGTACCCCCGACTGCCGCTGTCACGCATCGTGGCGGCCGACATTGCCTACGCCGTACCGTTGACCCTGGTGGCCGGTTTTGGCCATGCGTCGCTGGGCTCGGTTGACTGGTCCATGCTCGCCTGGTTGCTGCTGGGCTCGCTGCCCGGCATCTGGGTGGGATCGCACCTGATGTCCAAGACCCCGGAGCGCGTCATTCGCTCCCTGCTGTCCGTACTGCTGGCCTATGCGGGCGTGAAACTCATCGCCTTGTGAAACCTTGCGGGACAGCTCTTTTGCACTGTTCTTGACTGATTAGCTATGTACCAATACACCGAATTCGACCGCTTGTTTCTCAAGAGCCGCGCCGCCCAGCACCGAGACCAGTTGGAGCGCAACCTGGCCGGCACGCTGAGCGACGACGATTTCCGCCCCCTGCGGCTGCAAAACGGCTGGTACATCCAGCGTTATGCACCCATGCTGCGCGTGGCCGTGCCCTATGGCGAGCTTTCGAGCAAGCAGCTGCGCGCGCTGGCGAAGATTGCCCGCGAATACGATCACCCCAGCAAGGAAGTTTTCGACAAGGCGATTGGCATACAAGCCACTTGGGGCACGACCCACCTGCCCGTCGGTTACGGCCACTTCACAACCCGTCAAAACGTGCAGTTCAACTGGATTCCGCTGGAAAAAAGCGCCGACGTCATGGACCTACTGGCCAGCGTGGACATGCACGGCATCCAGACCAGCGGCAACTGCATCCGCAACATCACCAGCGACGAGCTGGCCGGCGTTGCTGTGGACGAGATCGCAGACCCCCGCCCCTTTGCCGAAATCATGCGCCAGTGGAGCACGCTGCATCCCGAGTTCGCGTTCCTGCCGCGCAAATTCAAGATCGCCATCACCGGTGCGACCGAAGACCGCGCCGCGACCTATTGGCACGATGTCGGTCTGCACCTGATCAAGAGTCAAGGGGAAGCGACACATGGCGTCGCGGCCGGTGAACTGGGCTTCAAGGTGCTGGTCGGCGGTGGCATGGGACGGACGCCGGTCATTGGCATCACCATCCGCGAATTCTTGCCTGCGCTGCAGATCATGAACTTCCTGGAAGCCGTGGTGCGGGTCTACAACCGCTGGGGCCGGCGCGACAACCTGTACAAGGCGCGCATCAAGATTCTGGTCAAGGCTGAAGGCCAGCGCTATATCGACGAGGTGGAGGCTGAGTACCAGCAGATCATCACCGTGGACGGTGCGCCGCACACCATCACGCAGGCCGAGCTGGACCGTGTCTCTGCATCATTTGTGCCGCCAGCCCTCGTGGAACGGGCGCTAGACGCTACTAAAACTGTAGCAATCCCAGCAGACCGTCAAAAAGACTATGAACGCTGGTTGAAGCAAAACGTGGCTGCGCACCAGAACCCGCTTCTTCGCGCCGTGACGCTGTCGTTCAAGCGCCTGGGCCAAGCACCTGGCGATGCCGATGCGGACCAACTCGACACCGCTGCCGCCCTGGCCGACGAGTTCAGCGCAGGCGAAACCCGTGTTACCCACGACCAGAACTTGCTTCTGCCCTGGGTGCGCGCAGAGGATTTGCCCGCCCTGTGGGTGGCCGCCTGCCACGCAGGCCTGGCGCGCTCCAACATCCGCCTGCTGACCGACATGATCGCCTGCCCCGGTGGCGACTTCTGCGCGCTGGCCAATGCCCGCTCTATCCCGATTGCCGCCAGCATCACCGAGCGCTACCAGGACATGGACGAGCTGCACGACCTGGGCGAAATCGACCTGCACATCAGCGGCTGCATCAACAGCTGCGGCCACCACCACAGCGGCCACATCGGCGTGCTGGGCGTGGACAAGGACGGTAAGGAGTGGTACCAAATCTCGCTGGGCGGCTCCGATGGCTCCGCCTTGAGCGGCACCTCGGTTCCGGGCAAGGTCGTTGGCCCCTCGTTCAGCGCATCCGAAGTGCCGTGCGTGATTGAGGCCGTGCTCGACGCCTTCCGTCTGAACCGCAGCGGCCGCGAGACATTCATCGACTGCGTCAAACGTGTCGGCTTTGACACCTTCAAAGCCGCCGCCAACAGCGCCCGCCTGGCCGACAAGCACGAAGACCTGCACGCCCTGCCCAAATCGGTGGGGTATGCCAAAGACGCACAGGAAGCGTGAGACATTGGGGTTAGACCACTTTGCGTAGCAAATGTGCTCTGATTCCGACTAAGCGAATGACCTTGCGGGACAGATCTTTAGCTCTGTCTTCAACTGATTAGGACTACTATGAAATTGATAGCATTAAACGACCATTCCGCGAGGGCTACAGGCTCAACTTCAATAGAGCTTGCCAACGATGTGGACCCCCGCACGCTGTCGCTCGCCGGTGTGGAGCGCATCGACCTGGTCTTCCCCAAGTTCACCGACGGCCGCGCGTTCAGCCAGGCATTCCTGCTGCACCGCCGCCTGGGCTTCCGGGGCGAAATACGCGCCACCGGCGACGTGTTGGTGGACCAGCTGGTGCAGATGCAGCGTAGCGGCTTCACCTCCGCCGTGCTGAAAGAGGGCCAGGACATGGCCGTCGCCCAGAAGCAACTGGACCGCTACAAGGCCTTCTACCAGGGTGACGCCGTCACCGTGAAGCCGATCTTTTCCCGTGAGGGCGTGGCTGAACTGACCCGTGAAGGAGCCACCGCATGAGCAATACAAGCATCATTGATCTCGCACAGGTCAACGCCACACTGGGTCGCGATGCCCAAGGCCTGGTGGCATGGGCCATTGGCCTGGACCGTCCCCCCATCGTCACCACCAATTTCCGCCCGTATGAGGCGGTGATCCTGCACATGGTCACGCGCGCCAAACCCGACGTACCCGTGGTCTGGATGGACAACGGCTACAACACCGAGGCCACCTACCGCTACGCCGACGAAGTCACCAAACAACTCGGCCTGAACCTGCGTATCTACCTGCCTTTGCGCACACGCGCGCACCGCGAGGCCGTGGAAGGCCCCTTGCCCGCGCTGGACGACCCGCGCCACGCCGCGTTCACCGAAGAGGTGAAGCTGGAGCCCTTCGCCCGCGCACTGCGTGAGACCGCGCCCAAGGTCTGGTTCACCGCGCTGCGCGCCACCGACAGCGCCGTGCGCGCCCAAATGGAACCCGTCAGCATCAACCCGGACGGCCTGATCAAGGTCGCTCCGCTGCTGCACTGGACATCCAAAGACCTCTACCAGTACTGCGAGGCCCACGGCCTGCCCAACAATTTCGATTACGTGGACCCCACCAAGGGCGAAGACCAGCGCGAATGCGGCTTGCACATTGCCCATTAAAGCTATCCCGCTGACCCAAGCCCACTGAACACGACAACGCCATGAATGCCATGACTGAACCCACCCATTTCGAACGCCTCTCCAACCAGCACCTCGACGCGCTGGAGGAAGAAACCATCTTCATCCTGCGCGAAGTGGCCGCTGCCTTTGAGCGCCCCACGCTGCTGTTCTCGGGGGGCAAGGATTCGTTGGTCATGCTCAAGTGCGCCGAAAAGGCCTTTGGTGTGGGCCGCATCCCCTACCCGCTGTTGATGATCGACACCGGCCACAACTTCCATGAGGTGACCGACTTCCGCGATTTGCGTGCGAAAGAGTTGGGTGCCGAGCTGATCGTGCGCAGTGTCGAGGATTCCATGAAGCGCGGCACGGTGCGCCTGGCCCACCCCGGCGAATCGCGCAACGTGCACCAGTCGGTCACGCTGTTAGAGGCGATCGAAGAATTTCGCTTTGACGCGCTGATCGGCGGCGCCCGCCGCGACGAGGAAAAAGCCCGCGCCAAGGAACGCATCTTTAGCCACCGCGACAGCTTTGGCCAATGGCAACCCAAGGCCCAGCGCCCTGAGCTGTGGACGCTGTTCAACACCCGCCTGCAACCCGGCGAGCACTTTCGCGTGTTCCCGATCAGCAACTGGACCGAACTGGACGTGTGGCAGTACATCGAGCGCGAAAAGATCGCGTTGCCTTCGCTGTACTACACGCACAAACGTGATGTGGTGGAGCGCAAGGGCCTGCTGGTGCCAGTCACCGATCTGACTCCGGCCAAGGACGGCGAAAAAGTGGAGAGCCGCGACGTGCGATTCCGGACTGTGGGCGACATCACCTGCACCTGCCCGGTGGACAGCCTGGCTGCCACAGCCGCCGACATAGTGATCGAGACGCTGCAAGCGGACGTCAGCGAACGCGGCGCAACCCGCATGGACGACAAGACGTCCGAAGCCTCTATGGAAAAACGCAAGAAAGACGGATATTTTTGAACACCCCCCGGCTTGCCCACTGCGTGTGGCCGCTTTCCCCCTTGCAGGGGGCGATACCAGCGGCCCGGCGCAGCCGGTTCCGCGGTATCGCTGGTAACAGTCACTTCGGTTGAATAGGATTTTTATGACGATCGCTACAAATTCAATAGCTACTCCCGCAACGTCCACGAGGGCTAGCGGCCTGAACGGCTTAGATGGTGACACGCAAAGCGCCCTGCGCTTCATCACTTGCGGCAGCGTGGACGATGGCAAGAGCACGCTAATCGGCCGCCTGCTGGTGGATAGCCGCTCGGTGTTGCAAGACCAGTTGGCCAATGTGTCCAAAAGCGGCGAGGCCGACCTGGCGTTGTTCACCGATGGACTGTCCGCCGAGCGCGAGCAAGGCATCACCATCGACGTGGCCTACCGTTACTTTGCGACGCCGACCCGAAAGTTCATCATCGGCGATGCGCCCGGCCACGTGCAGTACACCCGCAACATGGTCACCGCGGCCAGCAGTGCCCATGCGGCCGTGGTGCTGGTGGATGCCACCAAGCTGAAATGGCAAGAGGCTGGCGCGCTGGAGTTGCTGCCGCAGACGCGCCGCCATTCTCTGCTGGTCAGCCTGCTGCGCGTGCCCAGCATCGTGTTTGCCGTCAACAAGCTGGACGCGTTGGAAAGCGCAGACAAGCCCGAGACTGCGGGTAACGCCGCCAAGGCCTTTGCAAAGATCAGCGAAGCCTTGCAGGTGTTTGCCGCCAGCGCAGGCATCACCGCCACGGCCATCGTGCCGATTTCGGCCTTGAAGGGCGACAACGTGGTCCACGCCACGCCCAACTGGTGCGGCTACACCGGCCCCAGCTTGCTGGAGCTGCTGGAGCAATTGCCAGTGACGCCCGCTGAGACCGACGTGCCGTTTGCCTTCCCGGTGCAGTGGGTCGAAAAGTTCTCGTCGTCCAGCGACACGAGCCAGGGCCGCCGCGTGTTCTGGGGCCGTGTGGCCACCGGCCATGTGCAGCCTGGCGACACCGTCTCCATTCTGCCCAGCGGCCAGACTGCCAAGGTCGCCCAGGTGCTGAACCATGCCCGACTACCCAAAAATGTCGGCGCCGGCCATGGCGCCGGCATTGTGCTGGACCGCGAAGTGGACGTGTCGCGCGGCGACTGGTTGCTCTCAACGGCCACGGCTGCGCCCGCATCGGACGACGGGTTTGCCGACAACACCCCGGTCAAGTTCTTCCAGCCCACCAGCGAGATCAAGGCGACGGTGGCCTGGATGGACGATGAACCGCTGGTTGCCGGGCGTGTCTACTGGGCGCTGCACGGCCACCGCTGGATCAAGGCCAAAGTCAAACGCATCGTCCACAGCCTGGACATCAACACGCTGCAAGAGCACGACGCCACGCAGATCGAACCCAACGCCATCGGCCACATCGAACTGGCCCTGCAAGAGCCCATTGCCGCCCTGCCCTATAGCCATTCGCGCATACTGGGTGCGCTGATTCTGGTGGATACCGCCAGTCACAAGACCTCTGGCGCGTTGCTGTTAAACCAATAGCCTTGCGGGACAGATCTTTAGCTCTGTCCCCAACTGATTGACGGATTTGACGCCAGAAAGACCCTTCTGGCATACCCCGGTGACAGGTTCAGTAAGCAATTGCCAATAAAATCAAGGGGTTGTTAATACATCTCCGCCCTAGAAAATAAAATGACCCATACCGTCACCGAAGCCTGCATCAAGTGCAAGTACACCGATTGCGTCGACGTTTGCCCCGTGGATTGCTTTCGCGAAGGCCCCAACTTCCTGACCATCGACCCTGATGAATGCATCGACTGCGCGGTGTGCATCCCTGAATGCCCGGTCAACGCCATCTATGCCGAAGAAGATGTGCCCGCCGACCAGCGCCACATGACGGCGCTGAATGCCGAGTTGGCCAAGTTGCCCACCTGGAAAAGCATCACCAAGCGCAAGGCCGAGTTGCCCGAAGCCGAAGAGTGGAAAGACAAGACCGGCAAGTTGTCGCAATTGATCCGCTAAAGCCATCCCCATGACAATCGAGACCGATGCCCTCGTTGTAGGCGCAGGTCCGGTCGGCTTATTCCAGGTGTTCGAACTGGGGCTGCTGGAAGTCAAAACCCATGTCATCGACTCGCTGCCCTACCCTGGTGGTCAGTGTGTGGAGTTGTACCCCGACAAGCCCATTTACGACATCCCCGCGGTGCCGGTCTGCACCGGCCGCGAACTGACGGACAAACTACTCCAGCAGATTGCGCCGTTTGGCCCCACGTTCCACTACAACCAAGAGGTCAGCACCGTTGAGCAGCAAGCTGACCACCGCTTTTTGGTGGAAACTAACAGGGGGTGCCGCTTCTTGACCAAGACCCTGTTCATTGCAGCCGGCGTTGGCGCGTTTCAGCCCCGCACGCTCAAGGTCGATGGCCTGGATGCATTTGAAGGCAGTCAACTGCTTTACCACGTCAAGAACCCGGTGGACTGCGCTGGCAAGGACATCGTCATTGTGGGCGGTGGCGACTCGGCGCTGGACTGGGCACTGCACTTTTGCGCAGGTAATCCTGATGGCAACCCACACAAGGCCAGCAGCGTCATTCTGATCCACCGCCGCGACGGTTTCAACGCAACGCCTGCCACGATCACCAAAATGCGTACGCTTTGCGACTCGCAGCAAATGCAGTTCGTGGTGGGACAGGTCACGGGCTTTGAAGCGTCCTCGGACGGACGTTTGAGCCAAGTCAAAGTCACCGGCCCGGATGGCATTACACGCTTGGTGCCGCTGGACATGTTGCTGGTTTTTTTCGGCCTGTCACCCAAGCTGGGGCCCATTGCCCATTGGGGTCTTGACATTGAACGCAAACAGCTCGCGGTGAACACCGAAACCTTTTCAACCAACGTGCCCGGCATCTTTGCGGTAGGCGACATCAACACCTACCCCGGTAAAAAGAAGCTCATCGTCTGCGGTTTCCACGAATGCGTGCTGTCCGCCTTTGGTGCCATGCCGTTTATATTTCCAGATAAAAAAGTCATGTTGCAGTACACAACGACCAGTCCCAAGCTACACAAAGTGCTGGGCGTGGCATCAGCAGTTTTTGACTGAGTCAGAGTGATAATGTCAAAAAACTGCATCGAATTTCAGAAACGGAAAATTTCCGCGCTATAATTTAAGGCTTCATTCCTCGATAGCTCAGTTGGTAGAGCGCCGGACTGTTAATCCGTAGGTCCCTGGTTCGAGCCCAGGTCGAGGAGCCAAAATTCAAAAACCCACCATCGCAAGATTGTGGGTTTTTTGTTTTACGCGTCACCCTGGAGAGAGCATATATGTTTGATAAAAGCGGCCAATGGATACCCCTAGAGACCTTCAACGATTTTGACAATGGTCTGTCAGATCTGATAGAGCTGTGGTCCAGCACCGCAAAGACTGCAACCCAGGCGGGGAAAGATTCAGCGCTCACGCATTTCAAGGAAGATCTCGAAGCGGCGGCACTGCAATGGGCGGACAACAAAGCAAAGTCCAAGAAATACGCGGCCATTGCGCAAGAACTGGCCGAATTTGAAGCAGTGTTGAAGCAAAGCTGAAACCGTGCCAACCAGTGGCCCGATTGATTTGTTTCAACAAACCCTACGGGGTACTCAGCCAGTTCACGCCTGAAGGGCAATGGCGCGGGCTTAAAGACTTCATTGGCGTTCCAAATGTCTATGTAGCGGGCCGCCTGGATGCAGACAGCGAAGGCCTTCTGCTGCTGACCGACGATGGACAACTCCAGGCGCGCATTGCCAATCCGCGCTTCAAGATGGAGAAGACCTATTGGGTGCAGGTTGAGGGTGTGCCCGACGAGGCCGCGTTGGACGCATTGCGCCACGGAGTGCAACTCAAAGACGGGCCAACCTTGCCCGCCCGTGCCCGCTTGATAGATACGCCGAAAGACCTGTGGGAGCGTCTACCACCGATTCGCGTGCGCCAGGCCAAACCCACGTCATGGCTGGAACTGACGATCCGCGAGGGCCGCAACCGGCAGGTCCGTCGCATGTCGGCGGCGTTGGGCTTGCCTACGCTGCGCCTGATCCGCGCCGCCATCGGGCCCTACACGCTGGACGGACTGGCTGCGGGGTGTTGGCGGGATGCAGTGGCCCGGTAACGCCGTTGTCGTTGTCGCGGCGCAATGCCTTTGTTAGCGCTTTTTCTCAATGGGGTTGGCGGTCAGCCAATTGGCTGGATAGGCCCGCATGAACTCTTTGGCCTTCTCTGGACGGGCACCCAGCCACGCGTCGACGGCACCCTCATTCAGTATTACCACCATGCGTTTTTCACTGCCGGGTTGCTGGTAGCGGTGCATCAGAGCGTGGCTATTGGCGCTCACGGTGAGGAGGGTGTAACTGATGATGACCTCGCCATCAGCACCCGTCCAACTTTCCCACAAGCCCGCCACACCCATGGGCTTGCCGTCCACTCTGGCAATGCGGGTTGGCACCGCCTTACCGCTGCGCCAATCGTCCTCACGGAACGCCATCATCGGCACGATGCAGCGCTGCCCATTCATCCAGGCTTCGCGGAAGTTGTTGGACGTGGTCACGGTTTCTGCGCGTGCATTGACCAGCTTGGTAGAACGCAGCTTGGCATCGGAAGCCGATTTGACCCAACGGGGCACGAAGCCAAATTGACCCGCAACCAGCTCACGGGAGGGATTCGAGCGCACCGAGGATTCTGCCTGTGCCGCGTCCACGTCGACCGGTGTCGGGCCTTGGCGAATAAAGATACCTGGTTGGCGCTGCCACACCTCGCTGCCCACAGAAGATACGGGGGCAGCCACATGGAAGGCTTCGGGGTACAGCGAGGCGATTTGAACGCTCTCGTAATGGCTACTCATGAGGGTCCGTCACAGAGAAGTAGAAAGCCTACGGTCATTTAGCAAGACGCTCATTGTCGCCCACGCTGGCGGCCCTATCCCCACAGGATAATACTCATATGAGAATCAATTTGGTAACCCCCTTCGCCGAGAAAGATGCCGCAAAGGCGCTGGGAGCCCGCTGGGACTCTACCAAGAAGCAGTGGTACATCGTCGATGTTGATGACCTCACGCCGTTCTTGCGTTGGATACCGGATGGGGATGCAGCAATGGCAAGCCCAGCAGACGTGGCCGCATCGAAAGTCAAACAGGCTGAAAAAGCGCCGATCCGTCGGTCTGCCGGAATCATCACCACATCCGCACTCGCGGTTACGCACTGCGGGTGTGATGTGCGCGCGTGGGACGACTGTCCGCATACCGGGGTAAATGCGGTAGGTTAGAACCCATGCGCGCGATGGCTAACGCCGCCAATCACCCTCAATGAAATCCACCACACTGTCGACGTGGTGTGAGCCAATGACGGTATGCGCCTCCCGCTTGACTGCGTCAATGGCATTGCCCATCGCAATGCCGCGGTGTGCGGCGCGCAACATGGTCACGTCGTTGACATGGTCGCCAAAGACCACGATCTCGCGCTCAGCTAGCCCATAGCGCTCGGTCAAGGTCTGGATGGCCTGGTCTTTGCTGGCGCGTTTGTCATGCACGGTGAGCCAGGGCCAACCGGGACAATAAAGGTCTTCTGCCAAATGGGTTTCCACCGCGTCTCCGCACAATTCTGTGATGGCCGCCTGCAGATCCCGCAAAGGTGCCTCGTGCTCTATCAGCATGAAGGTCACCACCGGATCACGCAATTCATCTTGTAGACGCGCTGAGTGACGCAAGCGCGGGTCGCCCACGCTTAAACGTTCGTCCAGAAAACTCTGCTGTCCAGCATTGCTGGCCGAGTGGTAGTACAAATGGTCGCCCTTGGGGCTATGGGTCGAGAAAAACGGCATCAGACCGTGCGCACGCGCCAGGGCGAAGATGGACTGCGCCAACGTAGGCTCTATGGCGCGCACCAGTTCGTGGCGGCCGCTGCGCATATCGCTGATGTAGGCCCCGTTGCCAGATATGACGGGCAACTGCAATGGCAGGTCACCCAATAGACTGTAGATAGAGGACACATGGCGGGCACTGGCCACGGTGAACAACAGGCCCTGCTCCAGCAATCCCTTCAGCCGCACGCGGCTGCTCTGCGATAGCTTGCCATCACGGTCCAGCAAGGTGCCATCGAGATCCGATACGTACAACGTCATTCCAATTCCTTCTGCGTGGCACCCATGAAATAGGCCGGGCCTTCTTGCGAAAACCCGGCCCTTGGCAGTCTAGCAATAGACTGGTGTTGCCTAGTGGAATTGCTCTTCTTCAGTAGAACCGGTCAACGCTGTAACGCTGGACTTGCCACCCTGGATCACGGTTGTGATTTCGTCGAAGTAACCCGTGCCCACCTCTTGCTGGTGCGACACGAAGCTATAACCACGCTCGCGGGCTGCGAACTCAGGCTCTTGCACCTTCTCGACGTAGGCCGTCATGCCGCGTGCAACATAGTCTTGCGCCAAGTCGAACATGTGGTACCACATGTTGTGGATACCGGCCAAGGTGATGAACTGGTACTTGTAACCCATGGCGCCCAGTTCATTTTGGAACTTGGCAATGGTTGCGTCGTCCAGGTTCTTCTTCCAGTTGAACGATGGCGAGCAGTTGTAGGCCAGCATCTTGCCGGGGTGCTTGGCGTGCACGGCTTCTGCGAACTTGCGGGCAAATTCCAGATCAGGCGTGCCAGTTTCGCACCACACCAGGTCGGCGTAATCAGCGTAGGCGATGGCGCGGCTGATAGCCTGGTCCATGCCCTTCTTGGTCTTGTAGAAGCCTTCGGCCGTGCGCTCACCGGTCAGGAATGGCTTGTCGTTTTCGTCGTAGTCGCTGGTCAACAGATCAGCAGCTTCGGCATCGGTACGGGCAATCACCAAAGTGGGCACGCCGTAGACGTCGGCAGCCATACGGGCAGCGATCAGCTTTTGGCAAGCCTCGGTGGTGGGGACCAATACCTTGCCACCCATGTGACCGCATTTCTTGACGGAAGCCAATTGGTCTTCAAAGTGCACGCCACCGGCACCAGCACGGATCATGGCCTTCATCAGTTCATACGCGTTCAACACGCCACCGAAACCGGCTTCTGCGTCAGCCACGATGGGTGCGTGGTAGTCGATGTAACCCTTGTCGCCAGGGCCAACGCCTTTGGACCACTGAATTTCATCCGCACGGCTGAAGGAATTGTTGATGCGCTCGACCACCTTTGGCACCGAATCCACGGGGTACAGCGACTGGTCGGGGTACATGGCGGAATATTCGTTGTTATCGGCAGCCACTTGCCAGCCCGACAGGTATATGGCCTTGACGCCAGCCTTGACCTGCTGCATGGCTTGACCACCGGTCAATGCGCCAAGGCAGTTCACGTAGGGCTCGTTGTTGACCAAGCCCCACAGCTTTTCAGCACCACGGCGGGCCAAAGTGTGCTCGACCTGGAAAGAACCGCGCAAACGCACGACGTCGGCAGCGGAATAGCCACGCTTGATGCCTTTCCAGCGGGGGTTGGTCGCCCAGTCTTTTTCAAGGGCTGCAATTTGCTGTTCACGGGTCTGGGTAGTCATGGAATCACTCCGTAGTTAAGAAAGATCGGCGCTTGAACCAATGTTGCTGTTCGAGCATGGCTGCATTCTAGTCTTATATAAGACTAAAAGCCTGTCTTATGTCTTATATATGACTGAATTTTTCAATTGAAATCGAGGATTTTGGGCGAATTTATTGGATTGTGAAATCAAACAATCACCGAATGAAAATTTCATTCGCTATGTAGGCCGATGCATGAGACGTGCCGACGAAAGTCAGGCATAAGGGGGTCAAACCATCGAACGACGTTGCCGCGCCTTGCTGAGGTAAAACGGGATAAATCCCAACAGCAGCCCGCCTATACCAATAACATTGGTCAGCAAATCGAATGAGACTACTGCACTGTAAGCAGCCACAAACACCATGAACCCGGCACTGACAAACGGCCATACCACATAGGTGATCTTGCCCGCCAAGGAGCCTGATTTAAGCTTGTCCCGGAAGTGCCATGCACACGCGAACCCGGCCATGCTCATGTAAAAGCAGATCTGAAAACAGGTTGCGGCCACCGATTTGTCCAAAATGTCTTTAACCGAAGGCATGTACGACGAGATAAACAGCAACAGTATGGCCATGGCCCACATAACGAAGGTTGCGACCCACGGCGTGCGCCACTCAGGATGCAACGCCGAGTAGCGGCGATGCAAAGCATCGTCCCTGGCCATGGCGAACATGCTGCGGCTGAATTGCAATATCTGGGTTTCGATGGTTCCAACGGTACTCAGGATGGTGGAAATAACCGCAAGATAGTTCCATGGCGGTGCAAACAGCTTGTTTGCTATGGCGTACAAGACGTTGGTGTTGGCCTTGGCAATTTCTTCATCCGTGAGCACTATCAGTACGACGATGATCATGATGAGGTACAACAGCATCAGATTGACCATCGCCCACAACGCACCACGGCTAGCGGGTTTGATGCCGTCGCCCTCGTGGGTCTCTTCGCCCAAATTCATCGTCACGTCCCAGCCCCAGTAAAAGAAGATCGCGGTTAGCGCTCCTGTGGCAAATGTGGTGGGCGTGAAGTCAAAAAGCCAACTCCAACTCGGCGGATGTGCCGGATGAGCGCTGTATTGCATAAAAGCGCCACCAATGAGAGCAACGACGATGCAGGTCTCAATGAGGGTCAGCACGATCTGGGCGTAGCTCGCGTGCTTGATCCCTTTGGTAACCACCAGAGTCACGATGGTCAGCCAGACTGCCGCCGTCACGGTTACCCAGCCCGTACTTTCCTTCAAGTCCTCGGCGATACCAAAGAACTCCTGGATGATCGTCAGTGTGGACGTCGCGGCCGGAATGGTGGCCGAAACCATGAATACCACCGAGGCCACCAGCAAGCCCCAGCCCGAAAAAAAGCCCCAGGTGGGTCCAAAGATCTTGCCGACCCACGCGTACGTGGCCCCCGCATGCGAAGTCGTCTGGTTCAGGTGAACAAACGACAGCATGATGCCAAACATGATCAGCCCACAATACAGGACACTGCCCACGGAAAGGGTTCCTACGGCGGCCACAATCACTGCTGCGGTCACTGCAATGCTGAAAGCGGGGGCTGAACCGGCCACGCCCATCACGATCGACTCCAAAGTCCCCAGCGAACCGGCTGCCAAGCCATTGTTCTGCTTTGTCATTGCAATATCTCCTGTTGCATGTCCGTTGGCAAAAAATATCCCATTGCAGCAGCCCAGGTTTCAGCTCGCTGTGCAGCAAATAAACCAAGAGTGTCGCAAATTTTTGGTGCCCGCTCTCGCTGCCAACGCATTCGTCGCGCGTATCCAGCGCCTGCCGCTGGGGTAACCTCGTAGCTTTTCCGACGCCGCAATGACAAAATTTGACTCTTCCGAAACGCTCCCCGACGGTCAACGTCATCGCTGGATGGCCTACGGCAGTCTGGCGTTGAGCATGGCACTTGTCGGCTGCTACGTGGCTCTGTCCAAGCCACTGGTGGCCGCATTGTCCGTATTTTTGCTGGCCTGGCTGCGCTTCGGCATTGGCGGCGTCGCCATGGTGCACTGGCTCAAGCCCGGGCCGAATGAGGCAAGCTTGAGTGGTGGCACCAAACGTTTGCTGTTTTTAGAATCTTTTGTTGGAAATTTCCTGTTCTCCATTGCCATGCTGTTTGGCGTCAGCATGACCACGGCGGTATCGGCCGGTGTCATTTTGGCGACCATCCCTGCGGTGGTGGCGCTGATGAGCTGGGCCTTTCTCAAGGAACGCATCGGGCTGCGGGTGTGGGGCGCCATCGGTTGCGGCGTGGTGGGCATCGCCGTAGTATCGCTATCAAAAAATGAGCTACTAACGAATATTCCACGAGGGCTAGAGGCCGATTCAGCTTACAACAACACGCTTTGGGGCAATATTTTGGTGTTTGTGGCCGTGCTGTGCGAGGCTGCGTATGCCGTCATCGGCAAAAGGCTGACCGGTAGCCTGTCACCCAAGCGTATTGCAGCGCTCATCAATTTGTGGGGCTTTGTGCTGATGACGCCCTTGGGGCTCTACGCCGCCTGGCACTTCGAATTTTCCAACGTCGCGCCCGCCACATGGTTGCTGTTGCTGTTTTATGCCATGGCAGCCAGCGTCTGGACGGTCTGGTTGTGGATGACGGGCCTGCAAACGGTGCCAGCGGCACGCGCCGGTGTATTCAGCGTGATGCTGCCCATCTCCGCAGCGTTGGTGGGCGTGTTGGTTCTGGGCGAGACGCTTAGTGCCGTGCAGATGCTGGCCTTTGGCATTGCATTGCTGGGCGTCGTGCTGGCCACTCTGCCGATTAGAGCCCCCACGCTCCCTCACTCCGTGTAGTCGCTGCCCCCAAGGGGGCTGACTTTGAAACCGCTACACCAGCGCCCTCGACGCGACGACTATGCCGTCTTCATCGGCGTAGAGCCAATCTCCTGGTCGAATCCACACGCCCTGCACCTGTACGGCAACATCGGCTTGGCCCTGTTGGCGTTTCTCGGTGGGCAAGGGCATGACCGCCAGAGCGCGGATGCCCACGGCCTGCGTTGCCAGTTCGGAGGTGTCACGCACACAACCGTCAATCACCACCCCGGCCCAACCATTGCGGGCCGCGGCTGCACCCAGGTTGCCGCCCAGCAGCGCTTTGCGCAGTGAGCCGCCCCCATCCACCACCAACACTTTGGCCACCCGGCCCTGCGGTGTGTCGAGGTAACCCAAAGAGTCCACAGCGGCTTTGACCAGTGTGTTGTCTTCAAAACACTTGACCGTTACCACCGGGCCGGCAAATTTATTGACCGCCCCAAAGTCCCGAAATACCGGGGGAAGCACCCGAAAATCGCCCGTGAAATCGCCTTTGAGCAGGTCGCACAGATCACAGGTTGCAAACGCAATTGCCATAGCTAGTCACTCCTTTTTGCCTAATAAGCCCATTCTCCAATGGAAAAAACAACATTTCCCTATGAAAAAATCATTTTTCCGCTGGATAAGCCGCTTTTTCTCCAGTAGCATCCGGGTACCAGTGAGAGGGCAGCTTTTCATTGGTGATTAATCAACTTCAAGAAGGACAATCAATCATGGCAACTGCAAAGAAAGCTCCGGCAAAAAAAGCGGCACCTGCGAAGAAGGCAGCAGCTCCGGCAAAGAAGGCAGCTCCTGCGAAAAAAGCAGCAGCTCCCGCCAAGAAAGTAGCCGCCAAGGCTCCAGCCAAGAAGGCTGCTCCCGCCAAGAAAGCACCTGCTAAAAAGGTCGCTGCCAAGGCACCAGCCAAGAAGCGCACAGTGAATGCTGCATTCATGAAAGCTTTGACGCCCAGCGCCGCATTGGCTTCGATCGTCGGCAACAGCCCACTGCCCCGCACCGAAGTGGTGAAGCAGCTGTGGGTGTACATCAAAAAGCACAAGCTGCAAGACGCAGTGAACAAGCGCATGATCAATGCAGACGCCAAGCTCAAAGAAGTCTTTGGCAAGATGCAAGTGTCGATGTTCGAGATGGCTGGCCTGATCGGCAAGCACCTCAAATAATTGGTCTTCCATCCAATACAAAAAAGGCCGGCCCTGTCGGCCTTTTTTTATGCCTGTTTGGTGGCGCATTCAGGGTGAAAAACCCCCGCTGCGTCTAGGTAGAAACACGGGTGTTGGTGGAGCGCAGCCCCGTTTTTGCGTTGGTAGAATGCGGGGCCTCGTGCACCAGCCCGGTGCAGACGCATTTGTCTATACAACTCCCAAAACACCAACCCATGCTGCGCTTTCTGTTCACGCGCTTTAGCCTGATCATCCCGACGTTTTTCGGCATGACACTGGTGGCGTTCTTTCTGATCCGCTTGGTCCCCGGTGACCCTATTGAAACCCTGGCGGGAGAGCGCGGCATCGACGCCACACGCCATGCTGTTTTGCTCAAGGAATATGGGCTCGATCGGCCCGTCATCGTGCAGTATGGCATCTACATTGCCAAGGTGTTGCAAGGCGATTTGGGCAAGTCCGTAATCACCCAAAGTCCTGTGATGACGGAATTCGCGGCGCTGTTTCCCGCCACGATTGAGCTTGCGCTGTGCGCCATTCTGTTTGCGTTGCTGATCGGTATTCCGGCTGGCATCATTGCTGCGGTCAAGCGCAACACCATCCTGGACCATGGCGTCATGGGGGTATCGCTCACCGGCTATTCAATGCCCATCTTCTGGTGGGGCCTGTTGCTGATCCTGTTCTTCTCGGTCCAGCTCGATCTGACGCCGGTGTCTGGTCGCATAGCGGTGCAATATTTCATTGAACCTGTCACCGGTTTCCTGCTGATCGATACCCTGTTGGCGAACGACAAGGCAGCCTTTTGGTCGGCAGTCTCTCACCTCATTCTCCCCACCATCGTGCTGGGCACCAATCCCCTGGCGGTGATCGCGCGCATGACGCGCTCAGCCATGCTGGAGGTCCTGGGTGAGGACTACATCCGCACCGCGCGCGCCAAGGGTTTGCCAACCCTTCGCATCGTGGCGGTGCACGCGCTGCGCAACGCACTGATACCGGTCATTACGGTGATCGGCCTGCAAGTGGGCGTGTTGTTCACCGGCGCTATCCTGACCGAAACCATCTTCTCGTGGCCAGGCGTTGGCAAGTGGCTGATCGAAGCCATCAGCCGGCGCGACTACCCGGTTCTGCAAGGCGGCATGCTGCTGCTGGGCGCCATGGTCATGGCCGTCAACCTGCTGGTGGACGTCACCTACGGCATCATCAACCCGCGCATCCGGCACCAAAAATGACGACGAGTACACACAACGCGATGGCTGCATCGACCGAATCGTCTGCACAGGCTGCTCCCTTGCATCCCTTCAAAGACTTCTGGCGCTACTTCAGTGCCAACCGAGGCGCCGTGGGCGGGCTGCTGATTGTGGTGACGGTGCTGCTGTTGGCCGCGTTTGCCAATGTTGTGGCCCCCTACGCTCCTGATCTGACCGACAACTCGGTGTTCCTGGTGCCACCTGCTTGGCAAACGGGTGGCTCGTCGGCCCACTGGCTGGGCACCGACGCCATTGGTCGTGACATCCTGTCGCGCCTGATCCATGGTGCACGGCTCTCACTGACGATTGGTATTGCCGTAGTAGCCCTGTCCGTTGTGGTGGGTACTACGTTGGGTCTGTTGGCGGGGTATTTCCGGGGCATATTTGAAATCGCTGTGATGCGCATCATGGATATCGTCTTGACCCTGCCGAGCCTGCTGCTGGCAATTGTGATCGTGGCCATACTGGGGCCCGGATTGATGAACGCCATGCTGGCGGTGTCCATCGTCGTGCTGCCGCACTATGTACGCATCACCCGTGCGGCGGTCATCTCTGAAACTTCTCGCGACTACGTCACTGCGGCCCGTATGGGCGGGGCCGGCCATTGGCGCATCATGTTCAGCGAGGTACTGCCCAATTGCACCGCACCACTGATCGTGCAGGCCTCGCTGGGCATCTCCACCGCGATTCTGGACGCCGCCGCACTGGGCTTTTTGGGCCTGGGTGCGCAACCGCCGTCACCCGAATGGGGCACCATGTTGGCCGATGCACGCGAGTTCGTGTTGCGCGCCTGGTGGGTGGTGACCTTCCCCGGGCTGGCCATTCTGATCACCGTATTGGCCTTTAACCTGCTTGGCGATGGCCTGCGCGACGCGCTG
>JANXVI010000106.1 GCA_025351745.1 Rhodoferax sp.
TGGCGCAGGCCTGCGGACTTTTGAGTCCAACCCCAAGAAAACACCGTATTGATAACTTTGCGGGACAGACCTTCAGCTCTGTCCTCAACTGATTAGGACGATCATGGAAGTCACCCGTATCCGAGCCCTGCGTGGACCCAATTTGTGGAGCCACCACACCGCCATTCAGTCCATTGTGTCCTGCGATTCCCAGGAGCGTGCGATAGGAAAGATCGACGGTTTTGAATCGCGGCTGCGTGCCCGGTTTCCCGAGATCAGTCCGTTCCAGCCGACGGGCCATGATGATTCGATCCCCATGGTGCATGTGTTGGAGCTGGCAGCGCTGGGTTTGCAGGCGCAAGCTGGGTGCCCGGTGACCTTTAGCTGCACCACGCCGACCGTGGATGCCGATGTGTACCAGTTGGTGGTGGAGTACAGCGAAGAAGCCGTCGGCCGTCTGGCCATGGATCTGGCGCAGGCACTGTGCCGATCGGCACTGGACGACACGCCGTTTGACCTGGCCGATGCGCTGACCCAACTGCGCGATCTGGATGAAGATGTGCGTCTGGGGCCTAGCACCGGCTGCATCGTTGACGCGGCGGTAGCCCGCAACATCCCCTTCAGCCGCATGACCGAGGGCAGCATGGTGCGATTTGGCTGGGGCAGCAAGCAAAGGCGCATTCAGGCGGCCGAGATGGATGTCACCAGCGCGATCGCCGAGGCTATTGCCCAAGACAAAGAGCTGACCAAAAAGCTGCTCGCAGCCGCCGGCGTGCCGGTGCCCGCGGGCCGCACTGTGACAGACCCGGAAGATGCCTGGGCGGCGGCTTGTGAAATTGGCCTGCCCGTGGTCGTCAAACCCAAGGACGGCAACCAGGGCAAAGGGGTTACGGTCAATATCACCACGAAGGAACATCTGGTCAAGGCCTACGCCATTGCCACCGAGTTTCGCGATGACGTTCTGGTGGAACGCTACATGCCAGGCAATGATTTCCGCCTGCTGGTAGTCGGCGACAAATTGGTTGCTGCGGCACGGCGCGACCCACCCAAGGTGGTGGGAGACGGCGTGCACACTATCGCCGAGTTGGTGCACCAGGTGAACCTGGATCCACGCCGTGGCTCCGGCCACTCAACCTCGCTCACCAAAATTCGCATCGATGACATCGCACACGCCTGTTTGGCCAACCAGGGCTTCAAGGCGGACGACGTTCCGGCCAAGGGCCAGCGCGTCAACCTGCGCAACAACGCGAACCTGTCCACCGGGGGTTCCGCCACCGATGTGACGGACGACGTGCACCCTGAGGTTGCGGCGCGCGCAGTGGCCGCGGCCCACATGGTGGGCCTGGACGTGTGTGGCGTGGACCTGGTGTGCGATAGCATCCTGCGACCGATTGAAGAGGTGGGCGGCGGCATTGTGGAGGTCAACGCTGCACCAGGCCTGCGTATGCATTTGAGCCCCTCTTTCGGCAAAGGCCGCGCTGTCGGTGAGGCCATCATCTCCAGCATGTTCAAGAATGGCCAGGACGGACGCATTCCCATCGTCGCGGTGACCGGTACCAATGGCAAGACCACAACGGTGCGGCTGATTTCACATCTGTTGGCGCAAAACGGCCTGTGCGTGGGCATGACCAATACCGACGGCGTCTATGTCGGCGGTCAGTGCATAGACACGGGCGACTGCAGCGGACCCAAGAGCGCACGGAGCGTGTTGCTACACCCCGATGTGGACGCTGCCGTGCTGGAAACGGCACGCGGCGGCGTCTTGCGCGAAGGCCTGGCGTTTGACCGCTGCGATGTAGCCGTCGTTACCAACGTCGGCAGCGGCGACCACCTGGGCCTGAACTACATTACAACCGTGCAAGACCTGGCTGTGCTCAAGCGCGTCATTGTTCAAAACGTGTCGCCCAGCGGCGTCGCCGTGCTCAACGCCAACGACCCCATCGTCGCAGCCATGGCGAGCAAATGCCGGGGTTCAGTCACGTTCTTTGCGGTCGATAAACTCCACCCCGTGATGGCTACGCACCGCGCTCAGGGTCAGGCCGTGGTCTACGTAGAAAACGGCCAGATCGTTGCTAGCAAGGGCGACTTCCAACAAACTGTTGCGTTGGCAAACATCCCGATCACCATGGGAGGGGTGATCCCGTTTCAGGTGGAAAACGTCATGGCCTCGGTTGCGGCAGCTTGGGCGCTGGGCCTGGACTTGGACACCATCCGCAACGGACTTTCGGGCTTTTCAAACGACACCGATAACGCGCAGGGCCGCTTCAACTTCTTCAAGTACCGCGGCGCCACTGTCATTGCCGACTATGGCCATAACCCCGATGCCATGGTGGCCTTGGTCCAGGCCGTCCAGGCGATGCCCGCCACGCGACGTTCGGTCGTGATCAGCGGTGCCGGCGACCGGCGCGACCAAGACATTCGCCAACAAACCGAAATTCTGGGCGACGCCTTTGACGAGGTCATCTTGTACGAAGACCAATGCCAGCGTGGTAGGCAGGATGGCGAAGTGATTGCGCTGTTGCGACAGGGCTTGACCCACGCAAAGCGGACCACCCAGTCTTCGGAAATCAAGGGTGAATTTGTGGCGATTGACACCGCCATGGACAAGTTGGTGGCGGGTGAACTCTGCCTGATTCTCGTGGACCAGGTGGAAGTAGCCTTGGCGTATATCGCGGCCAAGGTTCAAAAGAGCTGATATCGCCCCTGCGGCGAAACCGTAGGCCTATATGCCTTCGGCTGTGGGGTCACGCCCCATCAGGGCTGCGACCGCTTGCGAAGGCTGAACGCGGCCATCCAGCAAATCCACCACGCAATGTGCAATTGGCATCGCAATGCCAAGGCTGCTTGCGCGCTGCACGACGGTGCGTGCGCTGTACACGCCTTCGGCCACGTGGCCTAGCGACTCAATCGCCTGCTGCAGGGTTTGGCCATGCGCCAAGGCTTGGCCCACACGCCGGTTGCGTGACAAATCACCCGTAGCGGTGAGCACCAGATCGCCCAAACCACTGAGGCCCATGAAAGTCTCGGCCTTGGCGCCCAGCGCCAGACCCAGACGGGTCATCTCTGCCAACCCGCGGGTGATCAGTGCAGCCCGGGCGTTCAAGCCCAGCTGCAGCCCGTCACACAGGCCGGTGGCGATGGCCAGAACATTCTTGACGGCCCCGCCCACTTCGACGCCCACCACATCGTCGTTGGCGTAGACCCGCAATGTGGCGCTATGGAACGCCAGGACCAAAGCATCACGCACCGTGGCGTCGGCACTGGCGGCGACCAGGGCTGTGGGTTTGCCCAGGGCGACTTCTTGCGCAAAACTGGGGCCGCTGAGCACACCGGCGCGCAGACCAGCAGCCACCTGCGACTGAATTTCATGCCCCATCAACCCAGGTGCTGGCCCTACGCCGGCTTCAAAGCCCTTGCACAGCCAAGCCACCGCAGCACTGCAGCCCCGAAGTTGGATCAGCAGACCGCGCAGGCCCGCCATCGGCGACGCCAGGATCACCAAGTCTTCAGGCCGCAAGGCGATCAGCAACTCCGGCAGGGCTTGGCTATTGATGTCCAGCATCGATGGCAAAACCACGCCCGGCAAATAGCGTTGATTTTCGCGACGTTGCTGCATGGAGAGCGCTTGGGCAGCGTCGCGCACCCACAACGTCACTCCATGCGGCGCCAAGGTCTTGAGGCTGGCGTTGACGGCTAGCGCAGTGCCCCAGGCGCCCCCCCCAATTACTACTATTTTCATAGCATCAGTATCAGTGGATACGAGGGCTAGGGGGCAGTTTTGCCCTAATGACTACTGTGTCAGCGCGCTGCTGGGAGCGTTGGCCGACGCAGCAGCCTGAGCCTGTTGTTGTTGCTCGTACATGGCCTGGAAGTTGATTTCTGTCAGGTGCACGGGTGGGAAACCACCGCGCTGGATCAGATCCGCCACATTGCCGCGCAGGTAGGGGTAGACGATTTGTGGGCAAGCGATACCCATCAACTGGCCCATTTGGTCTTCTGGCACGCCACGGATTTCGAAAATGCCGGCTTGCTTGGCTTCAACCAAGAACACCGTCTTGTCTTTGATCTTGGTGTGCACGGTAGCGGTCACAGCTACTTCAAACACGCCGTCAGCGACGGGAGCTGCTTCCACACCCAATTGGATGTCTACGGTTGGCTGCTCTTGCTCCAGCAGAATGGCGGGAGAGTTAGGTTGCTCCAGCGAGGCCTCTTTAAGGTAGACGCGTTGGATCTGGAAAACGGGAGTCGCAGGAGTCTGGTCGGACATAAAAACAGTCTTTCAAAGTAAAACAAAGCCCGCCCAAGAACTTCCGGGAAGGCGTATGGCGGGAATTAACGGGAGTTTCGTTAGACGCGGATTATCTCAGGCTGCAAGGCTCACCACCGGGGCCGATTCGCGCGCGATTCAAGCTGCATTGAGCAGGGGCACTAGGCCACCCCGGCTGTCCAACGCCATCAGGTCGTCACAGCCACCTACGTGGGTGGTACCAATGAAGATCTGCGGCACGGTGCGCCGCCCAGTGATCTCCATCATCTTGGTCCGCTCGTGCGGTAGGTTGTCCACCCGAATTTCATCGATGTTTTCTACCCCTTTGGTGACCAAGATACGTTTGGCCTGCACGCAATACGGGCAGGACGCCGTGGTATACATTTTTACGGATTGCATAGCATCAGGCCTTTTCAATCGGTAGATTGGCCGCTTTCCAGCCGACCATGCCACCACCCAGGGCCTGGGCTTGCCCGTAACCCAATTTCTTCGCAATCGCCACCGCGCGCCCCGAGCGTGCACCGGACTGGCAGACCAGGATCAGGGGCAAAGATTTGTTCTTGACTGCGGCGGAAAGCTTGCTTTCCAGATCCGCGAGCGGAACATTCTTGGCACCGCCCACATGGCCAGAGGCAAATTCCGCGGGATCGCACACGTCCACGACTACGGCCTTTTCGCGGTTGATCAGTTGCACCGCCCCAGCCGGGTCAAGTCCCGCGACGGTGGCACCTTGGATCACGGGCCACAGCAGCATGGAGCCTGAGGCAAGGGCTACCGCAATCAACATCCAGTTGTCGAGAATGAATTTCACACTTTATTCCTTGTAAGTTAGCGAGCTTTCAACCCACCATTTTAGAATGCAAGATGTTTTGCTGCCCAACGGCACTTCGAACGCCCTTCCTATTTCCGTTTTTACCGCCTGCACCATGTACAAACTCGTTCTCGTTCGCCATGGCGAATCCACCTGGAATCTGGACAACCGCTTCACCGGATGGACTGATGTAGACCTCACGCCCACCGGCGTGGAACAGGCCAAGAACGCGGGTCGGCTGCTCAAGGCAGAAGGCTACGAGTTTGATGTCGCATACACCAGCGTCCTCAAGCGCGCCACCCGCACGCTGTGGCACTGCCTGGATGAAATGGACCGCACTTGGCTGCCAGTCGTGCATTCCTGGCGCCTGAACGAGCGCCATTACGGCGCGCTGCAGGGCCTCAACAAGAGCGACATGGCCAAGCAGTATGGCGACGCCCAAGTATTGCAATGGCGCCGCAGCTACGACACCCCACCGCCAGCACTGGAACCCACCGATGCCCGCAGCGAACGCGGCGACCTGCGTTACGTCAAGCTGGAGCCCGGCCAGGTTCCGCTGACCGAATGCCTGAAGGACACGGTCGCCCGCGTGATGCCATTTTGGAATGAGTCCATGGCCCCCGCCATACGGGCTGGCAAACGCATCTTGGTGGCAGCACACGGCAATTCAATACGGGCGTTGGTCAAGTACCTGGACCTGATTGGTGACGACGACATCGTGGGTGTGAACATTCCCAATGGCATCCCGCTGGTGTATGAATTAGATTCCGACTTGAAGCCGATTCGCCACTATTACCTCGGGGATGCACAAGCCGCAGCCATGGCTGCCGCGGCGGTGGCCTCGCAGGGCAAAGCGTAAAAAAGGCGCGGGAAAGTGCGGGTTTTCCCCGTATTTGCCACGCAATCCAAACGCCAACCGAAGGAACTCGCTGCAAGCCAGCACCTCCAAGGTGTATATTGAAGCGGCACTGGAATACATATGGGTCAAAAACTGAAAATTGCAGGTTGGATTGGGTTGGGCGTGATGGCCGGCGCGCTGACGACGGTGTCATTGCAGACGGTCGCGCGCAGCACTTTGGCGCCGCTGCCGTTAGAAGAGTTGCAACAGCTTGCTGCCGTATTTGGCATGCTCAAGAGCGACTATGTGGAGCCGGTTGACGAGAAGAAGCTGATCACCGAGGCCATTGCCGGCATGGTGTCCAGTCTGGACCCGCACTCCCAGTACTTTGACAAGAAATCGTACAAGGAATTCAAGGAAGGCACGTCCGGGCGTTTCGTTGGCGTCGGAATTGAAATCACCCAGGAAGATGGCTTGGTCAAGGTCGTCTCTCCTATAGAAGGCTCCCCGGCCTTTCGAGCCGGCCTCAAGCCCAATGATTTAATCACCCGCATAGACGAAACCGCCGTGAAGGGGCTCTCCCTGAACGAAGCCGTCAAGCGTATGCGGGGCGAACCCAATACCAAGGTGCTTTTGACGATCTTCCGCAAGGACGAAAACCGCACGTTCCCCGTCGACATTGTTCGCGAAGAAATCAAGCAGCAATCAGTGCGCGGCAAAATTATCGAACCCGGCTATGGCTGGATTCGCGTCAGCCAGTTCCAGGAACAAACCGTCGACGACTTCGCGAAGAAATTGGACGAAATCTATAAACAGGACCCCCATCTGAAGGGACTGGTCCTGGATCTGCGCAATGACCCTGGCGGACTGCTCAATGCAGCCGTCGCAGTGTCGGCCACGTTCTTGCCTGAGAATGTGACGGTCGTTTCCACCAATGGCCAAACGGCCGATAGCAAACAACTATTCAAAGCGACGGTTCGCGATTATCTGGGACGCGACGGCAACGATCCGCTCAAGAAGCTGCCTTTGGCCCTGAAGAAGGTGCCGCTGGTGGTGCTGGTCAATGAGGGGTCGGCCTCTGCCAGCGAAATCGTGGCGGGTGCTTTGCAAGACCACAAGCGCGCCACGTTGATGGGGAGCCAGACTTTTGGCAAGGGCTCAGTCCAGACCTTCCGGGCCTTGGGGCCGGATACCGGCTTGAAGATCACCACATCGCGCTACTACACGCCCAGCGGCAAATCTATTCAGGCCAAAGGCATCGTGCCTGACGTGATGATCGACGATACCGAAGAAGGTAGCCCTTACGCGGCGCTGCGCACCCGTGAAGCAGACCTGGGTAAGCATCTGACCAGCGGGCAGGGCGAAGAAGTCAAGAACGCCACACACGAAAAGGCGCGGGATGAGGCCCTGAAGCGGCTTGAGGAAGAGTCGCGTAAGCCCAACTCGGAGAGGCGTCCGCCCGAATTCGGCTCCGACAAAGACTTCCAGCTGCTGCAAGCGCTGAACCAGCTCAAAGGACGACCGGTTCTGGTCAGCAAGACCCAGGTGGAGCGCAAGGAAGAAGATTCCAAGGAAAACTAGGACATGGCCCCCACGCTGGTCGCTTCGCGTACTGCGCTGCCCCCCGAGCGGGCGCTTTCGCCTTGGGGCGGCCCGGCGGCGAAACGCTGCAATGGATGACTCGCAGCTGCTGCGCTACTCGCGCCATATTCTGCTCAATGAGATCGGGGTGGAAGGCCAGGAACGGATCATGCAGGGTCGTGCACTGGTCATCGGGGCTGGCGGACTGGGCTCTCCTGCCGCGCTGTATCTAGCGACCGCCGGCGTTGGGCATCTGACCCTCGTAGACCACGATACCGTCGACCTGACCAATTTGCAACGTCAAATTGCCCACACGCAAGCGCGGGTCGGACAGCCCAAGGTGGAGTCGGCTAGCCAAGCCTTGCTCGCCATCAATCCTGAACTCAAAATTACCACCTTGGCCGAGCGTGCAGATGCTGCGCACCTGGACATCCTGGTGGCGGAGACCGACGTTGCGCTGGACTGCAGCGACAATTTTGCAACCCGCCACGCGCTGAACGCAGCCTGCGTGCGCCATGGCGTGCCCTTGGTTTCCGGTGCGGCCATACGATTCGATGGGCAGTTGGCGGTCTACGACGCCAAAGACCCGCTGTCCCCGTGTTACGCGTGCGTGTTCCCACTCGATACCGATTTTGAAGAGACGCGTTGCGCAACGATGGGGGTTTTTGCCCCTCTGGTCGGCATCATCGGCAGCATGCAGGCCGCTGAAGCGCTCAAGCTACTGAGTGGTGCGGGTCAATCCGCCATAGGCAGGCTGCTGATGTTGGATGGCCGTGATATGACCTGGAGCGACATCCGTTTAACGCGCAATCCGGACTGTCCAGTATGCGGAACCCAGCTCCAAGACTTGCCTTGACAGTGACACGTAGCGGTTGGGTGAGCGCCATAATTACTCAGTAAATCGGCTGCAACTCTGAGGCAGGTGAGCTGCTTTGCGTGACACCACTGACCCAGTTCCTGTTATGCTTTAACGATAAAGAGCCAACCTCAACAGTGACAACCCCGGCGTCCCCATCCACCCTTGAATTGCAGCAGTTGCGATTGGACGATGCGCGTGCTTTGCTGGACCATGCCATGTTGGGGTCCCTGCCGTCACGCGAACAATCACCACTGGAGTATCTGCAGGGTGTCATTGACGGCCTATGCGAACTCTCTCTCAAAGACCCTCTGACCGGCCTTGGCAACCGTCGGCATTTCCGCGCAGTGCAAGAGCGCACCATCGATGGCGTTGCGCGATCGGGCGATCCAGCGCTGTTGTTAATGCTCGACATTGACCACTTCAAAAGCGTCAATGACACCCAAGGTCACCAGGCTGGTGATCAGGTGTTGCAGGCCGTGGCCCGTTGCGTGGCCAGTTGCGTGCGTCCCATGGATACCGTTGCCCGTTATGGTGGAGAAGAATTTGCAGTCGTACTACCCAACTGCCACGCCTCTTTTGGCGCTACCGTGGCCGAACGTATCCGTGCGACCATCGAAGCATTGGTGATTCCGATATCGCCCGTCTTGTCGCTGAAGGTGACCATCAGCATTGGCGGCGCCTATGCACCAGAGTGGGTGCGCTCAACCGCAGAATTGTGGACGGAGCGTGCCGACGTTCAGCTATACCGGGCAAAAAAAGAAGGCCGTAACCGTGTATGCCTGGACCACCAGCAAGAAATTTATGTCAGTGCCGAAGAAAAAAATCTCTTGTTTGGCCATCTCGCTCTGGGTGACCCGGCATGGATCGAAAATGTTTCCGGCGAAGTGCCAGGCAGTCTCGCCGCCAGCGCCATGCAAAGGGTGAATTGATGGCTGACAAACTAACTCCCCCAATTCCTAGCGAGGATTCTTCGACGTTGCCCCTCAGGCCCGTGGGTAAAGTGATTGCGGTAACCAGCGGCAAAGGTGGTGTGGGTAAAACTTTTGTATCTGCGAACCTGGCCGCGGCACTGGCCAAACTGGGCCTGCGCGTGTTGGTGCTGGACGCAGATCTGGGGTTGGCCAACCTCGATGTGGTCCTTAACCTCTATCCCAAGATCACACTGCACGATGTATTCACCGGCAAAGCCAAGCTCGAAGATGCCGTCATCCGCGCACCGGGCGGGTTCTCGGTACTCTTGGCAGGTTCCGGTATGGTAGAGTACTCACGCCTGACGCCGGAAGTGCGCGACGACTTCTTGCGCGTCATGGCCGGGCTGGTTCCCCATTACGACGTCGTTTTGCTGGACACCGGAGCGGGCATCTCCGACGTGGTGTTGTTTGCAGTGTCGCTGGCGTCTGAAGTCATTGTGGTCGCAACGCCCGAGCCCACATCGTTGACCGATGCCTATGCCACGGTCAAGGTGTTGGTAGGCCAGCAAAAGCGACAGACCATACGCATGGTTATCAACCAGACTGCAAGACTGGGCGATGGGCGCGCCATCACCTTGCAATTGCAACAGGTACTGGACCGGTTTGTGCCAACCGAACCAGGTCGCGCCATCAAACTGGTCCACATGGGCGATATTCCGGCAGACCATGCGGTGCGCCAGGCCATCATGCGCCGCCAATTGCTGATGCAGGCCACACCCAGTTGTCCGGCCGCGATGGCCATCTCGCAGTTGGCTCTCAAGCTCGAAGAGAGCGTGATCTCCCGCAACAAATAGGCACAGGGCGGGCTATCAGGCTGTCACAATCCAGCCCTCCAGTGGATCCATGTCTGCAGGCAAGCCATAGAGCGAGTCACCTTCGGAATGTTGCTGGTCCGCCCATGCGGCTTGCACGAGGCACAACACGGCGTCCAGTGCATCGCCTGTGGCGTCGTCTACCAACGCATCACGCTGGGCGTGCGTCAGCTTCAGGCGCAGACCCAAACGGGTACGACCTGCCTCCAGCCCTGTGACGAGGTCTTTGCGCGCGATCAAACGTTCAGGTGTTTGTTTGGATCGCTCATCACTCTTGTAACTTCGTTGGCCCAGTATTTCGCGTGCCAGCAGGCCGGGATAGGCCTCCAAAGCGACCTTCTGGGGCGACACTTCATCGGATTCCAGCACAGCGGATGACGGCATATGCAAACCTGGCATGCTGACGCCTGCGGCCAGTAGCCGTGGCACGCCCGCATGCAGCATATAAGCCACCGGAGGATTCACCCACTTCATCGAAGGACTGGAGCCCGCTGGCCGATCGCAAGCCCGATGGGCAAATTTACCCCCCACCGGCCGCGCACCGCAGAATGCCGCAAACGCATCACGGATCTCCGCACGGGTCAGCGTGGTGTAGTGCTGTATGCAGGCCCGCCACTCCAAAGGCCATCCCAGTGCCCTGACTAACTCACGTGGCAACCCGAACGGCAGATCAAAACCGCCGGTCCAGGCAACAGGTTGCGACAACCATTGCTCAAAGGCTGCCAGCGAGGGCAAGCGCTCCAACTTGTCCATTACCACGACATGCCCGCGCAACCGGCCCCACGCCACGACAATGGGTTTGCGACCCGAGGGCGCACTGGAGAAATCACAACCGACCAGCATCCTTGCCCTTTCAAATCAGTTGAGGACAGAGCCGCCCCATGCGTCGGTCTGTCCCACAAGTCTCAGGATAGCGCCAACGCCATGACACCAGCGCCAATACAGGCCGCGCCAAAGAAGCGCGCGAGCCGATCGCCCTCACCGAGCAACTGCCCTCCGATCAAGGCTGCGAACAGCATGGATACCTCACGGGCCGGTGCCACACGGCTCAACGGAGCCACCTGCATGGCATACAAAACCAACACATAGGAGATGGGACTGATGACGCCGACAACCGTGGCGTACTTCCACTGGACCTTCCACAACGATCGCGCCTCGTGCGGCTTACGAAACAGCGCGGGCAGAAGGAATGCCAAGCGCACAAAATTGCCGAAATAGTCGACCAGGATGGGGGACATGAACAGCATCTTCACTGCGTAGCCGTCGACCACCGTATAGCTGGCAATGAACACCCCTGTCAGCAACCCATACAACATGCCCTTTCGGACCCTCGCACGGTGGTCTGCACTGTGTGTATCGCGGAACAGGCCGGGACCACCTGCAATGAGGAAGACGCCGATGACAACGGCAAAAACGCCGCCGAAACCCAAAGCGGAGATATGTTCCCCCAAAAAGAGGGTCGCCACCAAGGACGACAGCAAAGGACCGGAGCCCCGCGCCAGCGGATAAACAACCGTCAAATCGGCCTTGCGGTAACCCCGCAACAGGACCACGAAATAGATGGTGTGCAGCACGCCACTGGCGGCAACAAGACTCCACTCATGTCGCCCCCATGCCGGCACCTGCTGCCAGCCCAGCCATAGTCCCACCGGGGCCCAGAAAACCATCATGACCAGCGAACTGAAGCACGAGAAACGTACATCGCCGCCCGCCTTCTTTGCAGCGATATTCCAACATGCATGGATGAGCCCGGCCAGTATGACCAACGCGAGGGCAGATGCGGGCATGCCCGAACGGCTTTATGCTCTGCCGATGATGGAGGCTGTGGCCATCAGTTCTTCAAGCAGCGCCAAAGACACCTTACCTGACACAGAATAGGGGTCCAGCTCAGGCTTCTCTGCGTACTTCAACAGGATATTGGTGTTGATCTTGGACATGTTGACCTGGCCCATAGTCCAGCCACCAAAACGCCGTTCCGAGATTTCCTCGTAATGCAGCAGCACAACATCCTTGTGCCGCGCATCGCGCTGGATGTGGCCGTACAACTCGCTCACCGGCATGCGACCGCCTTCTATGGCCTGCAGAAAAATACCACCGCCGTAACACAGAATACCGGTGATGCCGCAGGTCGGGTTGTAATGGCGGGCCTGCGTCAATATGGCCTCGATGGCGTCGGCACCGGAATCGACGGCACGACTGGCATACAACAAACGTACCAACATGGATTAGCCTTTCCGTGGGATCAAGGACAAAAACTCGCGCCGCAAATTGGGATCTTTCAGGAACACACCGCGCATGACCGAGTTGATCATCTTGCTGTCCATGTCCTTTACGCCCCGCCAAGCCATGCAGTAGTGGCTGGCTTCCATGACGATGGCCAGGCCATCAGGTTGGGTTTTTTCCTGGATCAGGTCTGCCAATTGCACGACCGCCTCTTCCTGGATCTGGGGCCTGCCCATGATCCACTCGGCCAGACGCGCGTATTTGGACAAGCCAATAACGTTGGTGTGTTCGTTGGGCATGACGCCGATCCAGATCTTGCCGATGACGGGGCAGAAATGGTGGCTGCAGGCACTGCGCACCGTAATGGGGCCGACGATCATCAATTCATTCAGATGGCCGACGTTCGGAAATTCGGTGATCGCGGGGCATGCGACGTAACGGCCACGAAACACCTCGTTGACGTACATCTTCGCCACGCGACGCGCCGTGTTGTCGGTGTTGTGGTCGTTGACGGTGTCAATGACAAGGCTGTCCAATACGCCTTGCATTTTTACTTCGACTTCATCGAGCAATTTTTCCAACTCGGCTGGCGTAACGAAGTCTGCGATGTTGTCGTTGGCATGGAAACGCTTGCGGGCGGCCACGAGACGTTCGCGGATTTTGACGGAAACGGGGGTTCCCTCATCGGTGTTGGCTGGGTTCATGGTAGTCGGTGTTTGCATTAGCATTGTCAGAATACTACCAGCCTTTGACAAGTAGGGTTTTTAGCCGCTGGCCCTCGTGTTTACTGCGTTTTCAGCTATCAATTCAATAGCGACGATTCGCTACATAGAGCAGCAAGCGCATCATGCCAAAAGCGAGTCGGTCCAGCAGGCGCTGGCGCAACGGACGCTGGGCATAGGATTGGGCATGGAGTTGTACGCCATGGGATTGCATGGCCGCCTCCAGACAGGAGCGCAAGGTCGCAGCAAATTGAGCATCGTCAACCACCACATTCGCTTCTCGCGCGAGCAACAAACTCAAAGGGTCCAGATTGGAGGAGCCCACGGTGGCCCACCGTCCATCCACCACGGCCACCTTGGCGTGCAAAAAACCCACCGAATACTCATGGATCTCAACACCTGCGGCCAGTAGCACGCCGAGCACTGGCCGCGCACCGTGGTACTGCATGAAATATTCATAGCGCCCTTGCAACAACAATCGCACCCGTACACCGCGCTTGGCTGCGTGTACCAAGGCGCGGCGCAATTTGCCACCGGGCAAAAAGTAGGCATTGGCGATCAACACCTCCGTGCGGGCTGTTGCGATGGCCTTCAAGTAAGAGCGTTCAATGCGGGTGCGGTTACGAAGGTTGTCACGTACGACCAGCATGGCACGCATGCTCGCGTGGGCCGCTTCAATTCGGTTGGCAGGTGCGACATCCGCAGCACTAGCCATGACTGTCGAGTCATTCCAGGTATCGTGTGCGTCCTTGAATTCCATATGCCTGAGTTGGTGCGAAATTGTCAGCCGGTCCCAGAACTGCACCATGGCGCCGTGGACATCCGCCACCAGAGGTCCCTTCGCCACAACCGAAAAATCAAATCGTGGCGACTCCAATGCACCATGGCCCGGGTCAACATAGTCATCTAGTATGTTGATGCCGCCACAGAACGCGGTGTGTCTATCGACCACACACAGCTTGCGGTGCAAGCGACGCCAGACCACGGGCACTAGCAAGCCCAACCGGCCCAGCGGAGAAAACCGGTGCCAGAGAACGCCAGCGTCGGTCAGGCGCTTAGCCCATACATCTGGGACATGGGGCGTGCCGATGCCATCCATCAGCAAATAGACCCAAACACCCCGCAGAGCCGCGCGCTCCAGTGCGGCGGCGACCGCTTCACCCGTCACATCAAAATGGAAGATGTACGTCTCCAACCGCACTTCTTTCGCGCTGGCATCGATGGCAGCTATCAGGGCAGGGAAGAATTCGACACCGCCTTGCAAAAGGCGAACGTCGTGACCGTCCTTAAACTGCAGCGCGGTCACTGGACGTTCACAGGCAGTTCAAACTCGGCAATCAGTGGCAGGTGGTCAGACATGCGCGCCCATATACGTCCACGCGGCACATGCAAGCCTAGAGGAGTCAACCCCCTGGCATAGACATGGTCCAGTTGCACGACTGGCAGACGCGAGGGAAAGGTTGCGGCCTTTTGCTGGCTGAAAGACGCAAGGCCCGCCGAGCCCATGCTCTGTTGGACCGTACTACCCCAGTCGTTGAAGTCCCCGGCGACCACCAGGGCAGCGTCAGCGGGAACTTCCCGGCCAATGTATTTTTGCAACTGTGCGAGTTGGCGCACACGGCTGGCCTTGATCAAACCCAGGTGCACCACGATCACATGCACTGCGCACCCGTGCACCGTCACTTCGGAGTGCAACAAACCGCGCTGCTCAAAACGGTGGTCGGACATGTCTTCGTGCTGGTGCGAAACCACAGGCCATCGAGACAACATGGCGTTGCCATGCTCGCCATGGCGTGTATGCGCATTGGTGCGATAGACCGCCGTATAGCCTTCTGGCGCTAGGAATTCAGCCTGAGGCATATCGGGCCAATGGGCAAAATACTCTGCCTCGCGCCGGTGCAGCTTACGCACCTCTTGCAAGCAAACAATATCGGCATCCAGTTGCTCGACCGCGTGCCCCAGGTTATGTATCTCCAGGCGCCGCGCCGGGCCTATGCCCTGCACGCCTTTGTGGATGTTGTAGGTGGCGACCCGAATCAATGCCATGTTTTGCCCTCGTTAACAACGACTGGCCCGACCGGCAAACCGGGGGAGCTGCAAGATTGCCTCTGCATTGGACGGCGAAAAACAGCGCTCGGCAGCTTGGTGGTGCGGCAGCCATTCGTAGGCCGTATGCTCGTGCGGATTGAGTTGTACACCACATCGCTGCGGTAGTTGTAGGCCAAACAAACGCTCGGTGTTGCGTGACACACCGGGCGCATAGCGGTGCAGCCATTGTGGGTAGATGTCGTAGTTATTCTCCAAATGCCAATCGGCCAAGGTGCCACTGCCTATCGATTCTTGCGCACAGACGATGCCGGTTTCTTCGGCTACCTCACGTTCTGCGGTATGCGCCCAGCTCTCATCCGGGCTGTCTTTGCTGCCCGTGACCGACTGCCAATACTCAGCGCCCAAGCCGTCCCCGTCCGTGCGCCGGAGCACCAAGACATCCAATGCTCTCGTGTGTATGACCACCAGTACGGACTGCGGAATTTTGAAAGGTTTTTGCATCAAAAAAGGGCGCTATAAGGGCGCCCTTTGATTGTGCACCAAGCTATGCAATTCAGACTACTTTGGCCCCCTCAGGCGCGCGCAGGCGGATATGCAACTCGCGCAACTGTTTCTCGTCCACAGGGCTCGGAGCCTGGGTCAACAAACATTGGGCGCGTTGGGTCTTGGGGAAAGCAATCACGTCACGGATGGACTCGGCACCGGTCATCAGCGTCACAATGCGGTCCAGGCCAAAGGCCAGGCCACCGTGCGGAGGCGCGCCGTATTGCAGGGCGTCCAACAGGAAACCGAACTTGAGTTGGGCTTCTTCGGGCGTAATCTTGAGTGCGTCGAAGACTTTTTGCTGCACGTCGGCACGGTGGATACGAACAGAGCCTCCACCCATTTCCCAGCCGTTGAGCACCATGTCATAGCCCTTGGAGATGCATTTCTCGGGAGCCGTGACCATCCAGTCTTCGTGACCATCTTTGGGCGCGGTGAACGGGTGGTGGGTGGCGGTGTAGCGCTGGGCTTCTTCGTCGTATTCGAACATCGGAAAATCAACCACCCACATGGGGCGCCAGCCTTTCTCAAACAATGCGTTCTTCTTGCCAAAGTCGCTGTGGCCGACCTTAAGGCGCAAGGCACCGATGGCGTCGTTGACGATCTTGGACTTGTCCGCGCCAAAGAAAATCAGATCTCCGTTTTGCGCACCAGAGCGTTCCAGCACGGCGTTGAGCGCCTTGTCGTGGATGTTCTTGACGATGGGCGATTGCAGGCCGTCACGCCCCTTGGACAGGTCATTGACCCGGATATACGCCAAGCCCTTGGCGCCATATATCTTGACGAACTCAGTGTAAGCATCAATCTCGCCGCGGCTGATGCCACCACTCTCGACCGACCCACCGGGTACCCGCAAGGCCACAACGCGACCGCCCTTCATCGTGGCTGCGCCTGAGAAGACCTTGAAGTCCACATCGGCCATGACGTCCGTCACCTCGGTGAATTCGAGCTTCACGCGCAGATCAGGCTTGTCCGAGCCGTAGCGGTGCATGGCTTCCTGGTAAGTCATGACCGGGAAATCGCCCAGGTCCACCTTGATGGTGTTCTGGAACACGGTCTTGATCATGCCCTGGAAGATGTCGCGGATTTCTTCTTCGCCCAGGAAAGAGGTCTCGATATCGATCTGCGTGAATTCAGGCTGGCGATCAGCGCGCAAGTCTTCGTCGCGGAAGCACTTGGTGATCTGGTAGTAGCGATCGAACCCAGCCACCATCAGCAACTGCTTGAACAACTGGGGCGACTGGGGTAGCGCGAAGAACATGCCATCGTGCACTCGACTGGGCACCAGATAATCCCGCGCGCCCTCCGGCGTGGACTTGGTGAGCATGGGCGTCTCAATATCAACGAAACCATTGGCATCCAAAAACTTGCGCACTTCCATGGACACGCGGTAGCGCAGCATCAGGTTGTTTTGCATGTAAGGGCGGCGCAGATCCAGCACGCGATGGGTCAACCGGGTGGTTTCCGACAGGTTGTCGTCATCCAACTGGAACGGCGGGGTCACCGAGGGGTTGAGCACTACCAGCTCGTGGCACAGCACCTCGATCTTTCCGCTCTTGAGGCCATCATTAACGGTGCCTTCTGGACGCGCCCGCACCAAGCCTTTGACCTGAACGCAAAATTCATTGCGCAAGTCTTCGGCGATGGCGAACATGTCGGCACGGTCGGGGTCACATACAACCTGGACATAGCCTTCGCGGTCGCGCAGATCAACAAAAATCACGCCGCCGTGGTCACGCCGCCGGTTGACCCAGCCGCACAGGGAAACAGTTTCGCCCATTTGGGCTTCGGTCACCAGACCGCAATAATGAGAACGCATGGCCATAGCTATCTTTCAATGCGCCGCCCAAGGGCAGCGGGTTTCGCAAACTAAGTGGATTTGGGCACGACCGCCTTTGGAGGCAGATGTGCGGTGGGGGGAACAGAGCCCATGGAAATAACATAGGTGAGGGCCTGGTCCACACTCATGGCCAGTTCAATCACATCCGCACGGGGCAATATCAGAAAAAAACCGCTGGTCGGATTGGGCGTGGTCGGCACATACACGCTCACAAAGTCACTACCCAAGTGCGTCGCCACTTCACCCGTAGGCGTGCCGGTCTGGAATGCAATCGTCCAGCTTCCCGCGCGCGGGTATTGGATCAGCAAGGCCGTGCGAAAGGCATTTCCGTTGCTAGAGAAGAGAGTGTCGGACACCTTCTTGACGCTGTTGTAAATGGACTTGACGATGGGGATGCGGGTGAACAAACCATCCCACTGCCTAAGCAGCCAGCGACCTGCGACATTGGACACCAAGGCACCGGTCAGCAGCATGAAAGCCGCCACAATCAGAACCCCCAATCCAGGGATACTGCCAAGTTGCCCGATAGCAGGTGCCATGCTCTGCGGAGCAACGGCAGCAATGCCGAACAGCACACTGCCAAGCACACCGTCCAAGGATTTAACCAGCCAAGACAGCACCCAGATCGTGATGGCCAGCGGCAACCACACCATCAACCCAGTCAGCATGTATTTCTTGAATGGCACTGAACCCCCCGCTTCGGTGGACGACACAATCAGGAACCGGACGGGGTTGCAGTCGCCCCAGCGGATGATGGAGGTGGTGTTGCGCTCGGCTTGGTCACCTCAGACTTGGGTGCAGCCGCCTCAGTAGTCGCGGGCGCCGAAGCCCCGCTGCCGCCTTCGACGGGTGCCGTAGTGCCAGGCTGTGCGGTTCCGCTGCCCTTGAAGTCGGTGGCATACCAGCCAGAACCCTTGAGCTGGAATCCTGCGGCTGTGAGCTGCTTTTTGAACGACGTTTTGGAGCACGCTGGACAAACTTCCAGCGGCGGGTCGGACATTTTCTGCAATACGTCCTTGGCAAACCCGCAGGAGTCGCATTTATAGGCGTATATGGGCATGGATGGTAAGCTCAGACTTCAAGTTGCAAAGCCTTCAATTATAGGCCGCCGGTTAAAACAGCCGCACCCGTATTACCAATTGCATGACGACCATCCCCAATGCAAAGCCTATTACGGAGTAGACAAGCCCCTGCAAGAGTTTGTTCGTGCGGCGCTGTTCCTTCAATAGTTCTTCGAGGGCGCCGCTAGAGCTATTGGGGTTCCCGCGCAAGAAATTGTGCAGCAGCATGGGCAGTTCCGGCAGCAGTTTTGCATAGTGCGGCGCCTGGTCCTTGAGTTGTTCCAGCAATTTTTGCGGCCCCACCTGGCCCATCATCCACTGCTCCAAAAACGGCTTGGCGGTTGCCCAGAGATCCAATTCAGGATCCAGCTCGCGCCCCAGACCTTCGATATTGAGCAGGGTTTTCTGCAGCAAAACAAGTTGAGGCTGGATTTCCACCTGGAACCGACGCGATATTTGGAACAAGCGCAGCAACACCAATCCCAGCGAAATTTCCTTGAGCGGTCGGTCGAAATAGGGTTCGCAAACCGACCGGATTCCGGCCTCCAGCTCATCTACGCGGGTTGTGGGGGGAACCCAGCCGGACTCGATGTGCAGTTCGGCCACGCGCTTGTAGTCGCGCCGAAAAAATGCGGTGAAGTTTTGTGCCAGATAGTCTTTGTCGGATTCCGTCAGTGTGCCCACAATGCCAAAATCAAGGGAGATGTAGCGACCAAATGTCTTGGGCGCAATGCTGACCTGGATGTTCCCGGGGTGCATGTCAGCATGGAAAAAACCATCCCTGAAGACCTGGGTAAAGAAAATTGTCACACCATCCCGTGCAAGCTTGGGGATATCAACCCCAGCCTCACGCAGCCGCTCCACCTGGCTAATGGGCACACCATACATGCGCTCCATCACCATAACCTCGGTGGCGCACAAGTCCCACACTATTTCCGGGATCATCACCAGCTGCAGGCTCTCCATATTGCGCCGCAACTGGGCTGCACTGGCGGCTTCACGCAGAAGATCCAGTTCGTCGTGAAGGTGTTTGTCGAATTCGGCGACAACTTCACGAGGACGCAGGCGCTTGCCGTCGGCAGACGAACCCTCGACCCAACCGGCCATCATGCGCATCAACCGGAGATCTTTCTCAATGGCACCCAACATGCCAGGGCGCAACACCTTGACTGCCACTTGGCGCTCCAGTCCATTGCGGTCGCGCACCACGGCGAAGTGGACCTGCGCGATGGAGGCACTGGCCACCGGTTCATGCTCGAACGATACAAAAATCTCGTTCAACGGTTTGCGTAACGCTCGCTCAATCGTAGCCACCGCCACTTCGGACGGGAAAGGCGGAACACGGTCCTGCAGTTTGGCCAATTCATCGGCAATGTCCAGCGGCATGAGGTCGCGACGGGTGGACAGTACTTGGCCGAATTTGACAAAGATGGGGCCCAAGCGCTCGAGCGCTTCACGCAGACGCTGGCCACGTGGCGCATCCAGATTGCGCCCAAGTGTCAGCAGCCGCGTCACATGCCGTAACCAGGGCTTATTGAGACCGTTCAGGACCAGTTCGTCCAGCCCATAGCGGAACACCACCCAGGCGATAAAAAATCCCCGGTATAAGCGGCTCATGCAGTCGGTCCGCCGGACGTGCCCGGTGCGCCACGACCTGCAAACTGCTTGACGGCATGCGCCACTGCCCGTGAAGCCTGCATGAGCCCGTGCGCCGGCGCATCGCCCAACAGGCGTGCCAAATCTTCCTCCAGGTCCCAGCGCACATGGTCAATCAGCCAACTGACATCGGCCGCCAATTGCACGTCGCCATCAATGCGCACGCCAGGCTTGTTGCCGGCCATCAGGCTTTGGGCAATCGCCAACGGAGATTCTTCGGTGATAACCAGCGCCAAATCAGTCCGTGCTTCCGGGTCTGCCAGATCGAACAGGCCGGCGGGTGTCACGACTACCATGAAGGTCATGTCGCGCCATTGCATGCGCACCACACTGCCTTTTTGGCGTATCAATCGTTCCATCGCCTGAGGCTCCTGCATCAGTACATGGTTGAGCAGCAGCACGATGCGCCGGTGCACCTCGTCTATGGCCCACGAGGGCGGCGTGAAGGGGAGGCTGAAGTTCTGGAGGAAACCCTGCAGCATGGAAAATGGGGACTGTGTTGCCATGGCGAATTATGGCTCACCCCCCGGCAGGCGCACGGCGTGTCGCGGCACTTCCCCCCTTGAAGGGGGTAATACCGGCGGACCAGTCTGGCCTGTTCAGAGGTTTCCCTGGTAAGGCAAGTGCGACGGGGAGGCAACTAGCCTATTGCAGAGCCTGCACGCCTGATACCAGCCAGCCGCGGCTTCCGCTGACGGGCTTGCTCATGTTCCAGACTTCGCGGAAAGGGCTAGGTCCGGCTGAGGGTTCTTCGCGGATCATGCCGGAGAACTCCACACTGGCCATGTAGTCGCCGCCGGTTTCTTCGATGCCTAGCAGGCGTGCCTCCAGCATCACAACATCGGTGCGATTGGGAGCAGCCCCGTGTTGCGACTCGCGCTCGGCCAATTGCGCCTGAATTTCAACCAGCATGGCGTCGGTCATCATCGCGCGCAGGGCCGGAATGTCCGATTTGTCCCAAGCAACCTGCAAGGTCACGAAATTGGTTTTGGCGGCGGCCAAAAAGCCGTCACTGTCAAAGCCTGCCGGAATGCCCCAATTTTGCGAACCACTCAAGGCCGAGCCAATCATCGAAGTGGAGCCATCTGGATTCGGTGCCTGAAAGGCCATGCTAGTGCGTTCCCAGGGGCGTGCTGAAGCATCGTTGCCGACGTGGTCAGGGCTGTAGGGTTTGGCATCAGCCACTGGAAGTACGCCGCCATTGCCTGCACCCTGGAAGGCAAACGGTCCCGACTGTGGGCTGGTAGTTGCTGCGCGACGGCGCATGAACCAGCCAAGGCCCATCACCACAACCATGGCCAGCAGTGCGAACATCAGAAACTGCCCCATGCCCGCTCCCAGTCCCAACGAGTGTGCGAGCCAGGCCAGGCCCAAACCAGCGGCTAGACCGCCCAGCATGGCTCCCCAGGGACGCTTGGCCGCAACGGGCGGTGCAGCAAGGGTGGGTTTGGGTGCGGCATTGGACATGCCCTGCGAAGGCGCTGCCGGTGCGGCGGGTGTAGCCTCGCGTTGTGTGACATTGGATGACTGCTTGCCAATCGACTTGCCGCCACCCAACCGGCGTGCGGCCTCCGCGTTGATGCTAGAGAGGGCCAGCGCGGTGGCTAAAAGAATTGTCCAGATTTTCATGATGACTCCAGGGGAACACGGTATGTGGGATTCTTTGTGAACTTCACAAGCTTCCTAACACTTGATTCCAACATGCAATGCCACCACTCCGCCCGTCAGGTTGTGATAGTCCACATGGCCGAAACCCCCTTTGTGCATCATGGCTTTCAATTCGGCTTGGCCGGGGTGCATGCGTATGGACTCCGCCAGGTATTGGTAGCTGGAGTCGTCACCGGCCACCAGTTTGCCCAATTTCGGCAGCACCTTGAACGAATACCAGTCGTAAATCTTCTCCAGAGGCGCGGCAACCTTGGAAAACTCCAACACCAGCAATTTTCCATTGGGCTTGAGCACACGGTGCATCTCGGCCAGCGCCACATCTTTATGCGTCATGTTGCGAAGGCCAAAGGCGACGCTGACCAGGTTGAAGTAGTTATCGGCAAAGGGCAGCTTTTCAGCATCACACACCAGTGTGGGCAGAGTTACACCTTCGTCGATCAGGCGATTGCGCCCTGTGCTCAGCATCGCTTCGTTGATGTCGGAGTGAACCACCTGCCCAGTTGCACCTACCTTTTTGGAAAAAGCCAAAGCCAGATCGCCCGTGCCGCCCGCAATGTCCAATGCCTTGTCGCCTTCTTTCAAGTTGGCCACCACGAGTGTGTAGGCCTTCCAAGCCCGATGCAGCCCCATGGACATCAGATCGTTCATCAGGTCATATTTGGGTGCAACCGAGTCAAAAACACCGCGCACACGGCTCGCCTTCTCCGCCTCGTCTACCGATTTGAAGCCAAAATGTGTTGTTGTCATACTATTGGTGAGGGTAAATATAGCCTATAGCCCTCGTAGACATTGCGTGAGCAGCTATTATTTTTATAGCAACTACATAATCAATGGCTGGCGCAAGCTTTCCCTGATTTTGCCACCATGGACGCGTCACGGTCGATATTGGCGGCTTTAAGGCGGTCTACATAGTCCCGCCACAGGCGTTCCTGCTGTGAACCCAAGAAGTAAAGGTAGTCCCAGGAAAAGATGCCGGTGTCATGTCCGTCAGAAAACCGGGGTTGCACGGCGTAGTTGCCGATAGACTCCAGCACCTCTACGTCGATGTCACGCTTGCCGGTTTGCAGGATCTCCTGACCCGGGCCATGGCCTTGCACCTCGGCAGATGGGGAGTACACGCGCATCAATTCAAAGGGGATGCGAAAGCTTGCGCCATCCGAAAATCTGACCTCCAATACACGCGACTGCGCATGGACCGTCAGCGCTTGCGGCGTCGGAGCGCCTGCCTTCAAACCTGCCATGGGTACACCATTTTGTTAAAACCGGGCAGACACATTAACATGCAATTTCTGATCACCTGTTTGCGGTAGTCCCGAGCCCGCCACGTAAGGCAGGCTACTGCCCGTGAACACGCGACCAAAGTCGGCAGTCACGGTGAGCGCAGGCAGGCTGTAACGCAAACCTATGCCGGCGCTCGACAAGGTATCGCTGGCCGGTTTGGGGTTGCCATTGGGATTCTTGTTGCCCAACCATCCGGCATCTATAAAGCCCAGCAGGCGAAGCCCTGGCACTAGCTCGCGCGTGGTCAACTCGGTCGAGACAAGCAACCCGCTGTCGCCAGCGATCATCCGCTCACCCGTACCGCGCACCGACGTAGCGCCCCCCAAACCGAATTGCTCGCCGGAAATCAAGGCGTCGTTGCTAAACTGAAACTGACCGCGCATGCCCCACAGCCAGCCGACGCCAACCTGGGTCAGGTAATTGGCACCACCGCGCAGGACCCTCCAATCGACGTTGGATACGCGAGGGTCTTCTGACTGGTAGGAGAGCAAATCGTTACCCGACCCACCCGACACATTTGCGGAAAAGTCGACGTTATAGCCCCACACTGCAGAGTCGGATTCCATTTTGGCGGTGTAGCCCAGGCTCAAGGGGCGGCTGCGCCGGACCCTTTGACCCACTAACGGTACGCCGTTGATTTGGGTCACGTCGAACTGTTTGTCGTCTATACCGAGACCAACATAGCTGCGGTAGCCGCCATCGGGTGGCAAGTAATGGTTGTAGTTGAGACCAAAGGTCTGGCCCGCGCCGGTGCTGCTGAATGCGCCGAAATTGCCGACCACATCCGAGTGCGTGTAACTCGCGCCCGCAACACCGCCTAAACGATACAGCGGAATGCGGTAATTGAGACCCAACTGCCGAACGTCGGAGGGGCGCTCCAACGAAGTCGTATAGGCGGCAGTCAGTTGGTGGTCGCTATCAAACAGGTTCGAATGGGAGCCCGACAAGGTAAGGCGGTCGTTCCCTGTGGCGCTGGAGCCCGTGTTGCTCTCACCGATGGAAAAATTCCATGGCTTGGCTTCTTTGACCACGATGCGAGCATCGATCTTGTCGGCTTCATCCGACTCCTTCAGCGCCACTTGCAACTGCTTGCCTTGCGATTCGTTTGCGATAGCGGTTTGGACCGCAAGTGTGCGGAAATTAGGTGCGGTTCCTTCTTTTAGCTCTGGCAGGCTGGCGCGAATATTGGATTCGCTAAAACGTTTGCGCCCTTCCACGGTCACTTTACCAATCACAAACTTCACGATATTGAGTGTGACTGCCTTGCCCACTTCTTGCGGCGGAAGGGCGACGCGGTACAAGGTGTAGCCTTTGTCTTTGAGCGCTGCCTCCAGCGCACTGGTTGCCTTCTGCAAGGTTTCAATCGTCGCGTCAGTCCGCAGGTAAGGAGCCAACACACGCGTAGCCTCGCCATCGGCCAGCGGGTTGTCACCCGTAATATCAAATCCGCGAATGACGAAAGTGGGTGCCGCCGACTGCGGTTGTGTTGGCGCAGCGGCAGGCTGGACCTGCTGCGCGGCGACGGACAGGGGCCAGGTAACGGCACAGGACAGCAATGCCAGCGAAGCGGTTCGACACCACTGGGGCGAAGATTCGATGGGAAAAGAGTGCTTGCAATACGACATATTTACCTGCACTGGTTAGACGAACGGATACGGTTCTCATTCAGCAAACTGGTCAACATGGGATGTAGGCTGTTGGGCATGGGCGTGCGATCGAACTCCAGGAACAAGGGAGTGAGCAGCGGCCGTACCGCATTGCCATCAATGCCAGCAAATCCGGTTTCACCACGCCCTAAATGCAGCGTCTGCTGACCCGTCACCACTTCAATATGTCCGTCGCGCACAAAAACGAACAGCCCTTCCTGCCCATCGTCAACAGCACCTTCTGCAAAAAGCTGCTTGGTATCCACCACCACTCCATCCGGACGCGGCAAATTTTGCAAGGTAGGACCACCCAGCGGTCGAATTTCGTTGGGGCCTATAAACAAGCCTTGACCCGCTTGTAAAAGCTGTAGCGCCGTTTGACCATTGGGAGTAACTTCGATCGTACCCAGCCAGGTGAACAAACTGCAGCCAGCGTCCGTCGCGCAATCCAGGTCCAGGCCGGTACCGCGTATTCCAATCGTGGCAGTTGGTGTGGTGAAGCCGACATTGCGTGTATTCGCCTTGCCGATCAATCCTGTCAAGGCGCGAAGCGATCCGCGCAGCAGGGACACCAGGAAGCGCCCATCCTTTGGGTTTTTCTCATCGAACACAAAGCTATCGACCCTGAACCGCGTTACCGGTCCCAGTGTGAGCCGGCTGTCGTCCCGAAACGCCAGCACTGCATTGGCGCTGGAGCCGGTTTCAACCACATCGCCGGGGTAGACGCTTCCCCCTGGCACCACGCGTCGGCGCACGCCACCAGAATCCAGCGCGTTGATTTCACCCAAGGCGGAGACCAACTTGGCACTTGCCTGCACCGCGTTTTCGCGCGGTTTCTCGTTAATCTGCCCAGATTCTGTTTTGCATTCGCTTGTGCATAGCCGGGCATCAAAGTCCGTACCACGTATACCCAAAGTTGCAGTCTTGCTAACGACCCGCGCTGCATTGGGCGCATTCTTGGAGATCAATCCGGTGATCGCCCGAAAGCCTCCGCGCAACAACTGCATCACCATGCTGTTGTCAGGCGCGCTTTCCTTGAAGTTATATTGCTGGATGACCATTTCGGAATTGGGGCGGACCGTCATGCGGGTCCCGTCCTGCAGCTTCACAATGGCAGACGCCCCTTCGGCCGTCGTCAAACGGTCGCCTTGCTTCAGTGCCAAACCCTTGCCCAAGGTGCGAGGGCCTTGGCCTTCCGACTGGGCAAAGCCGACTCCGCGCGCAAATTCGACCTCGCCAATGGTTTGTGCTCGCGCCGCGCTGCCGATGCAAAGCAGCCCAGCTGCGAGCAGTAAAAAGGATCCAGCGGCCCAGATCTGGTAAAGGGATTTGTGACCCTTGAAGTCATTGGTCAGGGTCGGCATGTTTCACCCTCCAACACCAATTCGTTTCTGCTCTTGTCCTTGCCCGGTTTGCCATCTTTTTGGTCCAACAAAGCGACTTCAAATTTATCCAGGAACGCGGTGACCAGATTGGTTTGCACGACTGCATTCGACAGTTGAACGACGTCGTTGGATGGCGTTGGCGTTGGCGCTGGCGGCGGTGGTGGCGTGACCGGCGGGATCGGAATAGTTGGCGCTATCGGGATCGTAGGTATTGTCGGCGCACCACTAGGGTTCGAGGCCAACGGTGGCGGGGTAACAAGGACACCTGCCACCTTGTAAGTCACTGGCATCGCGCCCGAAGCTGCTCCCGGCCCCAATGTCATAGTGCCGCCAACCACTGCGGTGACACCTGCCGCGCCGTAAACGATGCTGTTCTGGGTCAGGTTGTTTGCGGCATTGAGTTCGACAGAACCGCCCGACGAATAAACCGGCCCGCTCAAAGTCATATCCCCGGAACTGGTGAGATTCGTGGCGGTCAACACAATATTTCCGCCTGCGGACACACCGCCAGACCCTACGGTCAATGGGCTGTTCGCGGTTATGGAAGTACGGCCAGAAGACTTGACAGTCTTGGTCGTTATTCCACCGATATTTGATACCACGACGTTGCCACCTGCATTGTTGATATCCAAAGTGCCCAGTGCACCTACATTGGTCAACTCTACGTTCCCGGAACTGGTGTTGGTGGCAATGAACGAGCCAATGCGATTGCCAGCATCGTTAAGCACGGTTCCACTGTTTGAACTGGTCTTCAGGGATTCAGCCGTAATACCTCCCAACTGCGTAATGGACCCGTTGGTGGCAGTCAGGGACACCGTCGGTGCCTTGAGATTGCTGAAGACAATTCCCCCTGTTGATGTCAAAACATCAATCGTCGACACGTCTATGCTTCCACCAGTCTGGTTAAAGGGGCCAACGACCTTTAACGAGCCCCCGCTGACGGCCCCGCCGGTTTGGTCATAGCCTGCAATATTGAGGCCATCGCTCACTTTCAACGTACCGCCACTGACAATAATAGGACTGCCACTGGTCAGCGACTTCAGACTGGTCGTTTCAAAAAAGGCTCCGAACACGATGGGGCCCGCGCCTGCTGGAATAATTACACTGGCCACGTTGGCACCATCGGGCAAGGCGTCCCAATTTCCGGCGCTGCCCCACCAACTGTTATTCGAACCGCCAGTCCAAGTCGAGGTAGCCCTTTGCGTAACAGTCCCAACATTGCCACCAATGATGGGCACAGCGTAACCATAGACAGGCTTACCGCCGGAGGTCAAGATCCCAGTTACGGTAACGCCACTGGCCGTGACCAGCTTACCGGTCCCAACATTCTTGTCGTCGAGTGTCAAAGATCCGATGTTCAACACGGCACTGGAAGTAAGGTCTCCATCGATAGCGCCCCCGGTTATGGTGGGAGAAGTCACGCCAGATAGACTGATGCCAGTATTGCCGTCATAAACCTTGGATACCGATCCATTGAAGGTGGTGGACGACAGGGTCAATGACGGTGCAGCGGCGACGATCACCCCGTTCCCCGTGCCCAAAAGTACCGAGCCGTAGGTTGCGTTGTACTGTTTGAACGCCATGCCAGTTGGGAACGAACTACCAGCAATGACGGGCACGTAGACCAGCCAGCGCCCCGTCCCGGGAGAAATGAAGGTGGTTCCGACATTAACCGTACCCGCAGTGGTCGACAAGATAATGGCGTCGCCGCCTGCATTCGTTGTGATACTGCCGGTGCTACCGGGCAATGAAATTCCTGACGACGCAAATAGCCTCACCCCACCGCCCGTTGCAGAAATAGTAGGACTTGTCGCGGAAATCGAGCCACTCGTGGATGTCAGGTCGACCCCACCTGCGCTGGTACTGATCGCCCCACCCTGGGTAATGTTTCCTGTGGCCTTGACACTAAGCGAATCCGCATTAACGAAACCGACAGTCAAAGCTGAGCTGTTTTTGACATCCACGGCCGCAGCACTGGTCACCGTCAGATTACTCAAATTGTTGGCGGCATTGTTCAACGTTACGCTGCCCGTACCAGCTATTACAGTTAGACCACCACCCGCAAGAGCCATGGCACCAGACTGTGTAATGGCGCCATTGTTCGACTTCAATGTCATCGACCCATTGAATGTGGTGGGACCGTTAGAAAAGCTGCCTGCATTCGCAAAAGTGACTGATCCGGTTCCGGGGCTCGACACGTTGAACGTGCCAACCGCATTGGAGTCATTGAACAGGGATGCGCTACTGGCCGAAATCACCGACAGACTGCCGGCGGTAAGCGCTTCAATCGGCGATGTACCCTGCGTAATTGAGCCTGCGCTTATCAGGGAAAGCGAACCTGACCCAGCGTTAACCACGTTGCTGATCTGGATGGTTGACCCATCCAAAGTAACAGCCCCGCCACTGGTGCTTACGCCGGTGACGAGACCCACCGTACCAACCATAATGGGCCCGGCGCTTTTGTAGCTAAAACCACCTCCAGAAACAGTCGCGGCAATGGTAGATACGCTGTTGGCATTGTTAAGGGAGACCGCGCCACCCGCGTCGACTCCCAATGAGCTGGCACTGATGTTGCCAGCCGATTGCGCAATACCGCCGCCGGACTTCAACTTCAAGGAACCAATACCCAAACTCACCGAGGCACCCAGCGACATGCTCCCATTGGTGGAGAGCAACGATAAATTGTTGCTGGTTCCGCTGATCGCTGCCGAAACTGTGAGGTTGTCAATTGCAGTCACTGACACGTTGGTGGACCCCAGCGCGGCGTTCAGGGAGGTAACGTTGAGCGTTCCCGTTCCTGGAGATGTGAAGTTGGGAGAACCCGTCACATTAAAAGTGGCGCCTGAAACAATGTCGATGTTGTTCGGGTCCAGCAACCAAAGCCCGGTCGCGCCAAGGGGCGCACGGGTATCCACATGGGCATCCGCAACGACCAAAGACTGTTTGCCAGACGTCTCCACAAACCCGCCATCGCCACCCCATGCACCGCCCCGGGCAGAAATGGCTCCGTGCGCACGGGTCGTATCGTCCGCCCACACAATGACTCTGCCGCCATTTCCGTTGTCCGTGGCGTCCGCCTTAATAGACGCCTGCGGTCCGAAATACACGAAATTGGCGTTTTGTACATCGGGGTTCTTGCCTTGGTAATCCCCGCCTACGCGCACATTGCCACCGCCCTGCGCGCCTGACACGTCAATGGTGGCTTGGTCGGTCACTGCGACACGGTCGCCCAACACATCCACGCTGCCACCTGTGGTGCCAGTACCAACAATCTTGCCAGCACCTTCGACGAAGGCATCGCCACTGGACTTGAGCACCACTTTGCCGCCCTCCAGGCTGGCGCGGGTCGCTTGAATCAATCCGCTATGCCGCAACGTGCCGGCGAAAATACCTACCGCTTCGCCCTTCAAGGTTCCCAGGTTTACCGCTTGATCGGTCGGCGCCTGTACGTGCAGATTGATTCCCTCAAGCCCCCGACCGGTGATCTCGATTTGCTGTCCGGCGGCCAAAATGGTGGTTCCATTGGGCGCTTGAATCAGGGCGTCTAGTGCGGTGTCAACCTTGGCGCCCAACAAAACAACGTCTCCACTTCGCGCCAGAATGCTGCCCTGCACCGAAACCCCGGTCGTAGCACCCGCGCCATCGCCAAAGCGCATGCGCCCGGCCAACGCGTCCGCATCCGTCATGCGCAAACTGGATGCTGTGAAACCCGCCGTATCTACCACCGCGCCCGTGCCAACTGCGATGCCCGACTGGTTGACGAGCACCACATTGCCATTGCTGGACAGCGTGCCGAAAATGGCCGAAGGTGTATTGGTGACGACCCGGTTTATGACCGTGCTGGTGGCGTTGGGCTGCTGAAAATAGGTAGTGTTGCCGGTGGGGATGGAGAAACTCTGCCAGTTGATGGCGGAATGGTTGGTTCCCGTTGCATTCTGCGTGGTCACCAGCAGTCGGTTGCCTGTGGTAACCATGGTCGCCTGCCCCGCCACAGCGACGCCACCCGTCGGGTTAGCGAACGCACAGCCCGTCATTGCGCCCCAAGCCAGTGCAACCCCGAGCGCCAGCGCACTCAGGTGGATGAGAATACTTGATGGGGTTTGGTGCGCGCTGCTCCGGCTGGCGCCACTGGATCGCCCGCGCCCCGAATCAATTTCCGCGACTGCCACCATGGCACCCAATGACTCGTTCCAAACGGTCCGATACACATGATTGAGTGAAGCCCGAGTACTCATGATGCAACTCCAAAAAGCGACCAGCCACGGCCCCAGAGGGACGCTTTAATGATTAAATCACAACACCTTCTGCCGCAAGCCGCAATGTAGGGCATTAAAGGCATTCACGTATCAGCTATGTAACTCAATGGATACATTTCGCAACACACTGCTGGATTGGCCGCAGGCAGCACCCACCGCCGCCATCCATACCCTGACCGACGCCGATTTCATCCGTAGCCTGGAACTGGGCCCCCAGCAATGGTGGAAAACATGGCAAGCGCAACGTTTGGCGGAGTTACTACAGTGGGTCGGGAAAAATGACTTCACCAGCCTGCCCGTCCTGCGCCGGGAAGAGTTTCGTGTCCAGTTTGGGGCGCATCCCGGACGATCTCCGCAAGAACATGGCGCCTTGACGCAGATCCATAGCTCGGGTTCGACCGGCGTTCCGGTTGCGTTCTGGCGTTCAGAGCTGGCCATGCGGATCAACTTCAGTCACTACTTGGCAGACCACCGGCGCCAGAGCCGCGACCTGCACGCCGCGCTTGCCGTCATCGCAGCCATGCAGGACCCACACACCGGCAGTCACAACCCCGTGGCGGGTGACCCATGGATATACCCGGGTGCACAGCTGGTGCGCAATGCAGTGCAATTCACGATGTTGGAGCATGCGCAGTGGGTCTGCAAACACACTCCTGAATACTTGGCTACAACCGCCACAACCTTGTCGAATATCCTCTCTTTGATAGAACTGAACCGGTTGCCTGCACCGCGGGTAGCACAGATCCTGACTTCGTCAGGCATAGTTACACCCGAGTTGCGCATGCGGGCGCGCCGAATCTTAGGAGCCAGCATCCGCGACCGCTATGCCTGTGACGAGCTGGGCCCACTGGCGTTCCAATGCCCGCAAAGCGACGACTATTACCATGTTGCCGTGGCCAACGCCATCGTCGAAGCAGTGGCTGCGGATGGACAACTTGCGCCCGAGGGGATTTGTGGCAACCTGTTGGCCACTGGACTCCACCAATGGGCCAGCCCAGCGCTGCGCTATGAGCTAGGGGAAATGGCAGCTATCCACCCCCACTGCCCTGCGTGCGGCGTCTCCGTGCCCACGCTGAGCCAATTGACGCGTCGCAAGCAAAGCCCAACCCACTCACTCCCGGGGGTTGCGCCATGAGCTGGCCCGACGATGGGGAAGGCGCGTCCATCCTGCGCGTGGTGGACTCCCAAGCTTTCCTGGCCCTGGAACACAGCGGCCTGGGCAATATTGCACAATGGCAAACGCTGCAATTGAATGCCTTGGCCCAATGGCTGTTTGAGCAAGTACCCTGGTGGCGTGAGAGGCTAGGCGCAGGCGTTGATGCAGCCCACTGGGCGCGGCTACCCATCCTCAGCCGTTTTGAATTGAGAAACATGGTTGCGCTGCACCGCGCCCCACCGGTGCCAGATGGACACGGCGCCGTGTCGGGCGCTCAACGCAACGGCGTCCATACAGGCGGGGCTTCTGCCGGAGCCCACTACTTCATCTCCACTCTTGCCCAGCGGTTGATCAACCATGCGTTCTACGCCGACCACCAGCGCCAAGGCCGAAACCCTTTTCTGCCACACGCCTGCATAGCCGATGACATACCGCTTCACAGCGGCGAACATATCGTCAATGAGGCGTCCCTGGCGCACGCTCAGGGGCCGCAAGCCCTGCGCAATGTCGAGCTGTTTACCAAAGCACAACACGTGCACTGGATTGCGCGGCAACAACCTGCCTACCTGACGGTGCGACCGGACTGGTTTGAAGTCGCCTTGGTGCACGCGGTGGCCAACAAACAGCCGCTACCGGAAATACGCCAATTGCTGACCTTTGGTGCCACCGCCACCGACAGCCTGCGCCGCAAAGCCCGCCAGTGGCTGGGCGCCAGTGTGCGGCACCGTTACACCTGCCCCGAGTGCGGGCCGCTTGCCTTCCAGTGCCCGCACAGTGACGCACACCACCATGTCGCCGTGGGCAATGTCAAACTGGAAGTGGTCGACGATGCGGGACAGTTGCTGCCCGTCGCCGGTGACGACACCGCACCGGTGCCGGGCCGTGTTCTTGTTACCGCCCTGCACCAATACGCCACGCCCTTGGTGCGCTACGACACGGGTGACGTTGCCGCGTTGCATGCCGGCTGCCCGGGTTGCGGTCTTGCGGTGCCTACACTGTCCAAACTACGGCAGAACGTATAAGGCACCCTCAGCTGACAGGATCAGACCAGCACCCGCTCTATCCCGCCCGCATTGGCAATGGCCACGTACTCTGGCAACCATTCCTTGCCCAGGATCTGGTTCGCCATTTCAACGACGATGTAGTCCGCCTCCAGCAGGCCGGTCTTCAGATCGTCCTGGTATCGGTTCAAGCCCATCAGGCAGCTGGGGCAGGACGTCAGTATCTTCACGTTCTGGTCGGCCTGCACGCTGCCGGCTGCGCGCAGAGCGGTTTCACCCTTGCGGATTTCTTCTTCCTTGCGAAAGCGCACCTGGGTCGACACATCGGGACGCGACACTGCCAGACTGCCGCTCTCGCCACAACAGCGGTCGCTTTTGAGCACGTTGTCACCCACCAGGGCCTTGACGGTCTTCATTGAGTCGCCCAGCTTCATCGGGTTGTGGCAGGGCTCGTGGTACAGGAAGCCGCCTTGGCCGGCGGGCAAGGTGATGCCTTTTTCGAGCAGGTATTCGTGGATGTCGATGATGCGGCTGCCGGGGAAGATTTCCTCAAACTTGTAGCCCTGCAACTGGTCATAGCAGGTGCCGCAACTGACCACGACGGTCTTGATGTCCAGGTAGTTCAGCGTGTTGGCCACGCGGTGGAACAGCACCCGGTTGTCGGTGATCATCTTCTCGGCCTTGTCGAACTGGCCGTTGCCGCGTTGCGGATAACCGCAGCACAGGTAGCCCGGTGGCAGTACCGTCTGCACGCCGGCGTGCCAAAGCATGGCTTGGGTGGCCAGCCCCACCTGGCTGAACAGACGCTCTGAGCCGCAACCGGGGAAGTAGAACACCGCCTCGGTCTCGGCCGTGGTGGACTGCGGGTTGCGGATGATGGGCACGTAATCCGGGTTTTCAATATCCAGCAGCGCACGAGCCGTCTTCTTGGGCAGGCCGCCCGGCATTTTCTTATTGATGAAGTGGATGACCTGCTCTTTGATCGGCGCTGTACCGACCGTGGCGGGCGGGGCGCTGGTCTGCTTGCGCGCCACCAGGGACATCAGCCGGTTGCCCATGCGCTGCCCCTTGAAGCTCAGGTTGGTCAGGGCGTGGGCAAACTGAATGCCGCGCACGCTTTGTGTACCAATGAACCAAGCCTGAAACGCGGACATGGGGCGCCAGCTCTTCTTGCCCATCTTGCGCAGCAGGTTGCGCATGTTCATCGTCACATCGCCAAAGTCGATGTTGACCGGGCACGGCGACAGACACTTGTGGCACACCGTGCAGTGGTCGGCCACGTCTTCAAACTCTTCCCAATGCTTGATGGAGACACCACGGCGCGTCTGCTCTTCGTACAAGAAGGCTTCCACCAACAGCGAGGTCGCCAGAATCTTGTTGCGCGGGCTGTACAGCAGGTTGGCGCGCGGCACGTGCGTGGCGCACACCGGTTTGCATTTCCCGCAGCGCAGGCAGTCTTTGACCGAATCGGCGATGGCGCCAATATCGCTCTGCTGCATGATCAGCGACTCATGGCCCATCAGCCCAAACGACGGCGTGTAGGCGTTCGTCAAATCCGCGTAGGCCGGGAATGCATTGGATGAATTGGCCTCTAGCCCTCGTCCGCCTTGGGCACCATGCTCCTGATTTCGTAGCAACTTCCCTTTGTTGAAGCGCCCCTCAGGATCGACCCTGGCCTTGTAATCGGTAAACGGTTGCAGCTCTTCGTCGGTCAAAAACTCCAGCTTGGTAATGCCAATGCCGTGTTCGCCCGAGATCACGCCATCCAGGCTGCGTGCCAGCGCCATGATGCGTTTGACGGCGCCATGGGCGGCCTGCAGCATCTCATAGTCGTCGCTGTTGACGGGAATATTGGTGTGCACATTGCCATCACCCGCGTGCATGTGCAACGCGACCCACACTCGCCCCTTGAGCACGCGCTGGTGGATGGCAGTGCACTCCTTCAAGATCGCCTGAAACGCTGCGCCGCTAAAGATCTCTTGCAGTGGCGTGCGCAGCTGCGACTTCCAGCTCGCCCGCAGGCTGTGGTCCTGCAACTGGGCGAACAGCCCTTCGACGCCATCGAGCCAGCCTTGCCACTGGGCGCGCACATGCGCGACCAGCGCCAGCGCTTGGCCGACGCGGTCTTCCAGCAGCTCGGCCGCGGGGATGTCATTGGCATCGTCGCTCTTGCC
>JANXVI010000137.1 GCA_025351745.1 Rhodoferax sp.
ACCTGGAGCCGAACGGCGTTGGCAACGCTGATCGAATGTTCTGGAGCGTCGCCGATGCTGTCGAGTACGCGCGCGGCATCCGCGACCAGGCGCCCGGCCTGGACCAGGCGCACGCTGACCCGGCAGGCGCTATTGCATGAACCAGCCGTGGCTGACCACCAGCGACTGGCCCGTCAGCGCGTTGGAGCTGAAGCCGGCAAATAGCAAAGCCACTTCGGCCACATCCTGCACGGTGGTGAATTCGCCGTCCACCGTATCCTTGAGCATCACCTTCTTGATGACGTCGTCCTCGCTGATGCCGAGTTGAGCCGCCTGCTCGGGGATCTGTTTTTCGACCAGCGGCGTGCGCACGAAGCCCGGGCAGATCACGTTGGCGCGGATGCCGTGCTTGCCGCCTTCCTTGGAAACCGTTTTGCACAGGCCGATCAGCCCGTGCTTGGCGGTGACATAGGCTGACTTGAGAACCGAGGCCTCCTTCGAATGCACCGATCCCATGTAGATAATGCTGCCGCCCTTGCCCGAGGCCTGCATGTGGGGATAGCAGGCCTTGGTGGTCAAAAATGCCCCATCTAAATGGATGGCCAACATCTTTTTCCAGTCCGCGAAGGGAAAGTCAGAAATGGGGTGCACGATTTGAATGCCTGCATTGCTGACCAGCACGTCAACCCCGCCATAGGCTTTTACAACCTCGGCTACCGCAGCATTCACCTGGTCCTCGCTGGTGACGTCCATGACCACTGCCATTGCTACTCCGTGGGCCGCAACGATCTCATCGGCGACGGCTTGGGCCGCCTCCTTGTTCAAGTCGGCGATGACCACTTTGCCACCTTCGCGCGCGTAGGTCAGCGCGATCTCCTTGCCAATGCCGCTGGCGGCGCCGGTGACGATGCAAACCTTGTCTTGAAGCTTCATAGGATGTCCTTCTAGCAGTTAAGAAATAGAGCGCAAACTGGGCACCTAGGCCAAGTAGTCGTGGATGACGCTACCCAAGCCCAGGGTCATGTCGGTGAGTATGTGAGTGCCCGAGAGCACCTCCAGCACTGGCAATTGCGCCACAGGTGCCAGCGCATGGTGTGCCAACTCCAGCGCCGCCGGTCCGGTCCAGGCGCCTTTGACGGTTACATCTGTCAGAAAGTAGCGCACCAACTCGCAAATGCGCGGACTACCGTCAACATGCGGGATGATCTTGAGTAGGTAGTTGGGTGCCAGCATCGCGGCCAGTACAGCGGCGGAGTCGAGCGCGCGGTGTTTGTAGCCCATGGTGGCGGTAGCCACGCGCACCGGGCCGTAGTCCAGTGTGCCCAGCAGTGTGTCACGCTCTACCGTCAGCGATGGGGAGGCAAGCTTCTTGGGAAACCCCCATAGCTCCCGGCCGCCTGCAATGGGCGCCTCGTCGTTGAGGTACATGGAGTGAACATAGCCGCCAGCCTGACCTTCGAAGCTTACCGGTATCACCTGACCTGATTCGGTGTAATCGCCAAAACCCGTGGAGTCTGGCATGCGGATAAATTCGTATTTGACAATGGCGTCTGTGATTTGCAGCGGCTCTGGTACCACGGCACGCAACGCATCCATGTCCGTTCGGTAGATCACGATCAGAAATTCACGGTTTTTAAACCGGTAGGGGCCGGGCGGGAATGCCGGGCTTGTCAGTGGCATGGCGAATGCCTGGCGTTTTACGTCATCAATGTGCATAGTGTTTATCTGGCTTGGGAAGGGTTGTCGGCATTCAGGTCAAAAACGTGTACGCCAGTGGCGTTGTGTTCATGTCGGATCCAGCGCGGGTCATGCAAAGTGTGGGCCATATCGGCACGCCCGGAATCCCAATGTTCCGTCATGGACAGGCGAGAGAATTCGTAGTCTTTTGACTGGCTCTCATAGTGTTTGCTGCGGTAGATCAGGTGCACCACATCCACCGCGCTATCGCAGTGCACACGGGAAAGCGCCAGCAGGTCGGGGTCATTGCGCAAATTGGACGGCAGCTTTGCAATCAGTCGTTGCGCCGCCAGCGCAATCATCTGCCGGTCCAGTTCGTTGGTGGTGTTCAGGCGGGTACGGCTGGAAAAACGGATGTCCTTCTCGCGTTCAGTCACTTCCGCCAGCGTTGTTGGCAACGCACCGGTGGCAGCAAAAAGATCGACCTGGAACACCACGCGGGGGCGCTTGCCGGCTTGATCCAGTACATACTGCAGCGGTGTGTTGGACACCAGGCCGCCGTCCCAGTAATGTTCGCCGTCGATCTCTACCGGTGCAAAGCCTGGCGGCAGCGCACCGCTGGCCATGATGTGGCGCGCATCGATGCGCTGTTTGGCAGAGTCAAAGTACTCAAAATTCCCGGTGCGTACATTGACCGCGCCCACTGAGAGCCGCACCGCTCCCGAATTGATCAGATCAAAGTCGACCAAACGTTCAAGGGTTTGCCGAAGCGGTTCGGTGTCGTAGTAGCTGATGGCCTCCAAGGTGCCACGCGGTTGAAAGGGTGCGGGTGGAAAGCGTGGTTTGAAGAAACCTGGCACGCCCAATAGCATGCCTTGCGTCGCGCTGGTTTCGTTCAAGGATTCGCGTGGGCTCATGCGGTTGGCCAACGCCAGTGGCTGCCGCGCTGAGCTGACGAGGTCCCAGAATTCCCTTAGCTTTGCCACCCGTGCATGCGCTGGGTTGCCACAAATGAGCGCCGCATTGATGGATCCAATGGATATACCCGCCACCCATGTGGGCTCGTGATAAGCCTTGCAAAGTGACTCAAAAACACCGGCCTGGTAGGCGCCCAGTGCACCCCCACCCTGCAACACAAGTATGCATTCCTTGGCATTAATGCTGGCGCGCAAACTGCGCGCTTGCGACGGGGTTGGTTTTGTCAAGGGTTCGGAGGTCATGGTTTCAGAACTGTGGTGCTAAAAGAGTGCACTTGCAAGCATAGATTGGCTACACGATTTTCTTCTGTGCGCTAGCGCATATAGGCCTGGGCTACGGACCTATAAGGTCGCGCCTTGGGCCGCCTTGCGGCTCGAACCATGTTGATCCCTGACTAGCCCCGCCAGCAACACATCCACCAGCGTTCCGCCGCCTTCCTTCGATCCGCCGTTGACCACGACTTCAGGTACCAGCTGTACACCGGCGCTGGACAAAGCCTGCGCCACCTGAACCATGGCGTAATTGCCGGATTCCATCGAGTCGATCTTCTGCCTGATGACGGCAGCCTCCGCTTGGCCCACCGCCAGTGTTTTGCCAGCCTCAGCCTCACCGGTGACGCGGATCACTTCGGCGTCTGCGTTGGCGTTGATCTTCTTGGCGCGGGCCGCACCGTCTGCAGTTTTTACAGCGGCCTGGGCAGAGAATTCCGCAATGGCCACTTTGCGCTCGGCGTCCACAACCTGCGCTTGCGTATTGGCGAGCGCAGTGGCTTGCTCCAACTGCTGGCGCACGCCCTGGGCTTCCATCTGCGTGTTGTATGTGACCCTCTCCTGCTCCGCAATCTTGCGGTCGGTCAGCGTTTTCATGAGGTCGGCGGGTGGGCTGATGTCGCCTATCAGCGTTTCGACCGCACCCACGTCGTAGTCCTTCAAGGCCTTTGCGATCGCTTCCTTGGCCTCTGCCTGGCGCTCGGTGCGTTGCTTCAGAAAGTCGATCACGTCCGAGCTCTGCGCCGCGTTGCGGAAGTAGTTGCCAATGGTGGGTTCCAACACCTGTGTGACCAGGGCTTCCATGCTGCCGAAGCGGGCAATCACCTTGGGCGCATCGTTGCGTGGAATATGGATGATCTGGCTCACATCCAGGTTGAACGTGAAGCCATCGGCCGAACGGACTGTGATGGTCGACAGATTGGCGTCCAGCTTGTGAGCCTCGGTCTTGCCGGTAGCCCAGTTGAGCACCACGTTTGCGGTAGGCACGACACGCACCTTGTGGGTGTAAGTGTTGATGGCGTATTTGCCAGGGTCCAGCACATCGACCCAAACACCCTTCTCACCACGGCGCACCATGTTGGCGTGCTTGAATTCAACGCCCGTCACGTCATCACCTGGCTTGCCGACAAATGCCACTACGACCCCGACGGACGCAATGGGCACCTCCGTCATTTCTATGATCTCAACCGTCGCAAACATCGGGTTGATGAAGTAGCGCCCGGCAAGCAGAACTTGCTCCTGCAAGCCTTTGGTACCCGCGTTGTCGACAAACGCTTGCGGATCTTGGAAAAGGTTGTGCCCGGTCACTTCGGGCCCGGCGATTTCGCCCGTCTTCAATGACGCACCTTCGCGCGTCGTCACGATGCCCACCTTGTTGTCTGGCACATCCTGCACGTTGGCCATGGAGACCTTAAAAAGTCTCGGATTGATGCGGTACTTGCCCTGCGGAATGATGGTCATCTGCGGGCCACGCTCGCCGCCGCTGTTCATGAAGGCTTGTGCATCCTGGAACGAATCGCAGGCTACCTGTTTGCCGATAATGCGGCCTCCCGAAAGGGCCCGGCCGTCTCGCGCTTCCACAACACCGATCTTGCCCGGCTCGATCACGGTCATCTCTTCCATGTGCACTGTGAACAGCAGGGTGTTGATGCGCCAGGTTCCAGGTGGTATGACGGACATTTGCACACCGCGCTCGCCACCGTTCGCCAGGAAGGCGCGCGCATCCTGAAAGTTGTCGCAGTCGACTTGGCGTGCAATCACACGGCCATCGGGTAGGGGTTTGCCGTCGCATGCTTCGATGACTGCAATCGTACCGTCAGGCACGGTTGTGAACTCGACCAGTTCAACGGTGTATTGCCAAGGCCAAAGAAAAAAGTGCAGCCCCGGCGCCAGCGTATCGGCCTGCAGACCGGCTTCGCCCATCAATGCCACGATCTTGCCAGCTGGCAATTCGCGGTTGGCGCCAAACAATACAAACTTCTTGGTGATGGTCCCAACCGCGTTGTCGGGGACGACCACCACGCCGAAGAGCCGAAAGATCCACTTGTACGCGGCAACAAAGGCAACCGAGGCTATGACAGCCAGAACCGGGCTCAAATGATTGTAGATATCCATGTCGTTTCCGATCTGCAGAGCAGTTGTGAAACTGGATTCTCGGATTCGGGGTATTAGGATTGCATAAGGAACCTAAGGAGCATTAGCGGCCCTCGCAGATGCAGCCACATCTTTTGTCACAATGGTCTTGCCAATAGGAGCTATCGCCAAGCCTGCAAGTTTGACGTGCTGAATAGCGAATGGTATGCCGATGATGGTGATGACGTAACACAACGCGGCGGTGAGATGACCAATGGCCAGCCAAACTCCGACAAAGATGAACCAGATGATGTTTCCCGCGGTCCCCACCGCACTGGTGCCAGTGTCTTGAACTCCGGTGAGCTCTGCGCGGCTTATTGCCGCCTTGCCAAACGGGAAAAATGAAAACTGGCCAATGACAAAGCACGACTTTGCCCAAGGCAGCCCAACAATGGTGATGGCACAGAGCAGGCCAGCGGCCCACCACCCCAAGCCCATCAGGAAGCCTCCAAATACAAACCAAATCACATTGCCGATGGCGCTCATGCTATTGCTCCCTGTTTTTTATCGAAATGCGGGCCGGTATAGCGCCCACACGCCAAAGAAAAAAACCCCGCTACCGAAAAAGATAGCAGGGTTTAAATATCTGTCGTGGTGCCGCTTAACGGAATCGAACTGTTGACCTTCTCCTTACGAA
>JANXVI010000178.1 GCA_025351745.1 Rhodoferax sp.
AGCCGCCAGTCGGTGATGGACTGCAGCCAGAACGAGAACCCGGCCAGCGCGATGGTGCCGACCACGGGCACGGCCATGGCCTTGGGCGTGGTGATCTTCTTCGCAATGGCAATGCCGCCACCCACCACCATCAAAGCGGCCAGCGTGGAAGCCACGATGCGGAACAACTCCAGGTCGTCCAGCAGCTTGGGCAGGATCACGATGATGGCCGCACCCAGCAGAGCGCCGGTGCGCGTCTTGCGCCCGCCCATGATGACCGCCAACAAGAACATCACCGTGAGCTCGAAGTTATAGGTGTTGGGCGAAATATATTGCTCGGAATACGAATACAAACAACCCGCCAACCCCGCATAACCGGCGCTGATGACAAAGGCAAACACCTTGTAGCGGTAGACCGATACGCCCATGCAATCCGACGCCACCGGGCTGCCGCGCAACGCCTCAAAGGCACGGCCAAGTTGTGAGCGCAGAATGCGGTCCGCCACCACCAGCGACAACACCATCAACCCAAACACCATCCAGTAAAAGCCGTTTTCATTGAGTTGCATGCCAGCGATGGACGGCTTGGGTATCTTGATGCCCAGCGGCCCTTCGGTCAGGAAATCCATCTCGTTGATCAGAATCTGGATGATGGTGCCAAAGGCCAATGTCACCATAGCCAGGTAGGGGCCGGACACGCGCAAGGCCGGCAGGGCCAGCAGCGCGCCAAAGCCTGCCGTCACCGCAATGCTGGACGGAACGATGAGCCACAGCGGCGCACCCAGCTTGAGGAACAGCACACCGGCCGTGTACGAGCCCACGCCAAACAACCCGGCATGGCCCAGCGACACCTGGCCGGTATAACCCACGACGATGTCCAGGCCAAACAGCAGGATGGCGTAAATCATGATCGTGCCGATCATGTGGATGTAGTACGAGTTGCTGGTGAAAAACGGCACACAGGCGAGCAGGGTCAGGCCTGCCACCGCCGTGATAAACGACTTGCGGTTCATGGGGTCAGACTTTCTTGATCGCGGTTTTTCCAAACAGCCCGGATGGCTTAAAGGCCAGTACCAGCAGCAACAGCACCAGGCCAGGCACATCCTTGTAGCCGGTGGAGATGTAGAAGCCGGTCGTGGTTTCGGCCACGCCCAAAATGATGCCGCCGACGATGATGCCCATTCCGCTGGTCAGGCCACCAATGATGGCCACGGCAAAGGCCTTGAGGCCCAGCACCGCGCCCATGGTGGCGCCAGTCAGCGTCAGCGGTGCGATCAGCGCCCCGGCAAAGCCTGCAGTGGCGGACGACAGCGCGTACGAGAAGGTGATCACCAGACCGGTGTTGATGCCCATCAGCTTGGCGGCGTCGCGGTCATTGAAGGTGGCCACCACGGCCTTGCCGTAAATGGTTTTGCGGTTGAAAAATTCTACGGCCAGCATCATCAGCACTGCGCCCACGACCACCAGTATTTCCATGGGCAATACGTTGGCGCCAAAGATCTTCATCGGCGCTTCGGGCAGAGGAGATGGAAACTTCAGGTCATCGCGACCCCAGATGTTTTCGGCCACATTCTTGAAGATGATGCCCAAAGCGATGGTGGACATGATCCAGCCAAACTCGCTTTTGATCTTGATGGCTGGGCGCACACCTATCCACTCCACAATGCCGCCCTGCAACATGCCAAACACGATGACGATGGGTAGCATCAACCAGAAGTTCACGCCCGCATTGACCAGCGTCAGACCCACCATGGCGCCAAGCATCAGCGCATCGCCCTGGCCGAAGTTTAGCGTGTCCGAGGTTTGGAAGGTAAGCTGGTAACCAAAGGCAATGACCGCATAGATCATGCCCAGAGCGATACCGCTGTAAACCAGTTGAAGCAGGATTTCCATAAATTGCACTCGCCGAAAAATCAACCTACCACACGAGAAGCACCCGTCATACAAAGACACCGCGACAGTCTGATCGACCGACGCGGTGCTTGCATGCCAGGCAACGAAGCTTTAGTGCTGCTTACTTCTTGACCGCCAACGCACCCTTGGCGTTCACGTCCTTGACGCGCACTTCAGAAGCCTTTTTGAAGTCATCGGCGTAGGCATAGACCACGCGCTGTCCCTTCACTTCGCCAAACACAGGAATATTGGCCGTGATGGCTTCATGGTCCTTGGCAGTAAATGGCTTGTTGTACGTGGTGACAACGCCTTCTACCGGTGCCTTTAAGTCTTCCAGTGCGGCCTTGATCTTGGGACCGTCGGTCGACCCCGCCTGCTTGATGGCGGCGGCCAGCAGGTAGATGGAGTCATAGCCTTGCGCGGCCGACACAGGCGAATCGATGCGCGCGTTCTTGGGGTTGAAGGTCTTCAGGTAACTGATGATGAAAGACTGGCGCTTGGGGGTGGTGGGCTCTTGCACAAAGGTCTGCGGCATGCGCGCGCCTTCACCGCCAGGGCCTGCGTTGTCGATGTAGTTGGCCATGGACAGTGTCCAGCTACCGACCATGGGCACCTTCCAACCCAGCTTGGTCATGCCGTTGGCGATCTGCGCCAGCTCGGGGCCAATGCCATAGGTCAGCACGGCTTCAGCACCAGCCTCTTTGGCCTTGAGCAGCTGCGCGGTCATGTCCACATCCTTGATGTTGAACTTCTCGACCGCCACGGGCTTGATACCTTTTAGCTCTAACGCCTTCTCAAGATCGGCGCGACCCAGCTGGCCGTAATTTGTGGAGTCGGCCAGGATGGCCACTTTCTTGAAACCACGGCGCGTGATGGCTTCCTCCACAATCATCGGCGCCTGAATGCTGTCGTGCGCAGAATTGCGGAAGATGTAGTTCTCAGGCTGGTCGTCAAACTGGTGCGTGATGGCGGAGCCCGTGGCCACGTTGTTCATAACCGGAATCTTGGCTTCCTGGAAAAAGCGTTGTGATGCCAGTGCCACGCCGGTGTTGATGTAACCCACGGCGGCCGTGACCTTCTCCTTGTTGATCAGCTCTTGTGCGATCTGCACGCCACGTTCGTTCTTGGCCTCATCATCGCGCTCAACGACCTGCAACTGGCGGCCCAGCACACCACCGGCTTTGTTGATTTCGTCCACGGCCAGCCTGACACCATCGCGCATGCTGACGCCCATGGAGGAAGAGCCGCCCGTGAACGGCCCGGCCACACCGATCTTGATATTGTCCGCCGCAAAGGACGCGGCAGACCAGCACAACAGCGCGGAAGCCATTGCTACGTTGGAAACTAATTTTGTAAAACGGATATTCATGTTGTCTCCTATTGATTTAAAAAAGCCACGTCTTTGCGTCTTATTCCTCAACTCCAATTTACCCATGTCCGCCTTCAATAGGCTGACAGGCGCCTGAAGCCTCGTAGCGGATGGAGTGAATTTATTTCAAGCACACCACAAATTCCATTCACGCGACTGGTCGCACACATGAAGCTTACGCCAATGTGCGACAAACCAAGCCACAAAAAACTAGGGTTAACCCGCGGCGGCTAACTCTTGGTGAGGCATAGCCCGATAGTTGACAACTCGGGCCTGCAAAACATAACCCTGCAACATGTGAACCACGGTATGTCAAAAAAAACCGTTTCGACTTTTTGTGCGTCAACGTACAGACCCTGCAGTACCACGCCACCCAAGCTCCACCAGGGAAGAGTGGTCTGCGACAAAAGTTCAATATTTTTTCAAAAAGTTGAATCCAGTCACCAGCCTCTCCCGTATTAGCCGGTGAGTACCGTTGCTCCCTGCGGGTTGCGGTACCCAAAACCGACCGTTATTTGTCATTCAAGGAGTCAAACATGCAATTCAGATTTGGTATCGTCGCAAAAGCTTGCTTATTGTTGGTTACAGCCAGCGCGGCTATGGCGTCAAGCCACCGCGAAGCACCTTTCATCACCACCAGCCCCAAGGTTGATGGCACAGATTTCTATATGTTCCGCAGCTACGAAGGCATCAGCGCTACTGGCACCGGTGGCCGCAGTGACTATGTCACGATGATCGCGAACTACCAGCCGCTGCAAAGCCCTTACGGCGGCCCGAATTACTTCGCGATGGACCCCAATGCGTTGTACGAGATCCACCTGGACAACAATGGCGATGCCAAGGAAGACATAACCTTCCAGTTCCGTTTCACTAACAAGCTCAATAGTGTCGCTTTGCCTATTGGCTCTGCCAGCGTTGCGATCCCGCTGGTCCAGGTAGGAACCGTCAACAAACTGACCGACCCCAACCTGAATTTGAATGAAACCTACTCAGTGGCGGTAGTGCGCGGTGACCGACGCAAGGGCACGTCACAGGCCGTTACAAAGGGCGACGGCTCGACCACATTCGAGAAACCCGTCGACTACATCGGCACCAAGACTTTGGGTGATGCGGCAGCTTACGAAAGCTATGCTCAAAAGCATGTGCATGCCATCAAGGTACCGGGTTGCCCCGCAGGCAAAGACACCGGATACGTGTTTGTCGGCCAGCGCCAAGAAGGCTTTGCCGTCAATCTGGGCACCGTGTTTGACCTCGTCAACGCACCTGCAGCTTTCTTGCTCGACCCCGCTAACAAAGACGCGGCAGGCATGGGCGGCAAGCACTACATGCAAAAGAACAATATCACTTCCATCGCGTTGGAAGTGCACAAGGATTGCCTGACTGCAGGCACTGACCCCGTCATTGGTGGCTGGACCACCGCCAGCATGCGCCAAACCCGCCTGCTCAATGGCAAGCCCGGATCTGGACACCAGACCAGCGAGAAGGCAGGCGGCGCCTGGGTGCAGGTCTCTCGTCTGGGCAACCCATTGGTCAACGAATTGGTCATTGGCCTGCCAGACAAAGACAAGTTCAATGCTTCCAAGCCACAAGATGACACACAGTTCTTGACCTATGTGACCAACCCCACATTGCCAGCATTGCTCGGTGTGGTTTTGGCCGGCAGCGCGACCGCGTTGGCCCCCACCAACCTGCCCCGTACCGACTTGGCTACAGCCTTCTTGACCGGTATTACAGGTGTGAACAAGCCCGCCACGGCAACCCCATCGGAAGTGTTGCGCTTGAACACCGCAATTGCTCCAGTGCAGTTTGCAGACCAGAATCGTTTGGGCGTGGCAGGCGAAGTGCTGCGTGTAGGTGGTACGGCCAATCTGGCCATGGCAAAGGATCTGGCCGGTTTCCCCAACGGCCGTCGCCCCAAGGATGACGTGGTCGACATCGCTCTGGTTGCAGTGCTCGGTGGCCTGTGCGTCATCAACGGCGACAACAACGCCCTGGGTCTGAATGGCGTACCTGGCGTGCCATCGCTGACTTCTGCCTGCAAGCCATCTAGCGTGCCACTGGGCGCCAAGTCTGCCGATATTCACGATGGTGTGGACCAGGCTACCGTGCCTTTCATGACCCGCTTCCCTTACCTCAACACCCCCAATGCCGGCTCTGCCAGCTATTGAACCTTACCCAAATGAGGATTTCACCATGCAAACGACTGTGACGAAAAAGCAATGGCTGACGGTGCTGGGTACCGTAGCCCTGTTGACTGCCTGCGGCGGTGGCAGCAGTAGCTACTCTGCCGATGCCGGCCTTGTTAAGGGCACCGACCTGCCGTTAGCGGTTGAGCAAAGCACCAAGGGTGTGATTGATTTCGCCAAGTCGCAACTGACTGCGACCAGCGAGACCACGGAACCGCTCTTGATAGGTGACGCCAAACTCGCTGTTGACGATATGGCTGAACCGTCTGACGTTTAAAGGCGAATAGGCTTTAAACATTGGACGCGTCGAAAGACCATCGCCTAGCGCGATGGTCTTTCTTTTTTCTCACACCCTCCCATGCTCTATCCGTCCATCGCCCGCATCACGCTCGTTGCCGTTCTGATGGGACTCGCACCTACGCTACACGCGCATGAGTTCTGGTTCGCGCCGATTGCGCCGGTATCGGCCGCAGGTGACACCGTGACACTCAGACTCGAAGTGGGTGAGTTCTTCAACGGGGAGGCAGCTGGCTTCTCCATCCCCACGTCGCGGTCGCTGCGCCACTTCAGCGCCAACAAACCGGTCGAAGACTTGCGAGCGTTTCTACCCGCCAAAGTACGCGAGGCTGAAGTGGAAGTGGCGCTGGACACCCCGGGCATGCACTTGCTGGTGTACGACAGCGCGCCGCTGCGCATCGAGCTGGAAGCCGGCAGATTCAACGCCTATTTACACGATGAAGGATTGGACTTTGTGAAAACCCAAAGAGAGCAGTCGGGCACTGCCAATCTACCCGGGCGCGAGCGCTATCGCCGCCACATCAAAACGCTGATCGCGGTTGGTCCTGAGCCCCAAGCGGTTCGGGCGCTGGACCAGACTTACGCCAAGCACGCCAGCCAGCGCCTGGAGGTAACACCTCTGCACAATCCGTTGACGCTGGCGCCGGGAGAAGCCTTGCCGGTCAAGATCGTGTTCGACGACAAGCCCTTGGTGGGCGCGCTGGTCAAAGCCTGGCACAAGCACGACGGCCAACTGGTGCTGATACGCGCCACCACGTCCGCCCAGGGTGAGGTCGTGTTCAACCTGCCCTACGCCGGCGACTGGATGGTCAGCGTGGTCCACATGATTGCCGAGACGGAAAGTGGCGATGTGGAAGGGTATGAAGAAGTTGTGGACTGGGACAGTTACTGGGGCAATTTGTCGTTCCACCTGCCCCAGCGGTCACTCCCAAAATCATAGCTACTTAACCACATTCCACGAGGGCTACAGCTTCTTTTTCTCTTGCAGCGCCGCTTCCACCGCCAGGTGCACCTGGGCCATCTGGCAGTTCACGGCCCAGTGGCCACAGTTACCTTCCAACACGGTAGTGTCGGCTTTCAGCAGCTGCGCAAATTCCAAGGCCGCCAGCGGGTTGACGATGTGGTCCTGGCGCGGGCTGATGACGTGGACACGCGCTTTGACCTTGGCCGCAGCCAGCGCCAGTGCGAGAGGTGCGTTGTTGTCACCCGGCTCGCCGACATCCTGCGCCAGCATGGCCCGGGTTTGCCAACGCCAGTCGTTGGCATCGGCCGCTTCGGGGTCCAGCGCTGCAGTTGCCTTGAAGAATTTTTCAAAGTCCTGGGGCGTCGTGTGGGTCACGCGAAATTCAGGTGTGGTGGCATTCATCATGAACATCGTCTGCAGCGCGGCCATCGATGGCTGCTTCTTGTAACGGCCCTTGGCATAGCTGGGCTCGTTCAACAGCGTCAGCTCCAGGCTGCGCCAGAACAGCATGTCGTAGCTGGACTGGCGCGGCGTGCCAGCTATCGGTATGGCCACGTCCATGAAGTCGGGGTAGCTCACCATCCACTGGAAGGTCTGCATGCCACCCATCGAATAACCCATGACCGCATGCACATGCTGCAGGCCCAGCTTCTCGGTCAGCAGGCGGTGCTGCGATGCCACCATGTCGCGCACCGTGAACGTGGGGAAGGCCGTGCCATGCTGCGATTTGCTATTGGACGGCGAGCACGACACGCCGTTGCCAATAGCGTCGATAACGACCACGTAATACGGCGCGGGGTCAAACAGGCCCCTGGCATCCACCATTGACAAGGCCTCTTCGCTCTTGCCGGTGTGCCATGTCAAGAACACCACCGCGTTGGAGCGGTCTGCATTGAGCGTGCCCAGCGTGCGGTAGCCGATGGCGCATTGGCGGATAACGGCTTTGTTTTCCAGTTGCAGATCGCCCATCTGGGCAAACTGCTGGGCGGATGCTGTGGGTGCGATCTGCGCCTGTGCGCTGAGCGACAGGCTGAGCGCACAGCGCCGACAGGAATGCGAGGTGGATTCGAAACGCCATGTGGCAAAGCCTGTAAGGGTTGGGGTGCGCCATCGTACCCGGCCGCAACCCCACAGCGCCGCGCTCAGGCGCGGGCGCCCCCCTGTACCCATGCAAACCGCTGCCTGGGCCAGGCCCGGTTCCACAGCGGCACCGTCCAGCTGGCCAGGAACAGAACTACGATCAGGCCATGGGGTTTGAACAGCATGAACTGCCACACAAACGCGCCCGCAGCCACCAGCACTGCGTAGGCGATGCGCACCCACGCCCTCTGCGGCGTCGTCATCGGGTCCGAAATCATGAAGAAGGCGAACAGCAACACGGCGCCATTGCTGGCCTGCTGCAGCCACATGGCCGCGCCGGGGTTCCAGGCATAGCCTAGTGCCCACAGCCGCGCACCCAACAGCAGCGCCCAGCTGGTCAGGAAGGCCAGCGAAACATCCCACCGGCTCACACGCTGTGTCACCAGCCCACCCAGCGCGATGAACCACAGCGCGGCCATGCTCTCCGCCCCCCACTGCCCCGGGCTCAGCCATG
>JANXVI010000196.1 GCA_025351745.1 Rhodoferax sp.
AATTGGCAAGTTGCACCAGATAGACGCGCTTGCCAGCTCTCATTTCGGGGCGAAACTGCGCCGCATAGCCTTGATTGCGCAGATGTTCGTACAGTGACATGGCATCGACAAAAGTGGTTTGTTCATCAAAGCTGACCTTCCAGCGGCCAACTAAACTCGCCCCGCCCGTATCCCGAGCAATATCCGTTTCGGCCGCCCACTGCACCAGCTGGGCGTCGGGAACACGACCAATCGGCAGCGTCGGTTCGCCCTTGGGTGCTATGTAGAACTGCAGTGGCTGATCCAAAATGACGGGCTCGGTGCTTTGGCCCGCAACCGGGTCGCGCGAGACCTCGATTTTCCCCTCAAGCAAACAAACTATTTCCTTGGCTCCACCTTGCTTGCCCCAAAGATCGGTCCCGCGAATGCCTGCGGTCACCGTTGCCAACCGGATATCCACTTCGCGGCGGCTTCGGGATTTGGAAAGCGCATTGGTCGTAAATCGGAAGGCCCCAGTCACAACACTGATTGCCGATTTCAAAAAGACATTGCCCTGCTCGCCTTCGCGTTTGGCCACCAGTGCATCAAAGACCAAGCGCGCACTTTCACCGACCTTGATCCTGCTGCCCTCGGGCAAAGTGAGCAGGATGCGCGCATTGGCACCCGTTTCAAGTCGATCTCGCTCCTGCAACACCATGCCGGGGTAAACCGGTTGGCGTTTGCCAGCACGCTCCATCCAAGCCGGCATGACCACACCGTCTACTGTCGCGGCCGGTAGATTTCCATTGCTGACCCCCGCAAGAGTTGCTGCGGTGGCCGCAAGCGACCCCGTCGTAGCGACAATTGCCAGTAGAGCCGAAAGTGCCCTACTTGTTGGGCTCCTGGTCACCTTGGCGGTAGGTAGACTGTCCATGCTTTTCTCCTGAAATTGATTCAACGGCCACATTCCTCGCCTTCACGGCGCACCGCAGATATACGTCGCCAAAAACCAATTGGATGCACTGCCATCAACCAAGACCAGTAAAACCGGTATCGGACATCCTGACCGTCAGAAGTCCATATACTGGCCCGCATGAAACTGGACTCCTTAAGCCTTCAGGAACTAATTGGCGTAGCGGCCCAGGGTAATCACGCCGGGTTTGCGCAGCTCTATGCCCGCACCCATACGCATCTATTCGGCGTTGCAGTACGTATATTAGGCAACGGACAGGCGGCTGAGGATGTCTTACAAGAGGCCTATGTAAGTGTTTGGAAGAACGCAAGTAGCTACCGCAACGAGATTGGTGGGCAAGCCATCCAACCCATGACGTGGCTGATTGCGATCGTTCGCAACAAGGCGCTGGACGCACTGCGCCTGCGTACCCGGTTAAGAGAGGATGCGTTATCGCACGATGGAGATTTACCCGAAGGCGCATCGGATTATTCAGTCGACACCGTCACCGATCCCAGCGCCATGCAGATGCTGGAGAGCGCAACCCAGACACTGCAGATCGCGGATTGCATGCATGCATTGGAAGGTAGCTACCGCCAAAGCCTGGCTCTGGCCTATTACCTGGGCTTGTCCCACACAGAAGTTGCTGCGCAAATGGGAGCGCCTTTGGGCTCGGTCAAGGCATGGATACGACGAGGGCTGGAAAAACTCAAAACCTGCTTAGCGGTCCAAGGGGTAGTCCCGTGAGATACACCCATCCCGAATTGCTGGAGCAACTGGCGTCCTCCTACGTGTTGGGTACCTTGCAAGGTGGTGCACGGAGACGCTTCGAGAGATTGCGGGCTGACCGAACCGACGTGCAGACACTGGTCACCCTGTGGGAGGTGCGTTTGGGTGAATTGGCCTTGGCGATCCCGCCCGAACAACCGCCGCCCAAGGTTTGGGCTGCCATTTCCGCACGCACCCTCGAACCAAAGGCACAGTTGGCTCCGCTCAACCCACCCGCTTGGCTGGGATGGATGCTGCCCGCGGGTTTTGGTTTTGGCGGATTGGCGGCAGGTATGTTAACTGCCGCCGCGCTATTTTTCGTGGCGCCAACGCTTTTTGTGTCCAGTGAACAAATCGCCATGCGCACGGGAGAACGACTACCGCCCAGCTATGTAGGCCTTTTGACGGACGACGCTGGCAATGGCAAGGTGCTGGTCAGCTCGCTTCGCTACGGCAGGACCATGGCAGTGAAAATCATCGGGCCCATCAATGCACCGCCGGCCGGCCGAATGGTGCTGTGGGCCAATCCCAATGGCGGTTCACCATTTGCGGTCGGGACCGTTCCAGTCAAAGGATCTGCCGTTGTCAGTTTGCCGGACACCTCAGAAAAGCTATTCTCCACAGTCGGCAAGCTGTTCATCACGTTGGAACCCAACGATACCGCTACCAGCCCCCATGGACCGGTGCTGTTCAGTGGCAATTGCGCCAAGCTTTGGTGAAAATTTCGCGCCCCTAGCGTGGCCGCAGCGGCCGGGTCGCCGGGTACGTCTTGGCCATCGAAAAGATGTCTCTGAACCTTCCGTCCAAGGCAACCCTCACCGACGAACAAGCCCACACCTACATGCACAAGCTCTTGGCCGACATGCGCCAGGCCGTCGCTCTGATTTATTCATTGCCAACGAGTTTCCGTCCCGCAAAAAGACCCACGGGACCCTGCAGTTTTTGTCCAGCCAAAAGCCTACCGGAGACCTGACGCGGGCTTTTTGCAAATTACTTGATGAACGAACGCCAGCGCGAAGAATTCGCCAAATAGATGGAACGCAAATTTGCCATCTCCATCCCCGGCCTCTCACGCTTTCGCCGAAACCGGCCACCTGTGCCTGGCCACCTTCCACGCAACAGTGCCAGCTATGGCCGCACGCATCTCCAAAGGCGCGTTTGGCGATAGCAAGGGCCTGATGGAGCACTGCGCAATGCCGACTCGGCCAACAAGTTGCGGCTGGCCACGAAGCTCAAAAGCAAACGTGAACTGAAAGACCGAGCGTTGAAGAAAAAGACAAAACAGAAAAGCGCAGACAGTCGCTTTAACCAGCCCAGGCGCGGTCATTCAGCCAATCATTCGTCGCGAAAATGGGGCGTGGATTGGCCTTCTGCCAGTTCACCGGTGTCGGGGTCTACCCAATCTGCAACGCCCAGTTCGTCTTCCGCTTCCTGCAGCGTCTCGCCTGGCTCTGCAGACTCTTCGTCAAGACTGGCCGATTGCATGTGGCCCAAAGCCTGCTCCAGGTCATCAAAAGGACCAAACTCTTGCTTGCCGTCTGGCGTCTGCCAGTAATAACCATCGGGCCGGTGTAGGACGTGGCCAATTTCTACTTCGGTGGTGCCTTCATCATCACCGTCTTCCATAAATTCTTCGCCCACGCCTAGCGGTGCCTCAATGGCCACGGGTGCGGCAGGTTTTTTCGCCATGCAAATCTCCAGTTAATACCAGCGTCGTTAGGTGCATCCTACTCCTGCACAAGCCACTGCTCATGACAGACCTACTACCGGGTAGCGCATCCATTCCGGCTCATGGAATCGCTTGCCATTGGAAAAGATGAAATCCAACACCGCCTCTTGGTTCGAGATGTGCTGCGGGAATTCCTTTTTCCAAGCCTCGAAACGCATGCGCAATTCGGGCTCTTGATCAAGCATCTCCAGTGCGGTGTCTTCAAACACATAGTCCGAATACGCTTCTTTTTTCTCCAGCATGCTGTTGAAAAATCCCCAACGAAAAAAACTGTCGTGCGCCTGTGGCTCCAATGTTTCCACGGCGTAGCGCGCATGGGTTTGGGCGAGGTCTACCAGCACGTCGCCTGCGTGTGCCCGAATGGTCTCTGTGTGCACCGTGAGCTCGACCGTGTCGTGGAACATATGGCCTTCGTAGGCACTAGGGCGCGACACTAGATTGGTGACACGATAGACCCGTGCCAGCAGGGTTTGGTCAGCGGCCAGGTGCTGCAGTGCTACACCATTCCACTGCAGGCGTTCAATGACTTCGCGCCACGCTTGGGGAATCAGATAGCGCTTGGGCGCATCCACTTCCAGCGCGGGCGTGCACCGGTTGAACCACGGTATCTCGCGCTCCCATGGCTGGTTGCGGTCATACGCCAATCGGCTGTAGTCGCCCAGCATGCTGGGTCGGTAAACGGCGGCATAGCCTTTGAATCGAAAAGCCGATGGGCGATGGATGTCAGGCGCCCACAACACCGGCCAGCGCCGCCGTGCCATATCGGCTTGGCGTGCCGCAGTGCGCAATGCCTGTAACTGCTCGGCGTTGCTGACCGTAAACTCCAACACCACCTCGACCAGCGTCCGCATCGATGCATAGCGATCGGCAAAGGGCTTGAGCATGTGCGTCTCAGGCATGAAGCCAATGCAGTGGTGCAAGGCCGCGTAACCGGTGGAGAAGCGCGGCACTTCTAGAAAGTCTTCGATGCCGTCGTCCGGTGTAGCCCGCACGGGGTTGACATAGGGGCAAGTAGGCCAGCCGCGTGCTGCCATGGTGCGGTAAATATCGGGCAGCATCGTGTCGCGCAAAAAAACCCCCAATTCTCCACCTAACTTGTCGGTCTGGGTGTTAATCAGCGTCATCGTGTAGTGGTAATCCGCGCCATTGGACGTATGCGTATCCACCATAACGTCGGGGTCCCAGTCCGTAAAGAACTGGTTGAAGATCTGTGCCGCCAGGCTATCGCATTTGATGAAGTCGCGGTTCAGGTCCAGATTGCGGCCGTTAGCGCGGAAGCCAAATTCCTCCGGGCCCAACTGGTTCACACGCGAGGTAGCTTGGCGGTTGATGCAACCGTATACGTTGTAGACGGGGATAAACAGGAACACGGTCTTGCCCAAAGCGGCAAGTCGCTCAGGCTGGACGCAAAAATCCCTCACCAGTGCCATGCAGGCATCGATTCCCTCGGGCTCGCCGGGGTGAATTCCGTTGTTATTGAAAAAGACCAGTCGTCCATCCGCCTTGATCTGCGACCGGTCTCTAACACCGTCGCTACTGACCACGCCAGCGTGCAAGGGCAGGCCGTTGTCGGCCACGCCGATCTGCAAGAAGTGCAATGCACCCGGAAAGTCCGCTGCGAGTCGTTCATAAAAGGCTATGCATTTACTCCAGAGCGTAGTCTGGTTCTGGTTGCCTTGCTCGAAGGGTGTGGGGTACTGCACTCGTGCTTCTTGCGCCATGGTGGTCTTTCAATCTGCGTGCGGGCTGCCGGACCGCGCACAATACGAATCACAGGGATGATAGTCCCTGCACTGGAGCAAACCTTCGTCACACATTACTAAATACACAGGACCTATGCGCCATGGACGCAAATGCAACTCTTGCCAAGATATGGACACTAGGCGGCCTCCACAAAGAGGCGCTCCGCTACGCGCATTTGCAAGGCAACGACCCCGTTCTTCCTTCGTCGTTTGCGGTTGGCACTGCTGCCCAAACCAGTATCGCGGCCGCGGCACTGGCGGCCTGCGAACTGGGCCATGTGCGGGGCCAACCGCGGCAGTCGGTCGACGTAGACATGGTGCATGCAGCCCTGGAGTGCGAGGGTTGGTTCAGCGTGGACGGACAGACTCCCGACCCTTGGGATCCTTTCTCAGGGCTGTATGCCTGCGCCGACGGCTGGGTGCGTGTTCACGCCAACTTTGCGCACCACCGCGATGGCGCGTTGACACTGCTGGGGCTATCGAGTAAGACTGCGAGACGCGAAGACGCACAGGGCGTCTTGCGCAATTGGAAAGCGCTGGACTTCGAACAGGCAGCGGCCGATCGCGGCCTGGTAATGTCTGCACTGCGCAGCTTTTCAGAGTGGGATGTCCACCCCCAAGCGCTAGCGGTGGCAGCGCAGCCCTTGCTGACATTGGAACGGATAGGGGACGCATCGCCCAGAGCGCTGCCCAAGCTACATGCCGATCAGCGCCCATTAACGGGCTTGCGCGTTTTGGATCTGACACGGATTGTGGCAGGCCCGGTGGCGGGCCGCACATTGGCTGCATTGGGCGCAGATGTGATGCTCGTCAATGCGCCGCACTTGCCCAATATCAGCGTGATAGCAGAGAGCAGCCGTGGAAAGCTGTCGTGCCACTTGGACCTGCGTGTGTATGAGCACAAGAGGGCCATGGATTTACTGCTTGCAGACACCGACATCTTTGTGCAAGGCTACCGCCCCGGCGGCATGGAGGCCCTTGGGTACGGTGCCCAGACACTCGCTGAGCGACGGCCCGGCATCGTTGTGGTTTCGCTCACCGCGTATGGAACACAGGGGCCGTGGGCGCCGCGGCGCGGTTTCGATTCTTTGGTGCAAGCGGCCACGGGCTTCAATCTTGCCGAGGCGCAAGCCGCCGGATCCGCACTACCCCGGGCGCTGCCGATGCAGATTCTGGACCACGCCAGTGGTTATCTTATGGCATTTGGTGCGGCGGCGGCCAAAGTGCGGCAGCTGCAAGATGGTGGGAGTTGGCATGTGCGCGTGTCATTGGCACAGACCGCGCACTGGCTGCGGAGTTTGGGTCGCGTACCGTCCGGTTTTGCTGCCGCCGCACCAGATCGGCAAGCCTATCTTGAAAACTATCCCTCGGGGTTTGGCAGTTTGGTGGCGGTGCGTCCCGCACCGCAGTTGGCGCGTACGCCCGCGCACTGGAGCCGTCCTTCGGTGCCACCTGGCACCGATGCGCCGCAATGGCCACCCCGATAAAAACCAAAGCGCATTAGCTGCAGTGTTGCGGCTGCGTTGCCACTGGGCGGCCCCTCAGCAATTGCCGTCCATAGTCCACCAACCCAGCAGACAAGTCTGCCAGGGCCGTCCCCACCATGCCCAGTGCCAAACCCAGGTCCCGTAGCGGTTGTGTAACGGCGTTGGCGCTCTGAGGAGTGTGGGTGGGCCAGGAATCATGCGTCGGTGTCCATTCAAAGAATACCGGGGTCTGGCCGGTCGGAGCCATGGGTTCCAACACAAGGTGCTGCCCCAGACTTACGACCAAGCACTCTCCAGCATGCAAGAAATAGTCCCCCAACTCATTGCCTGCACCATGGCGTGCCATATTCGTCGTCACCCAAACGTCGCCTTGTGCGACCCGCAGCACTCCATTCTGGCGTGGCTGCAAGCTGAGCGCCCGCCCGGGCGCCAACTTCCAGAGACCCGCAACGGTGTCGTGGTCTTGGGAGGTTTGTATTTCCAGAAAATTACTGCGAGACATGGTGTGTTCCTTTGCGGCGTTTGATGCTCGAATGATCGCGGGGAGACCCTTGATCGTCCAATGAAATCGGGGTAAGCTATTCATTCCATTTTTGCATCAATCGATAAGCACACTGTGTGCGCTAGACCATGCACCACTCCGATAGCCACCTGCGTTCTCGCCCCATCCCCGTAGGACATTTGCGCGCATTTGAGGCCGTAGCCCGACACCTGAACTTCCGGGCGGCGGCAGAAGAGCTGTCGTTAACCCAAAGCGCAGTCAGTCGCCAGATTCAGGCCATGGAAGAAGAGGTAGGTGTGCCCCTTTTTCTGCGCCACACGCGCGCGGTGGAGCTGACCGGTGCCGGCGCACAACTGTTGCGAGCAGTGTTGCCGTCACTAGAGCGCATGGACAGCACCGTGCGTTTGATACGGCGCAGTGCGGGTCGGCGCAGCGTCACCATTAGCACCTGGGCCTCGTTTGCGTCGATGTGGCTGATCCCGCGTCTGGAAGACTTTCAAAGCGCCCACCCCGATATTGACATCCGCATTGACGCCAGTGATGTGCCGGTGGACATGGAGACTGCCGACATCGATGTTGCCCTGCGGTATGTGCGCCCCGCCCAGGCCCCCAGTGGGGCCATACGTCTGTTTGGAGAGCAGCTCACCCCGGTAGCCAGTCCTTGGTTGCTAAAGAGCGGGCACCCGCTTAAAAAAGGAGCCGACCTGGTTCACTTTGGCCTGATTGAAGCCAGCGACTCCCACCGCACGCAAAACCTGGAGTGGCTGACTTGGCGGCGATGGCTGGACACGCACAATTTCAAGACGCTGGTGCCCAAGCGCTGGCTCTACTTCAACTACGCCCACCAAATCGCCCAGGCCGCGTTGACCGGTCAGGGCTTGGCACTGGCACGTATGCCGCTTGTGGCGGATAGCCTGGCCAGCGGAGATCTGGTCGAAATATTGCCCCAGATGCGGTTGGATTCACCGATGGCCTATTGGCTGATCGTGGGGCCCCGCTCCGGTGCGCGCCCGGAAATTGTGGCGTTTTGCAATTGGCTGCAGGCCCAAGCGACACTCACCCGTACTGCGATTTGCGATGTGCCCGACCCTGATACGGTGGATGACTTGAGTCGAGACTGCGAGTGAGACTGGCCCCTTACCCCGGACCCGTATGCGCAGCTAGAGCGGTTGGGCGTGTCGTTCGAAATAGGCCAAGTCGTAGTACACGCCATGGAGCAACCTGCTGCGCCGGGCCAAGCCAAACTGCACGAAACCATTGCGCTCCAATACGCGGGCAGAACCGACGTTCCCGGACCGCACCAGCGCTTCTATGCGCCCCAGTTTCAGCGGCCCGAAGGCCTCTCGTAGCGCCAGCCCAACCGCTTGGCTGGCAAAGCCATGGCCGGCGCAGTCCTCACCTATGCGGTAGCCAATCGTGGCTTTATTGAAATAGGGACGCGCCAAAGCAGTGAAGTTCACACGGCCCGCCAATTGATCGCCCTGCTTGACCACGAATTGCTATGCCCTATCCGCCTCTCTGTCGGCATTCCCCTCGTCGATGGCGCGTTGTACAGCGCCGAGGCTGTAATAGGAAGGATCCCGTGCATTGATCCACTGCTCAAAATACGCGCGGTTGGCAGATTCGAATGCCAGGATGCTCTGGGCGTCGGACCGCGTGGGGCAGCAAATGTTGAGCGTATTCATTGAAGAAGTATTGTATTTTGATACTTACCAAGCACTCGTTATAGACCGGCCCGTTTAGCAACAGGCGGTGCGTGAAGGGCTACCTAGACTCGCGCCATCTTCAACTGCAGGGCCAGCCCGTTAGCACAACGAACGTATATGAAAATCCACATCACTATCATTTTGATAGCTGCCTGCGCAACGTTTTCGTGGGCTACAGCCAGTTTTGATGCAAAGGCACAGAGCGAAGCGTCGACCCTGAGTTCGGTTTCCGCTATGCCGCTGGCATCGGTCGTGGGGGCTGGCAGCGCGGTAGTCGCGTTACCGGTCGTGCTCTCAACGGCCGGCGCAGTGCTCGTGGTCAGCGCGGTGCAGGTTAGCGCCGCGGGCACGGTGTATGTGCTGGAGCGTGCATCCGACGGTGCGCGGCTCAGCGTGAGCGTCTTGTCTGGCGCGGCGGGGCTGGCCTCTGCCAGTGTGGGCACCGCAGTCACCGTCAGCGTCATCGCGGCAGGCACCGTCATTTCAGCCGCAGGCGAAGTGCTGGCCTTCATCCCCAACGCAATAGGGCGCGCTTTGCTGCACAACCAGCGGGTGACATCTTGATGCGCAAAGCTGCACTGACCCTGATCGCTATGGTGGTCGTAGCCACCTCATTGCCTGCATTTGCCGGGCGCAGTTGCGATTCTCCGCACCCGCTAAAGACCAGCACAATGGAGCGCGGTTTGCGCCTGGCCCAGCAGACAGCCCAGGCCCTGGACGCCAGTGGTGCCGAAGTGGTGGTCCTGGCCCGCGCTGGGCAAGATCTCAGCAAATACGGACTGCGGTATTCGCACCTGGGCTTTGCTTACCAGACGCCCGACGGGCAAGGTGGCCACGTATGGCGTGTTCTGCACAAGCTCAACCAATGCGGCACGGCTGCGTCTTCCATCTACCGCCAAGGGCTGGGTGAGTTCTTCATGGACGACCTGTGGCGCTTCGAAGCAGCATGGGTAGTGCCCACGCCCGATGTGCAAACGAAGCTGATTGGCGTGCTCAACGACGAACGCCGCGCGATACAAATGCACCACAAGCCCTATAGCCTTGTCAGCTACGCTTGGGGCCAGCGCTACCAGCAATCCAACCAATGGGCTGTAGAGACCCTAGCGATGGCGCTGGAAGACGACACCAACAAGCCCGATGGAACTGTGGGTCGGGCGCAGGTCCAGCATTGGATGCAATCCCATGGCTACCAGCCGACCGTGCTGCACATTGGCGCCCTTACCCGGCTCGGTGGTCGCATGGGTTCCGCCAACATCGCGTTTGACGACCACCCCAGCGCCCAGCGCTTTTCTGACCAGATAGCCACCGTCACAGTGGACTCCATATTCGAGTGGATGACCCGCGCCGGCCTCACGGTACAACCGGTTTGGTATAAACGCGACCACAGCAATTGATTGGCAGGAGAACACCATGGCCGAGACCACACAAACCAACATGTCCAACTTCACCTTGGCGCCGCCCGAGGTTCTAACCGCTTTGCCCTCTGAGGTTGCAAAGTCTGCGGTGCCACTAGCGAAGGAAACCCAGACAGCCGTAGACGACCAAGTGGATCGCTTCATGGATGGGCTACTGAAGGAAGACGTACAAAGCGAAGCCTTCAAGGCCAAGCTTGACAGCGCGTTTGCCTTGGGCCGCGAAGAGGTGTCGGTGGCCTCCGGCCTGATGCAAAGCCGTCTGATGCAACGCAACTTTGCGGGCGTGGAAGACAGCAGTGCATTCAAGGCCATCCAAGACATGCGCGGGCATCTGGACGAACTCAACCCGGGCAATGAGGGCGACCTGTTCCAGCCACAAAAGCTTCTGGGCATCATTCCGTTCGGCAACAAGCTGCAGGCCTACTTTCGCAAATACCAAAGTGCAGGTGCGCAGTTGCAAAAGAGCATGCAGCAAATCTATGCCGCACGCGACGACATGCAACGCGATGTGGTCGACATAGAAGCCACCCGCACCAAGCTGTGGGACGCCATGCAAAAGCTGTCCGCCGCCATTTACTTTGCGGAGACGCTTGATGCCAAGCTGGCATCGAAAGTAGACGCTTTGCAAGCTACAGACCCGATCAAGGCCAAGGCCTTGCAACAAGAGGTCCTGTTCTATGCACGGCAGAACCTGCAAGACATGATGACCCAACAGGCGGTCTGCACCAATGGCTACTTGGCTCTGGATGTGCTGAAGAAAACCGGCCGCGAGATGATGAACGGCTGCTCCCGCGTCGCCACCACCGGCATGAGCGCATTAGCGGTAGCCCAGACCGTGGCACGCGCAACTGGCAACCAGATCCAGGTCATGGAAATGCTGTCGGGCGTCAACACCTCGATCAACAACTTGGTCGCAGAAACCGGCAAGCAATTGGGCAAGCATGTAGAGAAAACCGGCGAGTTCTCGCAAAATCCCTTGCTGGGTATTGAGAAGCTCAAAGAAATGTTTGACCAGACGTTCCTCGCCATGGACGCGATGGACAACTTCCGCGCCAAGTCCATCGAAGTCATGGGCCAAAACAACGCGATGATGAAAGAGCAGTTGGCCCGCGCCGACCATTACATCGACCGGACCCGGCAACAGCAAGCGCGCGAAGCAAGCAAGCAAGCGGTCAACGGCCCGGTTGCACTCTGACTACTTCGTGACAAGCGGAGCACATGTGCAACGCCGTTTCATCGGTTGCTGAATGCCTTGTCGTCAAATGCCGCATTGAAAGTCGCTGCGTCCTTTCGCACCTGTTGTGCGCACTCCCTTGTCGCATCCAGCAATTTGATCTGCCACTTCTTACGTTGCCCGAAGGCCATCAAGGCGTCTGTGCCCGCGGCCCCCTCGCGAGAGGCACAACGCAGGTTGGCCCACGCAACAAGCTTCCCCATGCTGTCCATCAAATAGCCCAGTTCGCTCTGCTTCAATTTTGCAGTCGCAATGGTGATGCGATCCTCAGACGGCTGCAGGCCCCGCAGCACATATGACGCGTTCTCCGTTTGAATCGCATGCAAAAAAGCGATGGGCACGGCCTGTATGCGTTGCTGCATTGCGACGACCCTGGCTGCCTCGTTGACCCACTGCGGTTGCCGCGTTGGCATATGGACGCTCAGGGATGAGGGGACTGCAAGCTTGAGGTCCAGCAGATGATTCCCGTCAGGAGACCCCCTTCCCTTCACGAGAATGGCGTAGCGCTCCAAGCCGAGGCTGCCCGTGCCTGCGATGCGGCGCGCGACATCCAACACACGGAAAAACCCCGGATCTTCCTGGGTTTGGGCGAATGCGTTCATCAAATGAAGAACTAATTTACGCTGGACTGCCTTCACTGGCAGCGCCTTCTGTTCGTCCAGCATGATGACCCGTTTATGTCCAGTGCCCTGGGTCCTGGACTTCAAGAAGTCAGGGCGGGTGCGTTCACGCAACGCATTGAGTAAGGTGCGAACGGGGCCCTGCGCGCTGTCACGCTCCAGCCAATACGCCTTTCCCAGAGACAGCGCCGATGTGTATGCATCCAAAAATTGGCGGCACAGTATCTTTCGCTCGACCGATTTGACTCCCGCCTCTTGCGCGCCAATTTCAATACTGGTGAGCATCCGAATCAGATCCCAGCT
>JANXVI010000217.1 GCA_025351745.1 Rhodoferax sp.
CAGGGTTGCGGGGCTGGTGTTTTCTCTTTGTCTTCGGGTCTATATACCGGAGACACCTTAGTGAATGCACCCGACAAACTAGCCCAGTTCATCCGTCTCACCCGCGAGCCGCTGCCCGCTTCCACCAAACGGTACTTGCCCGGCAGTCGCCCTGACATCCGGGTGCCGATGCGCGAGATCATGCAGAGCAATGGCGAGGCAGTCACGGTGTACGACACCTCCGGCCCTTACACCGACCCTGCCGCCGACATCGACGTACGCCAGGGCCTGCCGCTGGTGCGCCAGAGCTGGATTGACGCCCGCGGTGACACCGAGTTGTATGAGGGTCGCAAACCTTTCGCGCTGGACGATGGCCTTAAAAATGGTGAGACCGATGCGTTGGCCGCGCTACGCGCCCAGGCTGCCGGTCTGCAACGCCAACCGCGCCGCGCCAGGAGTGGCGCCAACGTCTCGCAGATGCACTACGCCCGCAAAGGCATCATCACCCCCGAGATGGAATACGTGGCCATCCGCGAGAACCAGAAACTGGAATGGATGGAGCAGTATCTGGGCAATGCCGAGCGCGAGGCGCGCCTGGCGGGCAACAGCTTTGGCGCCAGCATTCCGAAGATCATGACACCGGAGTTTGTGCGCAGCGAGGTCGCGCGCGGCCGCGCCATCATTCCGGCCAACATCAACCACACCGAGCTGGAGCCCATGGCCATTGGCCGCAATTTCCTGGTCAAGATCAACGCCAACATTGGCAACTCGGCCGTCACCTCCAGCATTGAGGAAGAAGTGGAAAAACTGGTCTGGTCCATCCGCTGGGGCGCAGACACCGTGATGGATTTGTCCACTGGCAAAAACATCCACACCACGCGCGACTGGATCGTCCGCAACTCGCCGGTGCCGATTGGCACCGTGCCCATCTACCAGGCGTTGGAAAAAGTCGGGGGCGTTGCCGAAGACCTGACCTGGGAAATCTTCCGCGACACGCTGATCGAACAGGCGGAGCAGGGCGTGGACTACTTCACGGTGCATGCCGGTGTGCGCCTTGCCTTTATTCATCTGACCGCCAACCGCGTGACCGGCATCGTGTCGCGCGGCGGCTCCATCATGGCCAAATGGTGCATTGCCCACCACAAAGAGAACTTCATCTACACCCACTTTGACGAGATGACCGAGATTTTGAAGGCCTACGACGTCAGCTACTCGCTGGGCGATGGCCTGCGCCCCGGCAGTGGGGCCGATGCGAATGACGAGGCCCAGTTTGCCGAGCTGCGCACGCTGGGCGAGTTGACCAAAAAGGCCTGGCAGCAGGACGTGCAGGTCATGATCGAAGGCCCGGGCCACGTGCCCATGCACATGGTGCAGGCGAACATGACCGAGCAGTTGAAGCACTGCGACGAGGCACCGTTCTACACCCTCGGGCCACTGACCACCGACATTGCGCCGGGCTACGACCACATCACCAGCGGCATTGGCGCGGCGATGATTGGCTGGTTTGGCACGGCCATGCTGTGCTACGTGACGCCCAAGGAACACCTGGGCCTGCCGGACCGCGAAGACGTCAAGGTCGGCATCATCACCTACAAGATTGCCGCCCACGTGGCCGACGTGGCCAAGGGCCACCCGGGTGTGCGGGCGCGTGATGACGCGTTGTCGAAAGCGCGTTTTGAATTCCGCTGGATGGACCAATTCAACCTATCGCTGGACCCGGACACTGCGCGCAACTTCCACGACGAGACCTTGCCCAAAGATTCATCGAAGGTGGCGCATTTCTGCAGTATGTGCGGCCCCAAGTTCTGTTCGATGAAAATCACGCAAGAGGTGCGGGAATACGCCAAGGCCAAAGGCGTCAGCGACGAACAGGCTTTGAACGATGGCATGGAATCCATGTCAGACACTTTCAAAAAGGCTGGCAGCGAGATCTATATTCCCATCAGCAAGGGCTGATCCCGGTAAAGCGAAGCGAACGGAGAACCAAAATGCATATTGGTATTGCGGGTGCAGGTTTGTTGGGGCGCCTGCTGGCGCTGGAGCTGAGCCGTGCGGGCCACCGTGTGGACGTATTCGATCCGGCCGGGGGGCCAGGCCCCAAGGCTGAATCGGACAGCGCCGCAGCGGCGTGGACAGCCGCGGGCATGCTCAGCCCGGTAGCCGAGTTGGAATGTGCCGACGCGCGGGTGTTCACGTGGGGGCTGCGCTCCTGCTACCTGTGGCCATCCATCGTGCATGGCCTGGGCGAACCCGTGGGCTTGAGCCTGCAAGGCAGCCTGTTGCTGGCCCATAGGTACGATGCGGGCACGGCCCAACGCGTCATCAGTCTGCTGCAGTCCAAGGCGGATGCGCTGTACCAGCCCGAGCTGCTGGACGCCGCGCGTCTGGCCGAGCTGGAGCCCTCCATCCAGGGGCCCTCCCTTAGCTGGTTGCTGCCATGTGAAGGCCAGATCCACACCGTGCAGGCCATGCAGGCGCTGGCCGCACAGGCCACGCGCCAGGGTACGCACTGGCACTGGCGCTCCACCGTACACGCAGTGGAGCCAGGGCTGTTGCGCGTGCAAACCCAACGCTCCGTTCGGCCTGAGTCCGCCGAGGTGATTCGACTGGCGCAGCCCGAACTGGGTGACAGTCTGCGCTTTGAC
>JANXVI010000224.1 GCA_025351745.1 Rhodoferax sp.
CCATGGCCCAATACGTTTTTTCCATGAACCGCGTCGGCAAGATCGTGCCGCCCAAGCGGCATATTCTGAAAGACATCTCGTTGTCGTTCTTCCCTGGTGCCAAGATTGGCGTGCTGGGCACCAACGGCTCCGGCAAGTCCACGCTCCTGAAAATCATGGCAGGTGTGGATAAAGACATTGAAGGTGAAGCCATCCCTATGGCCGGCTTGAACATTGGCTACCTGCCGCAAGAGCCTCAACTGGACCCCACGCAAACCGTGCGCGAATCCGTAGAAGCCGCCATGGGCAAGGTTTTTGCCGCCAAGGCGCGATTGGAAGAGGTGTACACCGCCTACGGTGCAGAAGACGCCGACTTTGACGCGCTGGCGGCCGAGCAGGCCGAACTCGAAGCCATCATCGCCACGGCCGGTACCGACTCCGAGCACCAGTTGGAGATAGCCGCCGACGCACTGCGTCTGCCGCCTTGGGACGCCAACATCGGCGTGCTGTCCGGTGGCGAAAAGCGCCGCGTCGCGCTGTGCCGCCTGTTACTTTCCAAGCCCGACATGTTGTTGCTCGACGAGCCGACCAACCACTTGGACGCCGAATCGGTCGACTGGCTGGAACAATTTTTGCAACGCTATCCCGGGACGGTAGTTGCGATTACCCATGATCGCTACTTTCTGGACAACGCCGCTGAGTGGATTCTGGAGCTGGACCGTGGCTCCGGTATTCCGTACAAGGGCAATTACTCCGATTGGTTGACCCAAAAGGGCGCGCGCCTGGAGGCTGAGCAGAAGGGGGAAGAAGCCCGCGCCAAGGCCCTGAAGAAGGAGCTGGAATGGTCGCGCCAGAACCCCAAGGCCCGCCAGGCCAAGAGCAAGGCCCGACTGGCCCGCTTTGAGGAACTGAGCGATTTCGAATACCAGAAGCGCAACGAAACCAACGAAATCTTCATCCCTGTGGCAGACCGCTTGGGCCATGAAGTGATCGAGTTTGTCGGAGTGACCAAATCGTTTGGCGACCGCGTGTTGATCGACAACCTGAGCTTCAAGATACCGGCCGGTGCCATCGTCGGCATCATCGGCCCTAACGGCGCCGGCAAGTCCACGCTGTTCAAGCTGATTGCGGGTAAGGAGAAGCCCGATTCGGGCGAAGTCAAGATAGGTTCGACGGTGAAGATGGCCTTTGTCGACCAGCACCGGGATGACCTGGCCAATGAGAAAACCGTATGGGAAGACGTGTCGGGTGGACTCGACATCATCAACGTCGGCAAGTTCCAGATGGCCAGCCGCGCATATTGCGGCCGGTTCAATTTCAACGGTGGGGACCAGCAAAAGCGCGTGGGAACCCTCTCGGGCGGTGAACGTGGCCGTTTGCACTTGGCCAAGACGCTGATTGCGGGTGGCAATGTGCTGATGCTCGATGAGCCGTCCAACGACCTCGACGTGGAAACCCTGCGCGCGCTCGAAGATGCGCTGTTGGAATTTGCCGGCACCATGCTGGTCATCAGCCACGACCGCTGGTTCCTGGACCGCATTGCGACCCATATCCTGGCCGCAGAAGGCGACAGCCAGTGGACGTTCTTCGATGGCAATTACCAAGAGTATGAAGCCGACAAGAAGAAGCGACTTGGCGAAGAAGGTGCCAAGCCCAAGCGCATGCGTTACAAGGCGTTGAAGTAGACCTTTGCCAGCCCCGTATCCATGAACGCAGCCCCAGCACCATCACCGCAATACCTGGCGTTGTACCGCGCTACGGTGCAAGAGGCTGCTGCTGGGGGGCATATGCTGATGGGCAAGCTGGTGGCTGCGGCACGCGTGGCCTTGCAGGCGCGTGAGGCCGCCTGTCGTGACCTGCGCGAGCGCGATCTGGTGGCCCAGTCCGCCAAGCAGCTACGCGCTTGGGAAGCCAAACTCTGCGAGCGTTACCCCCATGCGCTTTTGGATGCTTTCACCCATCCAGAAGCGACCAAGAAAGCGGGCGCGCTGGCCAGTGCTGATGTAGGGTTTGATGAACTGGAACTGATGGACGAGGTACAGGTGCTGACCAGCGTCACGCTGGCGCGCACACAGCAGGTGGCCATGCTGGCCGCCGAGGCCAGCCTGGCCGACCTCAACACACTGGTCTGCAGTACCTTGGGCCTGAGCGTGGTGAATGCGGAACGCAACCCGTTGCGGCCGCAAATCTATGTGCATGCGCTCAAGACGATCGTCGAGCAAACCGGATTGCCTGCGTCCATGCAGTTGGATTGGCTTGGTGCCATGGGAACTACGTTGGGCCAGGAATTGCGCCTCATGTACGAACAGCTTTGCACTACTTTGCGTGGCCAGGGCGTGGTGGCTGCCGGTTACATGGTGGTGCAAACCGCCAGCGCCGGTGCGGGCGTTCGCGGTGTAGGGCGGGGCATCGCGCAGGAAGCGTATCTGGATGCCAGTCTGCAAGCGCCGGCGATCGGCACCCCCGCAACGGCGCGCAGTACCCCGGCCGAATCATCCGCTGCGCCCAAGGACGCTACGCTGCTCACGCTGGATAAACTGCGCCGCTTGCTATCGGGCGAGCTGGATGCACAGGCTCAACATTTGTCTCCGATGGAGCAATTCGCGCAGCGGTTTTCGCGTGAATTTGAATATGGCGCGCAAGCCGCACCGGCCGAACCGGCCAGCGAATTCGATGCGACCGTGCCCGCTGCCCTGGAAGCGCTCAAGGAGATGCAGCAGGTTGATGAAGTGGTGCAGCGTTTACAGCAACGCCGCGGCGCAGCGCCCTTGCCGGTGCAGGTAGGCGATAACTCGGTCGAAGCGGTACGGGCCCATTTGCGCAGCCACGCGCGCGGTGTAGCCCAGTCGCTGAGCCTGGAAGTGATCACGCTGATGGTCGACAACATCGCGCGTGACGGTCGCTTGCTGGCACCGGTGCAACAACTGATCCGGCGGTTGGAGCCCCCGTTGTTGCGTCTGGCGCTGGTGGACCCCCGGCTTTTTACCAACAAGCAGCACCCGGCCCGCGTGCTGGTGCAAGAAATAGCCGACCACAGCCTGGCGTACGCATCGCCACAGGCCAAAGGTTTTGCTGAGTTTGCGTCGGCTATCGAGCAGGCCTTTGCCATGCTCCACGAGGCACCAATCGAAAGTGCCGAGCCTTTTGAACGGGTGCTTGATGTGTTGCGCGCAGAGTGGCGAGAGGCCGCGCGTGTGGGTGCCCAAAACCGTGAGGCCGCTGTAGCGGCGCTGGAACATGCCGAGCAACGCAATCTGCTGGCGGAAAAGATTGCCGTAGAAATCGCTGCCCACCGCGACTCGGCTAAAGTGCCCGGCGTCGTCGTCGATTTTTTGTGTGGACCCTGGGCGCAGGTTGTGGCGCAGGCGCGCATCATTGGGCCTATGGCCGCTCCCGGCGCTGCCGATAAGTACCAGGCGCTGATCGCGGCACTGCTGTGGAGCGCCCACCCTGACATCAACCGCAAGGACACGCCCAAGCTCACCCGCCTGGTGCCGCCGCTGTTAAGCACACTGCGCGAAGGCCTGGAGACCATCCGTTACCCGTCAACCAAGACCAGCGCCTTTTTTGAAGCCCTGATGGGCCTGCACCAGCGAGCCTTCCGCGCCGATCACAAACTCGACGCTGCGCAGACCGTACCACTGGTCGTGGCTCCCAACACACCGCGCACCCCGTCGGTGGACGAAGACAACCCCTGGGTGGCTCCGCAAGAGGCCCAAGCTTCCAACTTCATGGAAATACCGGAAGCCCAGAGCACAGAAGGGCAAGCCGTCGATGCGGTCATTGAAACCCCACCTGCGTCTGGCGCTTCTGATACCGATCCTGTCTTGACCGTGGGCTGTTGGGTCGAACTGCTGGTAGGCACGCAGTGGGTTCGCACTCAATTGACCTGGGCTAGCTCCCACAACTCTTTGTTCCTGTTTACCGGTGCTTCGGGAGAGGCGCAGTCCATGACGCGGCGCTCACGCGACAAATTGCTGGCCCTTGGCCACCTGCGCGTGATCTCCGGTGCACCCGTGGTCGACGGCGCCCTGGATGCCGTGGCGCAGATGGCCATGCGCAATAGTCTCAATTCGACGTATTGAACCCGTTACCTTAAGCTAAACGGGCCGCTAGCCCTCGTGTATTGAGCATCTGCAGCTATATTTTTGATAGCAGACTAGTGCTTTGGCCTAAAGCGGATGCTCCGCATAGAACTTTCCGCCGTGGAACAGCAGTGGCGATGCGCCTGCGCGGTGCGTGCAGCATTCGACCTCCCCGACAAAGATCACGTGGTCGCCTTCCTCGTAGCGGCTGCGGTTGAAACACTCAAACGTCGCGGCTGCACCTGCGATCAGCGGCGCACCGCCAGAACCCAGCTCAAACTGCACGCCGGCGAACCGGTCGTTGTCGCGCATGGCGAATTGCTTCGCAAGATCCTGCTGGCCGGCACTCAGAATGTTGATGGCGTAGTGTGAACCCGCACTGAACGCCGCCATCGAACCAGCCGACCGTGCCAGGCTCCAGAGCACAAGGGGTGGCGACAGTGAAACCGAATTGAAGGAGTTGGCGGTCAGTCCAACAAACGACCCCTCCTTGGTGCGGGCCGTCACGATGGTCACTCCGGTGGCAAACATGCCCAACGCGTCACGAAATTCGGTGGCGGAAAAATTGGGCGGTAGGGCCCGTGGCGGGTGGACGGTCGAGAGCATCGCCACAATTTACCCCATATTTAACGCATCCTTGGGTCGCCTGCGCAACAAGCTGAATCTGGCAAGGGCAACTTACAATCATGTCATGCGTCTCAGAACCCTCCCCGTATTCTTGTTAGCTATCAATAGCGTAGCTTCATACGCAATATCCATGAGGGCTTGCACCGATTACGCCTCCAAGATGCCGAACGTCAAAGCGGTGTTGTGCGAGGCCGCGCAATTGCAAGACACCCATGCACGTTCGGTCCAGGGGCGTCCCATCTGGAGCAGCGATGTGCGGGCTGGAGGTGCGCCGCTGCGTGTTCTTGTGCTGGGCGGTATTCACGGAGATGAAATGTCGTCCAGCTCGCTGGTGTTCCACTGGATTGCCATGGCGCAAACGCCACCATCGGATACCCCGGTGCCGATCCACTGGCGCTTTATTCCCACGCTCAACCCGGACGGCATGTTTGCCAAACCGGCCCGGCGGGTGAATGCCCATGGTGTGGACCTGAACCGTAACTTTCCGACACCCAACTGGGCGCGTGATGCCCGCCAGTATTGGGAGACCCGTACCCACCGCGACCCACGCCGCTGGCCCGGAAAGCAAGCACTGTCAGAGCCCGAGTCGCGCTTCCTGCTGGAGCAGATCGACAGCTTCAAACCCCATCTGATCGTCAGCGTGCATGCACCGTACGGCGTGCTGGATTTTGACGGCCCTTCGGTCCCACCGAGTCGGCTGGGACGGCTTTATCTGGACCAGGTTGGCATCTTCCCGGGCTCCCTCGGTAATTACGGAGGTGTTCACAAAGGCGTGCCAGTCGTCACCATTGAATTGCCCAGCGCCTCGCGGACACCGCTGGACCCGGAGATGCGCCAGATGTGGATGGACCTGCTGCGTTGGACCACCGAGCGCCTGGGTACGACGGCAGTGACCAGCAACACAGACACCCACACCGCGTCACCCGACTTACCCAAGCCCCAGTAAAGGTTTTGATTCGGTTGCTTTGGCTGTGTTAAGTTTGGCCCATGCAACTGGAACAACACGTCGATGTGGCAATCGTGGGGGCGGGATTTGGCGGTCTGTGCGCGGCCATACGCCTTCGCGCCAGCGGTGTGCAATCGGTGGTGATTCTGGAACGCAGCCACGAGGTGGGGGGCACCTGGCGCGACAACATTTACCCCGGATGCGCCTGCGATGTGCCTTCGCACCTGTATTCCTTTTCGTTCGCCCCCAACACCCGGTGGACGCGGCCCTATCCACAGCAGCATGAGGTGCAAGACTACATCCTGCGCGTCACCGACGACTATGCATTGCGGCCACTCATTCGATTTAACACCGATGTCGCTGCGATGCGCTGGCTGGCCGACCAAGCGTGCTGGCAGCTCGAGATCGTGGGTCAAGCGCCTTGCATGGCGCGCCACGTGGTCCTGGCAACCGGGCCACTGAACAAACCGGCGATCCCGGACCTACCGGGTCTGAGCAGTTTCACCGGTCCGTCTTTCCATTCCAGCCATTGGCGCCATGATATAGACCTGCGAGGCAAGCGCGTCGCTGTGGTCGGAACGGGCGCCAGTGCGGTGCAGTTTGTTCCCGAGATCGCTGTCGATGCAGCGCATGTCACTGTTTTCCAACGCACTCCCGCATGGGTACTGCCGCGATGGGATAAGCCCTATGGCGCAATCAGGCGCTGGGCCTACCGGTATGTGCCGCTGTTGCAGCGCCTGAGTCGCTGGAGGGTGTACTGGTTCAACGAATTCGTTGGCATGGGTTTCATGGGGTCTGCGCGCATTCAGGGCATGCTCAAACGTCTGGCGGGCCATCACTTACGTCAACAGGTGTCGGATGCCGCAGTGCGCAAGGATTTGACTCCGGACTTCAACCCCGGCTGTAAGCGCCTGCTGATTTCCAACACCTGGTTTCCCGCGCTGCAACGTGCCAATGTTGAGCTGGTGACGCAGGCGGTGGGCGGCATTGCGCCCAACGGCGTTGTCGGCACCGATGGCAGGCTTTACCCTTGCGATGTGATCATCTGGGGCACGGGCTTCAAGGCCACAGAGTTTGTCGCGCCGATGCGCATTTACGGGGCTCTGTCGCCGACCACCGCTACGGACGTCGGCACCACCGCGCCGGAGTTGGGTTCTGTGTGGCGCAGCAACCCCGCTGCCAGCCACCTGGGAATCACAGTAGCGGGTTTTCCCAATCTGTTTATGCTGGTGGGGCCCAACACCGGCCTGGGTCACAACTCCATCATTTTCATGATCGAATGCCAGGTGGATTACGTGGTGAAGGCGCTTGCCAGTCTGCGGGACCGCAAGCAGCCCGCCTTGCAACTGCGTGCAGACGTTCAACGTGCAGACTATGCCGCTATCCAGCAGAAGATGAAAGGAACCGTCTGGTCATCCGGTTGCAAGAGTTGGTACCAGCATGCGGATGGGCATATCGATACCTTGTGGCCCGGCTATACGTGGGAATATTGGTTGAAGACGCGGCGGTTTGAAGCAGCCGATTACCTTTGATTTCGGTCCAGTTGTCGTGCGCGCTCCGCCCCAACGGGTTGCGAAAACAGGGTCTCGGACCGGTTTTTGGGAAGATGCTTAAGAAGAATCAGCCCCTAGCCTTCGTGCGATATGGCGATGTAGCTACCGATTCGATAGCATGTTGGCTCGCTGATATCCGCAGCCTGCCCCTTGCGGCGGAGCGGACGCAAACAGAGCGAAAAAAGGCTTCGATAAGCGCAGCCCGAACGGAATGGAGCCCGGGTCAATGCCCCAAAATCTTAGATAAGAAATCCCGACTCCGCTCACTCTGCGGATTGTTGAAGAAATCGTGCGGGTTGTTCTGCTCCACGATCTGCCCCTGGTCCATGAAGATCACGCGGTCGGCCACGGCCTTGGCAAAACCCATCTCATGCGTCACGCAGATCATCGTAATGCCCTGGCCGGCCATCGCTATCATCACGTCCAACACCTCCTTGATCATCTCTGGGTCGAGCGCGCTGGTGGGCTCGTCGAACAGCATGATCTTGGGCGTTAGGCACAGCGCACGTGCAATGGCCACGCGCTGCTGTTGACCACCGGAGAGTTGCAGTGGGTATTTTTGGGCCTGCTCGGCGATGCGCACGCGGTTGAGCTGCTCCATCGCCTTTTCTTCGGCCTCTTTCTTCGGCATCTTGCCGACCCACATCGGCGACAGCGTCAGATTCTCCAACACGGTGAGGTGCGGGAACAAATTGAACTGCTGGAACACCATGCCGACCTTCTTGCGCACATCGTCAATCATCTTTACGTCATCTGTCAGCTCCACGCCGTCCACCGTCAGCCGACCTTGCTGGTGTTCTTCGAGTCGGTTGATGCAGCGTATCAGTGTGGACTTGCCGGAGCCCGAGGGGCCGCAAATGACGATGCGCTCCCCCTTGGCCACCGACAAATCGATATCGCGTAACACATGGAAATTGTTGCCATACCACTTGTTGACTTTGTCGAAGGTAATGATGGGTTCAGACATGGGCGGGTGTGGTGGGTATTAGCGCTGCTTGGACCGATTGACTTGCTTCTCAACCCAGTGGCTGTAGCGCGACATGGAAAAGCAGAAGATGAAGTAGATCGACGCGATGAACAAGTAGCCTTCGATCTTGAATGGCCGCCACTCAGCATCCGAGTTCAACGCGAGGCCCATGGAGCCTGTCAGCTCGTACAGGCTGACGATGGTGACCAAGGATGTGTCCTTGAAGGTGGAGATGAAGCCGTTGACAATGCCCGGCACCACCATGGCCAGCGCCTGGGGCAGCACGATCTTGCGCTGCGTCTGCCAGTAGGACAGGCCCAGTGTGGCCGCTGCTTCTACCTGGCCCTTGGGCAGGGCCTGCAGCCCGCCGCGTATGACCTCGGCCATGTAGGCTGCGGCAAACAGCGTGATACCCACCAACACGCGGATCAGCACATCAATGGTGAAGCCCTGGGGCATGAACAGCGGGAACATGAACGATGCCATGAACAGTACCGAGATCAAGGGTACGCCCCTGATCAGCTCCACATAAATTGTGCAGGCGCTGCGGATGGCGGGCAAGGCGGAGTTGCGCCCAAGTGCCACCAGCAGCGCGATGGGGAAGGCCATGGACACCGACAAAGAGGCCAGCAAAATGGTCAGCGGCAAGCCCCCCCAGCGGTCGGTCTCCACCCGGCTCAGGCCCAGCACGCCACCCAACATAATGGTGAAAAAAGTGGCCAACACGCCGATCCACAGAATAGCCAGCCATGGCTTCCAGAAGGCCCGCGTGCAGCTCGCTACCAACAGGACCACCATCAGCAGTGTGGCAATGAGTGGCCGCCATTGCTCTTCGAAGGGGTAGCGGCCAAACAAGATGAGCCGGTATTTTTCGGCGATCACGCCCCAGCAGGCCCCAGCACCCTCCACCCGGCAGGCGTCGGCATGGGGTATCCACACCGCGCGGAACACAACCCAACTGAATATTTGCGGCAGTATCCACAGCAACAGAGCGCCGATGACGAGCGTACCCACCGCAGTGGGCCAGGTGCCAAACAGATTCTTGCGAATCCATGGCAGCAACCCGTCGGTGTTGACGGGTGCGGGCCGCGCGGGAATGGACTGATAGGTTTGAGCGGCCATCATGTTGTCATCGCTCCTTGATGGCTGCGCGGGCGTTGTACCAGTTCATCAGCAACGAGGTCACCAGCGACGTCGTCAGGTAGACCAGCATGATGACCGCGATGCACTCGACGGCACGCCCGGTCTGGTTGATCGCCGTGTTGGCGATGGACACCACATCCGGGTAGCCAATGGCCACGGCCAATGACGAATTCTTGGTCAGATTGAGGTACTGGTTGGTCATCGGCGGGATGATGACCCGCAGCGCCTGCGGCAGCTTGACCAGGCGCATGTTTTGCAGCGGGCTCAGACCCAGGGCACTGGCTGCCTCGCCCTGGCCCATGGCCACAGACTGTATGCCGCCACGCACTACCTCGGCCACAAAGGCGGCGGTGTAGACCGTCAAGCCCAGCAGTACGGACAGAAATTCTGGCGTCAGTGCGCCGCCATTCTCAATCGCAAATTCACCTTGTTTGGGACTGTCAAACGCAGCAGGTGCGCCGCCGAGCAACCAGCCGACGACACCCGCCGCGATAACAATGACCAAGGGTTTCCAGAACATGCTGGTGGGATGGCCGGTGCGCTCAAAGGCCGCTATGGCGCGTTGGCGCTGCCACCACGCCAGGCCCAGCCCGGCAAGTAAACCCCCAGCCGCCCATGCGTGCCCTGTCGCCCAGATGGGAATAGGAAAGTTCAACCCGCCTTTGCTCAGGTAAAAAGGACCGACCACGATGGGCTCGGTCGATGCGGGCAGTAATTCGGTGAACAACAAATACCACATCAGCAGTTGCAGCAGGATGGGAATATTGCGAAATACCTCGACATACACACTGCACAGACCACGCACCAGCGCATTGCGCGAAAAGCGGCCTATGCCAATCAGGGTGCCCAATACAGTGGTGAGAATGATGCCCAGCAACGCTACCCGCAAGGTGTTGGTCAGGCCGATCAGGAACGCCCTCCAATAGGGCTCGCCGGAGTCAAAAGGGTAGAGGCTTTCTCCGATATCAAAGCCGGCGGCGCTGGTCAGGAAGTCAAAGCCGCTTTGTATGCCCCGGATCCGCATATTGGTCGCGGTGTTGTGGGCCAGAAACCAGACGATCAGGCCTATCACCGCCACCGCAAGGATTTGGTACACCAGGCCCCGAAAGGCCTGGCTGCGCCAGCTCAAGCGTTTGTTCTTGGGCGGGGCTTGAACCGTCACGGTTTAGCGCACGGGGTAGGCGTACATGATGCCGCCCTTGTTCCACAGGTTGTTGAGGCCGCGCGGCAGTTGCAGCGCCGATTTGGGGCCCACGTTGCGCTCGAAAATTTCACCATAGTTGCCGGTGGTCTTGATGGCACGGGCCAGCCACTCTTTGTCGAGGCCCAGCAGCTTGCCGGTGTCTTCCGTCGTGCCGAGGATACGACCCACCACCGGATCGGGGCTGGTCTTCATCGCCTCCACATTGGCCTGGGTGACACCATACTCTTCAGCTTCGATCAGGCCGTAGATGACCCATTTGACAATCGCAAACCATTCGTCGTCACCGCGACGCACCAAGGGGCCCAGGGGCTCTTTGGAAATAATTTCGGGCAGGATGATGTGGTCTGCCGGGTTCTTGGCGGACTTGTTGCGCACCGATGCCAGGCCCGACGCGTCGGTGGTGTAGGCGATGCAACGGCCGGAGAAATAGGCACCTTCCACGGCTTCCAGTTTTTCAAACACGACGGGCTTGACGTTCAAACCATTGGCCTTGGAATAATCGGTCAGGTTCTTTTCGGTGGTGGTGCCGGACTGCACGCAGACGGTTTGGCCCTTGAGTTGTTTGGGGCTCTTGATCTTGCTCTTGACCGGCACCATGAAGCCCTGCCCGTCGTAGTAAGTGACGGCGGTCTGGCTAAGGCCCAGCGATGCGTCGCGGGTCAGTGTGAAGGTTGTATTGCGCGACAACACGTCGACCTCGCCCGATTGCAGCGCAGTGAAGCGGGCTTGCGCGGGCAAAGGAACGTACTTCACTTTTTCGCCATCGCCCAAAACGGCAGCGGCAATGGCGCGGCAGATGTCGGAGTCCAGGCCATTCCACTTGCCGCTGGAGTCAGCGGCGGAAAAGCCGGCCAGGCCCGTGTGCACACCGCAGACTACCTGCCCGCGAGCCTTGATGCCATCCAGGGTCTTTCCGGCGTGCGCGGGGGCCGCCCATGCCAGGCCCAGGGATGTTATGACGGCGGCTACGCTCTTTACGGTATTCAGTTTCATCGACAAGTACTCCAATAGATTAAACAATGGTGACAACAGTTTACGCGGACCTTGGGCGCCCATGGCTGCGTGGCCGCATTGCAGTCACGCAGCGCGCACAGAACATTACCGGTTGGCCAGCAGGCGGGGTTGGGCGGCCAATGTCTGGCTGGGGCGAGCGTTAGGGCCGTGCGTACCTGCTGCTGCACCGTCGTAGCCTGGCCCTTTTCGGCTGAGCCGGAAGCTGCTGACCATGTGCGTCAGGTTGCGCGCGTGTTCCTTCAGGTTTTCTGACGCCGCAGCGCTTTCTTCCACCATCGCGGCGTTTTGTTGCAAGGTGTCGTCGAGCTGCGTGACCGCATGCGAGATGGAACCTATGCGCCCGCTTTGCTCGCCCGTGGCTACGGCAATCTCGCCGACGATCGTCGAGACGCCTTTGACGGATTGCACCATGTCCTGGATGATGCGGCCCGCCTGTGCCACCAGGGCGGTGCCCGCTTCCACCTGTTCGGTGCTATTGCCGATCAGGGTTTTGATTTCCTTGGCCGAAGCCGCGGCCCGACCAGCCAGGCTGCGCACTTCGCTGGCGACGACAGCAAACCCGCGGCCCTGCTCGCCAGCCCGGGCCGCTTCGACGGCTGCATTCAGCGCGAGGATATTCGTCTGGAAGGCGATACCGTCAATGACACTGATGATGTCAGCAATCTTGCGCGAACTGGTGCTGATGTCGTCCATGCGTTGCACGACCTTGCTGACGACTTCGCCGCTGCGGGTGGCAGTGTCAGAGGCGGCTGCGGCCAGTCGGTTGGCATTGCGCGCCGATTCGGCACTCTGCTCCACCGTAGTGTTCAGGTTCTCCAGGTTGTGCGCGGCCGACTGCAGGTTGTGCGAGGCCACTTCGGTGCGTTGGCTCAAATCCAGAGTGGCGCTGGCCACCTCGGCGCTGCTGGATTCAATGCTGTTGGCGGTCACGCTGATATTGCCGACCAGTTCGCGCAGCTTGTCCTGCATCGTGGCAATGGCCTCCAGCAGCCGTCCGGTTTCGTCATTGATGCGCACTTCCACTGCAGAGGTCAGGTCGCCGTTGGCAATGCGTTCTGCCAACACAACGGCGCGGCCAATGGGCGCCGTGATACTCAATGTGATGCGCCAGGCGATAAGGGCGCCCAGCGCCAGGGCAACGGCCACCAGCGCGCTGCCCATGACGAGGGCTTGCGACTGGGTTTTCTCGGCCAGTTGCGTGGCCTCTTGGCTGCGTGCGTATTGCAGCTCAACCATGCCTGCCAGCTTCTGGTTCCAGGCCAGCTCTCCGGGGTTGACACGCACCATCAACGTCATGTTGGCGGCGACCGCATCACCGTCCAATGACTGGCCAACGGCCTGCTGCATTTCGGGGCCAGTCTTGCGGCTGATGTCGGCGATTTCTTTCAACAACGTTTGTTCGCTGGGGTTGACTTCGCCAGCCTGCACCAGGGCCGATAGCTCCTGCTCTTGTGCCATGTAGCGTTTGAAGGTCTCCTCAAACCGCTTGCTTTGCTCCTTGGACCGGGCAGCGTCCACGGCATCCAGCATTACGGCGGAGCGGCTCTCGATGCCCAGGGCGTTGACGCTGGCCAGCATGGCGTTGGCCAGCTTGGTTTTGCTCGCATTGACGCCGGTGATCTCCTGCATCCGCTTTTGCACCGCCTTGGCCGAATATTGTCCTACGGCCGCTACCGCGATGAGCAAAATCAGGATGCTGCCAAACCCCAGGGTCAGGCGTGCGGAGATGGATCGGTGGTTGGCGTTTGGCATGGCAGGCGATCCTTCAGACGATGTGCTCAGTGCTGCAAAATTTTGCTGAGGAAATCTTTGGTGCGGGGTTGCCGGTTCTCGGGGTGGTTGAAAAACTCGTCTTTGCCACAGTCTTCCAAAATATGCCCACCCACGTCAATAAAGATTACGCGGCTGGCCACCTTTCGCGCAAAGCCCATCTCGTGGGTGACCACCATCATGGTCATACCTTCCTTGGCCAGACCCACCATCACGTCCAGCACTTCTCCGACCATTTCAGGGTCGAGGGCGGATGTGGGTTCGTCGAACAACATGACGATAGGGTCCATGGACAGGGCGCGGGCAATGGCCACACGCTGCTGCTGCCCGCCCGACAACTGACCGGGGTATTTGTCCTTGTGCGCCATCAAGCCCACGCGATCCAACATTTTCAAACCGCGGACCTTGGCTTCGTCGGCGCTGCGGCCGAGTACCTTGATTTGGGCAATGGTCAGGTTTTCGGTCACGCTCAGGTGGGGGAATAGCTCAAAGTGCTGGAATACCATGCCCACCTTGCTGCGTAGCTTGGGCAAATCAGTGCCGGGCGCGTTCACCTGGGTGCCGTCCACGGTGATGATGCCTTGCTGGATGGGCTCCAGCGCGTTGACGGTTTTGATCAGGGTGGATTTGCCTGAGCCCGAAGGGCCACAGACCACCACCACATCGCCCTTTTTGATGCTCACCGAGCAATCGGTCAGCACCTGCACGGGGCCATACCATTTGGATACGTTCTTCATTTCAATCATGTGCACAACCTCTTGTTTCCTGAATTTTTCTATATCGATTTAGCGGATGATGGCGATCTTTTTGTGCAGCTGTTTGACCGAATACGACAAGCCATAACAGATGACAAAATACACCACCGCTGCCAAGAGATAAGACTCTATGGGACGACCGAAATTTTTGCCTGCCGCGTCAAAGCCCTTGAGCAAGTCGTAGGCGCCAATCGCATAGACCAGTGAAGTGTCCTGGAACAAGATGATGGTCTGTGTCAGCAGCACCGGCAACATATTGCGAAATGCCTGCGGCAAAATAATCAGTTTCATGTTTTGACCATAGGTCATACCCACTGCCTGTCCCGCAAATACCTGGCCCCGCGGGATGGATTGAATACCGGCCCGCATGATCTCGCTGAAGTAGGCTGCCTCAAACGCCACAAAGGTGATGACCGCCGAAATTTCGGAGCGGTAGTTCTCTCCCAGGCCCCAGGGAATTGCCGTGTAGAACGCGCGCGGCACCAACAGGTAAAACCACAGGATCACCATCACCAATGGGATGCTGCGCATGCCATTGACATAAAAGGTAGCGGGGTATTCCAGCCATTTGCGTCCCGATAGGCGCATCATTGCCAGCAAGGTACCAAACAGCACGCCACCGGCCGTGGCTGCCACCGTCAGCAGCACGCTGAAGTAGAAGCCCTTGAGGATGAAAGCGCGGATGAGCTCCCAGTTGTAGAAGGAAAAGTCGAGATTCATATCAGTGACCTCCCCCACCGGCCTGGACAATGAAACCAGGCACCCGTGTCTTTTTCTCGATAAAAGCCATGATGCGGTTGATGGCGAATGCCGAGACGACATAGCAGGCGGTGACGGCCAGGTAGATTTCGATGCCGCGCGAGGTTTCTTCCTGTGCCTGCATGGCGAACATGGTCAACTCGGATACAGACACGGCGAACGCCACGGAAGAGTTCTTGAAAATATTCATGGACTCGCTGGTCAGCGGCGGAATGACAATGCGGTAGGCCATCGGCAGGATCACGTAGCGGTAGTACTGCGCCGTGGTAAATCCCATGGCCATACCGGCATAACGCTGGCCTTTGGGCAGAGCCTGTATGCCGGCGCGCACTTGCTCCGCGATACGGGCTGAGGTGAAAAAACCAAGCGCCAAAATCACCAGGTAGAAACCAGGCACTTCTTTCATCGGTGGGAAAAGAGCCGGAATCACGTGGTACCACAGAAAAATCTGTACCAGCAGTGGGATGTTGCGAAAAAATTCTACCCAGGTATTGCCAAAGCGCACCAGCCAGGGGCTGTCGGGCAGGGTGCGGAAAATTCCGATGATCGAACCAATGCTCAAAGCGATGATCAAGGACAGCAGCGAGACCGATACGGTCCAACCCCAGGCCGACAACAGCCATTCCCAATAGGTCGGTATTTTTCCGCCAGGGTCCGTCAAAAAGATTTCCCATTGCCAATTCATTCGGGCTGCTCCTCTACAGTTGTCGCTGTCATGGTCACAGCAAGATGCGTGCTACAAATCTTATATCCGCCAACCCGACAAACAAAAGCCCGCCACCAGGATTCGGGCGGGCTTTGTTCGTGTGGGTCAAACGGTCGGGCTGGACTTATTTTTTGGCGTAGTCTTCAGCAGGCTTGTCGTTCGGGTTCGCCCAGGCAGCCTTGGTGGTTTCGCTGGCGGGCAGTCCGACCTTGGTGTTTTTCGGTGGGATGGGTTGCACGAACCACTTGTCATAGATCTTGGCCATTTCGCCGGACTTGATCAGGGCTCTGATGGTGTCATTGCCCAGGGTCTTGAAGGCTGCGTCGTCCTTGTGGATCATGATGGCGATGGGTTCCACGCTTAGAACTTCACCCACGATCTTGTAATCAGCAGGGGCCTTGGATGTGGCGATATTGCCGGCCAAAATCTGGCCATCCATGACAAAGGCATCGGCCCGGCCGGATTCGAGCAGCAAAAAGCTGTCGGCATGGTCCTTGCCAAAGACTTCCTTGAAGTCGACGCCCGTGGCGCGCTCATGCTTGCGCAGCAACTGCACCGAAGTGGTGCCAGTGGTGGTGGCGACGTTCTTGTCCTTCAACTGGTTGATTGAGGTGATGCCGGAATTGGCCTTGACCGCGATGCGCACTTCTTCCACATAGGCGGTATCCAGGAAGGTCACGTCCTTTTGGCGGGTCATGTTGTTGGTGGTGGAGCCGCACTCAATGTCCACGGTTCCGTTTTGCACCAGCGGGATACGATTTTGCGAGGTCACTGCCAGGTATTTGGTTTCCAGCTTTTTGCCGGCGGCCTTTTCCAGGTTGGCGATGATGCGTTGGCAGATTTCCACGTGGTAGCCGGCGTATTTGCCGTCGCCCAAGGTGTAAGACAGCGCGCCAGAGGAGTCGCGCACGCCCATAGTGACGACGCCCGAAGCCTTAACCTTGGCCAGCGTGTCCGTGGCCTGCGCTTGTGCGCCAAAGGGGATCATGGCGGCAGCAACGGTTGCGGCAGCGATGGCAAACAAATGTTTTTTCATGTCTTTTCCTAATAGTCTTCGATTGATGTTGAATCCCAAGCGGATTACGCCTTGCAAAACGTGGTCAGAACCAACCCGCCGATGTTAGTCCCTCGTGGGCCAAAACACCCATGGGTTTTCACGGGGACATCATGCAAAATGTGCATGCCCCAATACCGATCCAACTTTTTCCGAGGCGCTGCCACGCCGCAATATTTATGCCCGGCAGGTCGCGCAGGCGACTAAACGCAGGCCCTGTGGGGGCCTACCCGGATGCGCTTGGCGAAGGGTCGCGCTAGTCTTGCGGCATCCCACTGCCTAAGGAGTTTCGGTGCGCGCCCATTTCCAGTTCTGGCCCAAACGGCTACCCCATTCCATCACCCC
>JANXVI010000230.1 GCA_025351745.1 Rhodoferax sp.
GCAAGGCATCAGCAAGGACGAAATTTTGCTGGGCTCCATTCAAGACCTGTCTGGCCCGATCGCCGGTTTTGGCAAGCAAGCGCGCCTTGGCATGCTGCTGGCGGTGGACGAGATCAATGAGCGCGGGGGCATCAACGGCCGCAAGCTCAAGATCATTGTCGAAGATTCGGCCTACGACCCGAAGAAGGCCGTTTTGGCAGCGCAGAAGCTTGTCAACCAAGACAAGATTTTCATGATGGTGGGACACATCGGCACGGCGCAAAACATGGCGGCGATGCCGGTCCAGTTTGAGAAGAATGTCGTCAACTTCTTTCCCATCACCGCGGCGCGCGAAATGTACGAGCCTTTCAATCGGCTCAAGTACTCGTACGCGGCCACCTACTTTGACCAGATGCGCAACGCCGTGCCCAAACTCGTGAAGGAAAAGGGTGTCAAGAAGGTCTGCACCATGTACCAGGACGACGACTTCGGGCTGGAAGTGCTCAGGGGCGGCGAGGCCGGCTTGAAAGCGGTGAACATGGAGTTCGCCGAGAAGACCTCCTACAAGCGCGGTGCCACCGACTTTTCGTCGCAGGTGTCCAAAATGCAGGCCAGTGGCTGCGACATGGTGGTGCTGGGCACCATCATCCGCGAGACCATTGGCGCTATCGCCACGGCACGCAAGCTGGGCTTCAACCCTGTCTTTCTGGGATCCAGCGCGTCGTACACCGATCTGATCCACAAGCTGGGCGGCAAGGCCATGGACGGCCTCTATTCCACCATGACCGTGCAAAACCCCTATCTGGACGAGGCCTCACAACCCTTGCGGTTCTGGGCCAGCAAGTACAAAACAAAATTCAACGAAGATCCGACCGTGTTCTCGGTCTATGGTTACACCATCATCACCAGCTTTGCCACAGCGGCTGGCCGTGCCGGCAAAAACCTCAGCACCGACAGCTTCATCAAGGTCATGGACAACCTCACCATCGAGCCTGACTTTTTTGGTGGCGCGCAGCAGACATTCACGCCTACCAAACGCCTGGGCAGCGATGCATCGCGTCTGTCCCAGATCACCGATGGAAAGTGGAAGACCGTGTCGGACTACTTTGGCAGCACGGCTGCAGGTGCCGCCGCAGGTGCGGTCAAGCAGTAATCTTGCGCACCTATTGGGTGCATTCCTCTGCCATTTGCGCGAGTTCGACGATCCGCCGGGTGTCTACCCGCATCGCGAGCTTGCGCTTGGGTCCGCGATAGGCATCGAACAAGGTCTGGTGCGCTTCCAATGAAAGATCGCCCTGGCGGGTGTAGTACTTGGCCACCCAGGCCAGCAAAAACTCCAGCTTGACATCCTGTTCGTGCTTGGATGCGTACTTGTGCGGCTCCCACGGGCGGGTGCGGCAGTTGGACAAACATGCCTGCACGCCGGGCTCGACAAACAACAAGAGCGGCGCATGTTGCAGCGTCGCTTCAATCAGCTTGCCATAGCAGCCTTCGATCACCCAGCCGGCATGGGCGTTGCAGAACCGGGTGACGTCGCGCAGGGCGGTCTCCTCTCCGCGCGCCACGGCAATCTTTCGGGGCTCCCAGGCCACCGTGTCCAGGTCGAGCGCCCGCAGTCCATAGGTCGCGGCAAAGGCCCGCGCCAACGTGGACTTGCCAGAGCCTGAATTTCCAAAAATTGCAATGCGCATGTCGTCGTACTTGTTTGCTGATCAAAGGGGCTGCACCGCAATGTGCGGAGGCTTGGGGTGAAAGCGGGCCATGGCATAAACATCGGTGAGCTGGCCATCACGCATGGCATAGCCCCGCAACGTGCCTTCCATGACAAAGCCAAACTTCTTGTAAAGGCCGATCGCCTTCGCATTGTCGGTGTAAACGCTCAACTCCAGTCGCAGAACTCCAACCCAATTATCGGCATAGTCGCACAGCGCCGCCATCAACGCACTGCCCACGCCCTGTCCTTGGGCTTGTGCGCCCACCGATATGCCCAGTGACAGGGCATGGCGTCGGCGCTGCGATGCGCCCGCCGGGTGCAGGCCCGCCGTACCCACAACAGCACCATCCAGTTCGGCCACCAGCATCAAATCGGTCTTGCCAGGCGCTGAGGACTCTGTCAGGCGCGCGCGCCAAAGCTCGTCGTTGGTATAGGGCATCTGCATCAACCCGGGGTACACGCTGACATCGCCCATGATGCGGGCGTAGGCGGCTGCGTCTTGCACGCTGGCGCGGCGAACAGTGATGGACATGGTACAAATTCCGCAACGGCGGCTTCAACAAAAAACTCCGTTTGTATCAGGAAACGATATAGGCCCCTGAACCCGTGGACAGCAGCTTGCCGTCCGCCCCCAGAAATTCCATGCGTGTGGAGGCCACACGCGAGCCCAGCCGCATGACTTCGGCACGCAATTCAAAACGCTCGCCAATGCCGGGGCGCAGGTAGTCTATGCGCAGGTCAATCGTGCCCAGCTTGCCAAAGCGGTGCAGGCGCTGCAGTGGCGCCTCGTCCATATGGCGGGCACCGATGGCAGCCATGACGGCCAAGCCACCCATGGCGTCCAGCCCCGCACTGATGACGCCGCCGTGCAGCCGGTTGAAGCTGTAGTGGCCCACCAGCTCGGGTTTCATGGTGATGTGAGCCGTCACGCGCTCGGGTGTGATGCTGTCGATCTTGAGACCCAGAACCTGGTTGAAGGCGATGGATTCTTCAAATATCTGCTTCAGCGGAACGATGAATTCAGGCTCAAAGACGATGGAATGAACGGACGGTGACTCTGCTGAAGTTTTAGACATGGGGCATCTTAATCAGTTGGGGACAGAGCTTTGCGTCGCTACGGTCTGCCCGGCAAGGTTTCACAATGCCAGCTGACGCGAGGCCAACTCTTTCATGATCTCCTCGGCGCCGCCGCCAATCATCATGACCTTGACCTCTCGGTAGATGCGCTCGCACGCGGTGCCGCGCATAAAGCCCATGCCACCCAGAATCTGCACACCCTGGTCGGCGCAGAACTGCATGGTTTGCGTCGCGTGGTTTTTGAGCAGACAGACCTGTGCGACCCATTCGGCTCCCTTGGCAGACTTGTCTCCCCGGTCACCGGCATCGGCACGGGCGCTCACTGCGTTCAACCAGGCCCGCGTGGACTCAATGCGCATCTTCATGTCCATCAACTTGTGGCGTATCACCTGGTGGTCTACCAGTGCGCTGCCAAAGGTCTTGCGCTGTTGCGCCCAACTCAGGGCCTCGTCATAACAGCACTCGGCAAAGCCCAGCGCCATGGCCGACATGGACAGGCGCTCGCCATTGAAGTTGGTCAGGATGATCTTGAAGCCCGAGCCCTCTTCACCGACCAGGTTGCCGACGGGTACGCGCACTGCGTCAAAGCGGATCTGCGCCGTGTCGGAGCACAGCCAGCCCATTTTTTTGAGCGGGCTGCGCCTGACACCCGCCGCGTCGCCGGGCACCATCAGCATGGAGATGCCCATAGCGCCCTTGTTTTTCAGGTCGGTGCGCACGGCCACCGTCAGCCAGTCGGCGCGCACGCCGGAGGTGATGAAGACCTTCTCGCCATCGACAACGTATTCATCGCCATCCAGCCGCGCCGTGGTTTTGAGCGCCGATACATCGGTGCCGCCACCGGGTTCTGTGATGCACAACGCAGAAATCGTCCTGCCCGCCAGCACATCCGGAATGACCTGCTGCTGCAAGGCAACGCTGCCATGGCGCACCACGGGTGGCAGGCCAATGTTGTGGCTGAACAGACTGGCCATCAGGCCCCCGCTGCCACCATAGCGGGCCAACGCGATGGTCATGGCATTGCGCACACTCCAGGGCGCGGGTGTGCCGCCAAACTGCGCGGGGTAACCCATAGACAGCCAGCCGAGATCGGCCGCGCGCTGGTACAACGCGCGAGGGAACTGGCCCGCTTCTTCCCAACTCTCGAGATGCGGCTGGACCTCGGTCTGCACAAAGCGGCGCACTGCGTCTTCGACTGCGGCGATGTCTTGCGCATCTAGTTCGAAGCCACCCGTGCTCATGCTGTCTTGCGCTTTGCAACACCCATGGTCTTTGCGATGATGCCCATCATGACCTCGTCGGCCCCGCCACCGATCGACCCCAGGCGCCCATCGCGGAACAGGCGAGCCACCTTGTTCTCCCAGGTGTAGCCCATGCCACCCCAGAACTGCAGGCAGCCATCGGCCACTTCGCGGATCACGCGGCCGGCCTTGAGCTTGGCCATGGTGGCGGTGCGGGTCGCGTCCTGGCCGGCCACCACCTCTTCCACGCCTTGCCAGCACAGGGCCTTCGAACACGCCACTTCTGTCTGCAGTTCGGCGAGCCGGTAGCCCACGTACTGGTTGTCGAGGATGGACTTGCCGAAGGCATGCCGCTCGCGCGTGTAATCGATGGTCATGTCGATCGCGCGCTGCGCCATGGCGCCGCAGTTGAGCGCGCCCCAGAGCCGCTCGATCTGGAACTGCTCCATCTGGTACATGAAGCCCATGCCTTCTTCGCCGATGCGGTAGCGCTGCGGCACGCGCACGCCGTCGAAGTGCAGTTGCGCCGTATCGGATGAATGCATGCCCAGCTTCTTGAGCTTGCGCGCCACGCTGACGCCAGGCGTTTTCATCGGCACGATGATGAGCGACTTGTTGCGGTGTGCCGCGCCATCCGAGGTGTTGGCGAGCACGCAGCAGAAGTCGGCCTGCGTGCCGCTGGTCGTCCACATCTTGCCGCCATCGATGATGTAATCGTCACCGTCCTTGCGGGCCTGGGTCTTGATCGAGGCCACATCGGAGCCGCTGCCCACTTCGGAGACGCCCAGGCAGGCCACGTAGTCACCCGCGATGGCCGGCGCGAGGAACTCTTCACGCAACTCCTTGCTGCCGCGGTGCGCGAGGGCCGGCGTGGCCATGTCGGTCTGCACGCCGATGGCCATGG
>JANXVI010000240.1 GCA_025351745.1 Rhodoferax sp.
GGACGTGACCGGAGCGATCGAGTTGCCAGAAGGCAAGGAAATGGTGATGCCTGGTGACAACGTGTCGATCACCGTCAAGTTGATCAACCCGATCGCCATGGAAGAAGGCCTGCGCTTTGCGATCCGCGAAGGCGGTCGTACCGTGGGCGCGGGTGTGGTTGCCAAGATCATCTCCTGATGCGTTGCGGGACAGGTCAAAAAATGCCTGGGCATTTTTGCTCTGTCCTCAGCTGATTAAGTGAAGGGGTATAGCTCAATTGGCAGAGCGTCGGTCTCCAAAACCGAAGGTTGTAGGTTCGATTCCTACTGCCCCTGCCAACCAGTTGCATTGAGACTGGTGGCAAACAAGCCCGCTACGACGTAGCGGGCTTTGGCGTCTTGAGCTAGCTGGATTTGATTCGAACGAAAACGCGAAATAGAGAACTTATGGCCACGTCACACATTCAAACCGTCAACACAGGGGCAGACAAGGCCAAGTTGGCCGCTGCCGCTGTCATGTTGGTGGCTGCGTTGGCCGCCTTCTATTTGCTGAGCAAGCAAGGCGCACTGATCCAATGGGCAGCTTTGCTGTTAGGTTTGGGCGTAGCTGCCGCAGTTTTCTTGGTATCTGAAACGGGCAAACAATTGATTGCGTTTGGTCAGGATGCCTGGAAAGAGGTCCGCAAGGTGGTTTGGCCGGCGCGCAAAGAGGCCATCCAGATTACTGCGTATGTATTTGGTTTCGTGTTGATTATGGCCATGTTCTTGTGGTTGACGGACAAGACGCTTGAATGGCTTCTCTACGATTTGATTCTAGGGTGGAAGAAATAATGACAGATGTCGTAGAAACCACTGTGGCCGAATCGTCGGCCGCAGCGCCAGTGAATCCTGATTTGCGTTGGTATGTCGTACACGCCTATTCCGGCATGGAGAAGGCGGTTGAGCGCAACATCCTGGAGCGCATCACGCGCGCCGGCATGCAGTCGAAGTTTGGCCGCATCTTGGTGCCCATGGAAGAGGTTGTTGAGGTCAAAAACGGCCAAAAGAAGACGACCGAACGAAAGTTTTTCCCGGGCTACGTGCTGGTCGAAATGGTTATGGACGATGACACTTGGCATCTGATCAAGCACACCAACAAGGTGACCGGCTTCGTAGGCGGTGCCAAGAACCGTCCTGCGCCGATCTCGGAAGCCGAAGTTCTTAAAATTGTCAGTCAGATGCAAGAAGGCACTGAGAAGCCCCGTCACAAGGTGGAGTTTGTCGTTGGCGAGTTTGTTCGCGTCAAGGAAGGCCCCTTCACCGATTTCAATGGCTCTGTGGAAGATGTCAACTACGAGAAGAGCAAAGTGCGGGTGTCCGTCACTATCTTCGGTCGTTCCACGCCAGTTGAGCTGGAGTTTTCACAGATAGAGAAGACCTGAGGCATTGCGGGACAGGCCAATATTTGCGTAGCGAATTTGCTCTGTCCTCAACTGATTGGATCTGGCTAAAGGTTTTTGTTTGCATTTTCCGACTCGGTGTGAACAGTAGAGAAGAGTCGTTAACCCCGGGGAGCCGAGGCCTGAATTGTTCAGTGCTTAGGCGTTATCACCCGTAAGGAGAAATCATGGCGAAAAAAATCGTCGGTTTTGTCAAGCTGCAAGTTCCAGCTGGTAAGGCCAATCCATCCCCCCCCATCGGCCCAGCTTTGGGCCAACGTGGTTTGAACATCATGGAATTCTGCAAGGCATTCAATGCGCAGACTCAAGGTGTTGAGCCAGGTCTGCCTTTGCCTGTGGTGATTACCGCGTACGCAGACAAGAGTTTTACTTTCATCATCAAGACGCCGCCCGCGACTGTTTTGATCAAGAAGGCTATCAAGCTGGACAAGGGCTCTGCCAATCCGCTGAAAGACAAGGTTGGCAAGATCACCCGTGCGCAACTTGAAGAAATCGCTAAAACCAAGATGAAAGACATGAACGCCGCTGACCTCGAAGGCGCCGTTCGTACCATCGCTGGTACCGCCCGCTCGATGGGCGTGAATGTGGAGGGCGTGTAAATGTCCAATCTGACCAAAAAACAAAAGACCCAAGTCGGCAAGATCGACAACAACAAGTTGTACCCCTTGGTTGACGCCCTGGGGCTGGTGAAGGAATTTGCCACTGCCAAGTTCGACGAGTCCATCGATGTTGCAGTGCAACTCGGTATTGATGCCAAGAAGTCTGATCAAGTGGTTCGCGGTGCTGTTGTGTTGCCTAACGGCACGGGCAAGACCAAGCGTGTCGCGGTTTTCGCCCAAGGCGCCAAGGCTGAGGAAGCCAAGGCCGCTGGTGCGGATATCGTCGGCATGGACGACCTCGCTGCCATGGTCAAGGCTGGCGACATGCCTTTTGACATCGTGATCGCTGCGCCAGACGCAATGCGGGTTGTTGGTACCTTGGGTCAAATCCTGGGCCCACGTGGCCTGATGCCTAACCCCAAGGTGGGTACTGTGACCCCGGACGTGGCCACTGCGGTTCGCAACGCCAAGGCCGGTCAAGTGCAGTTCCGTGTCGACAAGGCCGGCATTGTGCATTCCACCATCGGCCGCCGCTCGTTCGAGTCTGCAGCGTTGAAGGGCAACCTTGCAGCACTGGTCGAAGCCTTGAACAAGGCCAAGCCTGCTTCAAGCAAAGGTGTTTACTTGAAGAAAGTAGCTGTTTCGTCGACGATGGGTGTGGGTGTCCGCGTGGACCTGCAATCCATCCTGGCGTAATCGCAAAAAATTTGAACGCCCTGCAAGGGGCTTTCATGTGGTGGGCTGCTGATGCTTTTGGGTTTCGGCAGGTCATCCAAGACCGTTGGCGTGCAGCTCGACTGCGCTTAAACCATACAGCCAACGCAGATGGCGATCCCGCTGCAAATGGAATGAGAATTTCTGTTAACAGTTGGTCGCTGCAATGTGGAGCGTAACGTGGTGCAAACCGCAATGCGCATTTAAAGGAGTAGACCTTGAGTCTTAATCGCAGTGAGAAAGAAGCGGTCATCAGTGATGTGACCAGCCTCGCCGCTAAAGCTCAAACGCTCGTGATCGCGGAATACCGCGGCATCACGGTCGCTGACATGACCAAACTGCGCAATAACGCCCGCAGCAACGGTGTGACTCTGAGTGTGTTGAAAAACACCTTGGCTCGCCGTGCTGTTGCTGGTAGCGCATTTGAAGTCGTGTCTGACCAGATGACCGGTCCTCTGATCTATAGCTTCTCCGTCGACGCCGTGGCAGCTGCAAAAGTGGTGGCCGAGTTCGCGAAAACCAACGAAAAATTGGTTATCCGTGCTGGTGCGTATGGTGGAAAAGCCTTGGACGTGAACGGCGTGAAGCAATTGGCAAGCATCCCTTCCAAGGAAGTGCTGTTGGCGCAATTGTTGGGCTTGATGCAATCCCCCATTTCGCGTACAGCACGTGTGCTGGCCGCCTTGGCGGAGCAACGTGGCGCTGGTGCAGCAGTAGAAGAAGCTGCACCCGCAGAGGCTGTCGCGGCGTAATCGCCCGACACCCGTAGTAACAAAAGTGAAACATTGCGGGACAGTCCCGAGCATCGCGAAGCTCTGTCCTCAACTAACTGTAGGAAATGAAAATGGCATTCGATAAAGACGCATTTTTGACCGCGCTGGACAGCATGACGGTCATGGAACTCAACGACCTGGTGAAAGCCATCGAAGAGAAATTTGGCGTGAGCGCTGCTGCAATGGCGGGTCCTGCTGCTGCCGCAGGCCCTGCAGCAGCAGCTGAAGAGAAGACCGAGTTCAACGTGATGCTGTTGGAAGCAGGCGCGAACAAAGTGTCCGTGATCAAGGCCGTGCGCGAGATCACCGGTCTGGGCTTGAAAGAAGCCAAGGACCTGGTTGACGGCGCTCCCAAGGCGGTCAAAGAAGGCATTGCCAAAGCTGACGCCGACACTGCTTTGAAGAAGCTGGTTGAAGCTGGTGCCAAGGCTGAACTCAAGTAATTGAGCCATCCACAAGGGCTGGGGGTTCCGATAAGGGCCCCCAGCCTTTGGTGCTTGTGAGAGTGCACTAAAAAGTCGCGTGGTTACGCCATTTTTTAGTGTCTTCTGATCCCGACTGCAGAAGACGCCTTGGAACGGGTTGCGTGCAATGCGCAACCGTCCGCCAATGATTGGTAGTGGCCAATCGCCAAGAAAAGGGGCCGAGTGTGATGATGCTCGGCACGACAGTCGCCTAGGACCCCCAGGATTCCTCAGTCTTTGCCCGGAGATCTAATGGCTTATACATATACAGAACGCAAGCGGATTCGCAAAAACTTCGGTAACCGCGACAGCGTGCTCGAAATTCCATACCTGTTGCAAATGCAGAAAGATGCGTACACGGCATTCTTGCAAGCAGACATGGCACCCAAAAAGCGAACCGCCGAAGGTTTGCAGGCTGCGTTTGAAGCAGCATTCCCTATCGTCTCGCACAATGGTTTTGTCGAGATGAAATACCTGGAATACAGCTTGGCCAAACCGGCATTCGACGTGCGCGAATGCCAGACCCGCGGTCTGACGTTTGCCTCTGCCGTGCGCGCCAAAGTGCAATTGATCATTTATGATCGTGAGTCTTCGACCTCGCAAAACAAGGTCGTTAAAGAAGTCAAGGAGCAAGAAGTCTACATGGGCGAAGTGCCGCTGATGACGGGCAAGGGCTCGTTCATCATCAACGGTACCGAGCGCGTGATTGTGTCTCAGTTGCACCGTTCCCCCGGTGTGTTTTTCGAGCACGACAAGGGCAAGACGCACAGCTCGGGGAAGTTGCTGTTCTCTGCGCGGATCATCCCCTACCGCGGTTCCTGGCTCGACTTTGAGTTCGACCCCAAGGACTTGCTGTACTTCCGTGTTGACCGCCGCCGCAAGATGCCTGTCACGATTCTGCTCAAGGCCATTGGCCTGACCAATGAATCCATCCTGGCCAACTTCTTCGTCAACGACAACTTCCGTCTGATGGACAGTGGTGCGCAGATGGAGTTCGTAGCCGAGCGTCTGCGTGGCGAAGTGGCCCGTTTCGACATCACCGACAAAAGCGGCAAGGTCGTGGTTGCCAAAGACAAGCGCGTCACCGTGCGCCACACCCGCGAGTTGGAGCAATCGGACACTACGCACATCAGCGTACCCGAAGACTTCCTGATCGGCCGCGTAGTGGCTTGCAACGTGATTGACGGCGACACCGGCGAAATAGTGGCCAAGGCCAATGAAGAGCTGACTGAAGCGCTGCTGAAGAAATTGCGTATGGCCGGCGTGCAGGATCTGCCTTGCATCTACACCAATGAGTTGGACCAAGGCGCCTACATCTCGCAAACCCTGCGTACCGATGAAACCGTGGACGAGTTCGCTGCCCGCGTTGCCATCTACCGCATGATGCGCCCTGGCGAGCCGCCAACCGAAGATGCGGTGCAGGCCCTGTTCCAGCGCCTGTTCTACAACCCTGATACGTACGACCTGTCGCGCGTGGGTCGTATGAAGTTCAACGCCAAGATGGGCCGTTCCGAATCAACCGGTCCCAAGGTGTTGACCAACGAAGATATCTTGGCTGTGGTCAAGATCCTCGTGGATCTGCGCAACGGCCGCGGTGAAGTCGACGATATCGACCACTTGGGCAACCGCCGCGTGCGTTGCGTCGGTGAATTGGCTGAGAACCAGTACCGCACCGGCCTGGCACGTATCGAAAAGGCAGTCAAAGAACGCTTGGGTCAAGCCGAGCAAGAGCCTCTGATGCCGCATGACCTGATCAACAGCAAGCCGATTTCGGCCGCGTTGAAAGAGTTCTTCGGTGCGTCTCAGTTGTCCCAGTTCATGGACCAGACCAATCCGTTGGCCGAAATCACCCACAAGCGCCGCGTATCGGCCCTTGGCCCTGGTGGTTTGACACGTGAGCGTGCTGGCTTTGAAGTGCGTGACGTACACGTGACCCACTACGGTCGCGTCTGCCCAATCGAAACGCCTGAAGGTCCAAACATCGGTCTGATCAACTCGCTGGCTTTGTACGCCCGCCTGAACGAATACGGGTTCATCGAAACTCCGTATCGCCGCGTGGTGGACAGCAAGGTGACCAACGACATCGACTACTTGTCTGCCATTGAAGAAGGTAAGTATGTGATTGCCCAGGCCAATGCGGCTCTCGACAAAGTCGGTAAGCTGACGGGGGACTTGGTTTCTGCCCGTGAAAAAGGTGAATCCATTTTGGTGGGTGCCGAGCGCGTGCAGTACATGGACGTATCCCCAGCGCAGATCGTGTCGGTTGCGGCATCACTTGTTCCGTTCTTGGAGCACGATGATGCGAACCGCGCGTTGATGGGCGCCAACATGTCCCGTCAGGCTGTGCCTGTGCTGCGTCCGGAAAAACCCATGGTGGGCACCGGTATTGAGCGCGTGGCCGCAGTGGACTCTGGTACCGTGGTCGTGGCAACACGCGGCGGTATCGTGGACTACGTCGATGCAACCCGCATTGTGATCCGCGTCAACGACGCCGAAGCGCAAGCCGGTGAAGTCGGCGTGGACATCTACAACCTGATCAAGTACCAGCGTTCCAACCAGAACACCAACATCCACCAGCGGCCCATCGTCAAGAAGGGCGACAAGCTGGCCAAGGGTGATGTGATTGCCGACGGCGCCTCTACCGACCTGGGCGAAATCGCCATCGGTCAGAACATGCTGGTGGCGTTCATGCCATGGAACGGCTACAACTTCGAAGATTCGATCTTGATCAGCGAGCGCGTGGTGGCTGAAGACCGTTACACCTCGATCCACATCGAAGAACTCGTTGTGATGGCGCGTGACACCAAGTTGGGTGCGGAAGAAATCACGCGCGACATCCCCAACCTGAGCGAACAGCAACTGAACCGCCTGGACGAATCCGGCATCATCTACGTGGGTGCCGAGGTATTGCCCGGCGACACGCTGGTGGGCAAGGTTACGCCCAAGGGCGAAACGACGCTCACACCAGAAGAGAAGCTGCTGCGCGCTATTTTCGGCGAGAAAGCCAGCGACGTGAAGGACACCTCTTTGCGGGTGGACCAAGGTAGTTCCGGGACCGTGATCGATGTGCAAGTCTTCACTCGTGAAGGCATCACCCGTGACCGCCGTGCCCAACAGATCATTGACGACGAACTGAAGCGTTTCCGCCTGGATCTGAACGACCAGTTACGTATCGTCGAAGCCGACGCCTTTGACCGTATTGAAAAATTGTTGACCAACAAGGTAGCCAACGGTGGTCCGCAAAAGCTGGCCAAGGGTACAAAAATCGACAAGGCTTATTTGGCCTCGGTCGAGAAGTTTCATTGGTTCGATATCCGTCCGGCGGATGACGAAGTTGCGGCCCAGTTGGAGTCCGTCAAGAACTCCATCGAACAGCAGCGCCACAGCTTCGACCTGGCTTTTGAAGAGAAGCGCAAGAAGTTGACACAGGGTGATGAGTTGCCCGCCGGTGTGCTCAAAATGGTCAAGGTCTACATTGCTGTCAAGCGTCGTCTACAGCCTGGAGACAAAATGGCTGGCCGCCACGGTAACAAGGGCGTGGTTTCCAAGATCACGCCGGTGGAAGACATGCCGTACATGGCCGACGGTACGCCCGTGGACATCGTCTTGAACCCGCTGGGCGTGCCTTCGCGTATGAACATCGGTCAAGTGCTGGAAGTACACTTGGGCTGGGCCGGGAAGGGCTTGGGCCAGCGCATCGGTGACATGCTGCAGCGGGAAGCGGCCGCTACCGAAATCCGGGGCTTCCTGGAAAAGATTTACAACGGCACGGGCCGCAAGGAAGATCTTAGCCAATTGTCCGATGACGAAGTGCAAAACATGGCCCAAGAGTTGACGAACGGCGTGCCGTTTGCCTCTCCTGTGTTTGATGGTGCAACCGAAGCCGAAATTGGTGTCATGTTGCAACTGGCCTTCCCAGAAGACGTGGCCAAGGCCAAGGGCCTGACCGCAGCGCGCACCCAGGCCCAGTTGTATGACGGCCGCAGTGGCGACGCTTTCGAGCGCACCACAACAGTCGGCTACATGCACTACCTGAAGCTCCACCACTTGGTGGACGACAAGATGCATGCCCGTTCCACTGGCCCGTACTCTCTGGTTACGCAGCAGCCATTGGGTGGTAAAGCCCAGTTCGGTGGACAGCGTTTCGGTGAGATGGAAGTGTGGGCGCTGGAAGCTTATGGCGCCTCTTACACCTTGCAGGAAATGCTGACCGTCAAGTCCGATGACGTGCAAGGTCGTACCAAGGTCTACGAGAGCATTGTCAAGGGCGAGCACTCCATCGAAGCCGGCATGCCGGAATCGTTCAATGTGTTGGTCAAGGAAATTCGTTCCTTGGGCATCGACATGGAACTAGAGCGTAGCTAAGCGTGAGACCTTGCGGGACAGACCGAAGCGCATGCGCTGAGCTCTGTCCTCAACTGAATGAGGATTAAGGAAATTCCATGAAATCATTACTCGACCTGTTCAAGCAGTTCACGCCCGATGAGCACTTCGGTGCCATCAAAATTGGCATGGCTTCGCCCGAGAAGATCCGTTCGTGGTCTTTTGGTGAAGTGCGCAAGCCCGAAACCATCAACTATCGCACCTTCAAGCCCGAGCGTGACGGCCTGTTCTGTGCCAAGATTTTCGGACCTATTAAGGACTACGAATGCCTGTGCGGCAAGTACAAGCGTTTGAAACACCGCGGTGTGATCTGCGAGAAGTGCGGAGTTGAAGTCACACAGACCAAGGTTCGCCGCGAGCGCATGGGTCACATCGACTTGGCCGCGCCTTGCGCCCACATCTGGTTCCTGAAGTCCCTGCCCAGCCGTTTGGGCCTGGTGCTGGACATGACGCTGCGGGACATCGAACGCGTGCTGTACTTTGAAGCATACGTGGTCACCGACCCCGGCATGACCCCGCTGAAGAAATTCAGCATCATGTCGGAAGACGACTTCGATGCCAAGTTCAAGGAATACGGCGACGAGTTCCAGGCCAAGATGGGCGCCGAAGGCATCAAGGATCTGCTGCAAAGCATCGACATCGAAGGTTCGATCGAGAAACTGCGCAACGACCTGACGGGCTCCGAGCTCAAGATCAAG
>JANXVI010000243.1 GCA_025351745.1 Rhodoferax sp.
GAAGCCCTGCACGCGCTGGTTCTTTTGGTTCAGCGCCAGCACCGGGGCCGGGAAGACGGGCAGCATGCGGTTCTTCTCCACCTTGGTCTTCACATCCGTCAGCACGGACCAGGGCACCACGTCGGATCGCTCCTGCAAGGGTGCAAACGGGCTGTTGGGGCTGTGTACGCCCGCGCCGGTGCCCATGGGCACGCCCTGCGCCGCTGGCGAGGCCTGCTGGGCGGCGGCGGCTACCGACCACAGAGCGCCCAAGGAGGCGCCTGCTGCTATACAAACCGTAGCGGCATAGTCAATGGCGACGAGGGCTAGAGGCCGATTTTTCATATGCGTTCTTTCAAAACCATGGTGGCACGGTGCCAGTGCGACTTAGCGGCCCTGCAGAAGTTCCAGCACGCTGACGCGGTAGGCGCCCAGCGCAGGTAGCAGCGCGGCCCCCAAGGATACGCCCAGCGCCAGGGCCGGCACCACGGCCAGCGTCGGCGGCCAGACCATGCCGCCGATCAGCAGGGTGCTGTCGAGTTGCAAGAACCAGCCCAGCGCCGCTGCAAAACCCTGCCCCAGCAGCAGCCCCAGCGCGGCGGCCAGCAGGCCCAGCCACAGCGCCTCGCACAGCAGTAAGGCGGCAATCTTGCGCGGCGGGGCGCCTAGCATGCGCAGCAGCGCCAGATCACCCCTGCGCTCGCGCACGGCGCTCCACAGCGCGATGAACACGCTCAAGCCCGCCGTCAGCAGCAGCACGCCGGCAAAGGCGCGCAGCATATCCGTGCCCAGGCCCAGCATGTGCAGCATGCGGGTCACCTCCACCGCCGGCGCGGCCGCCTGCATGCCGGTGCTGGTGTTCACGTAGCGGGGGAAACTGATGGCGGCCAGCGGCGTCTTGTAGCGGACCAGGGCCATCGTGACCTCGCGTTTGGCATCACGCCCGGCATCGTGGTCGGCGTCGTGCTTGTTGGCTGAGGCGTCGTGTTCGTCATGGTCCGGCTTGCCTGCGTCTTCATGCACATGCCAGACCGACGCAGTGTCGGTCAGGATCAGCCGGTCCAGCACGCTGCCGCTTGGCGCCAACACCCCAACGACGGTGTAGCTGCTGTCGCCGTGCGCATGACCGCCCGCGCCCAAGCCGTGGGTGCCGACCAGTTGGCCGCCCATACGCACGCCCAGCCGGGCAGCGGCGGTGGCACCCAGCACCACCTGCATGGGTGCGTCCCACAAGCGGCCCTGCGCGACGCTTGCGTTGTACAGGCCGACGTAATCGAGTGAAGTACCGACGACGCGGTAACCCTGCACGTTGTCCCCCAGGCTGATAGGGATGACGCTGGCCACCAGCGGGTGTTTGGCCAGCGCCTGCACGGCCTGCAGCGGCACACTGCCGGGCGGCACGTCGATGTGCAGCACACCGCTCAAGATCAACTGCATGGGGCTGCCCTTGGCGCCGACGACCACATCCACGCCGGCTAGGTCGCGCTCGAACGCCTTGTTGAGTTGGTAGCTCACCAGCAGCAAAAAGGTGATGGAGGCCAGGCCGAGGCTCAGCAGCAGCACATTGAGCACCGCACCCAAAGGGCGGGACCACAGGTAGTACCAGGAAAATGCTAGTGTTTTCATAGCGGGAAACGCAATGAATACGAGGTCTGGAGCACGATTTGACTACTGGTCCCCGGCGGAAGCAGTTGCGCCACGCGCGCATCGTGCGTGGCGATCACCAGCGTGGCGTTCTGCGCTTGGGCGGTGGTCAGCAGCAGGCCTACGGCGTCTGCGGCGGCGGCATCGTCCAAGCTGGCCGTTGGCTCGTCTGCCAATATCACCTGAGGCTGCAGCAGCACGGCGCGCGCCAAGGCCACGCGCTGCGCCTGCCCGCCCGACAACTGGCCGGGTTTGCGCTGGGCAAGCTCTTGAACGCCGAGCGCCTGCAAGGCCGCGTGGATGCGCGGTGCATCCTCAGGCTGCCCCGCTGCCCATTGCGCCATCGCCAGATTTTGGTAGACGCTGAGTGCCGCGCTGAGGTGAAGCATTTGGGGTAAAAAGCCTATGGCCCTCGCCCGCCATGCGTCTGCAGCTACAGATTTGAGAGCGCCCAGCTGCTGACCGGCCACCATCAAGCTGCCCGCCGTGGGCGCTACGAGCGCCGCCACCAGGGCTAGCCACGTCGATTTGCCGCACCCCGATGGCCCGCTGAGCAGCAACACGGCGCCTTGGGCCACGTCCACATCCGGGAAGGACAGGCTGGTTCCGCCTGGGTAGGTGTAGCCCAGACTAGAGGTTTTGATCATGCGGCGCCCAGTGCAATGGCGAAATGGCGGATCTCGTCTTCTTCGGGCTGCATGCGCACCATCTTCTCAAACACAAAGCCCAGTTTTTCCAGCATACGGCTGGACTCCGAGTTGTCGGGGTTGACGACGGCGATAACGCGCTGCAGGCCATGCACCTGCACCGCGGTCTCCAGCACGCCGCGCGCTGCTTCAATGGCGTAACCCTTGGACCAGAATTCAGGCAGGAAGGCGTAACCAATGTCCACGTCGGGAAAATTGTCGCGCTGGATCAGGCCGCACATGCCTATGGGCGTGTCGCCCTCCTTCAGGGCCACACGGCTCAGGCCAAAGCCGTGCCTGGTGTAGCTGGCGATGGGGCCATTGCGCAAATAGGCACGGGCATCATCCAGCGTGCGCACTTGCTTGTCGGCGATATGGCGGATGAACGAAGGCTCGTTGAGCAGGCGCAGGATGAATTCCGCGTCGCCGTCCTCGGAAAAGTGGCTTATCCGCAACCGTGCTGTTTCACACACCGTCAGACCCATGGTTTTGTCCCAGCCTTGCAAACTACTGTGTTGGCACCGTTGGCGGCCTCAATGCAT
>JANXVI010000246.1 GCA_025351745.1 Rhodoferax sp.
GGGGATCAGCGGTGCGGCACCGGCTTCAAAGTCGGCCACCTTGGGCAGAGCCTGACCGGGCTTGGCAAAGAAGGACCAGATCAGCGCCACGTCGTCGCGGGTTGTCGTTTCGTCCAGCGACATCAGGATGTATTCACCCCAGGCAATCTGGACGTTGGCCCCCGCGGATACTGCACGTGCTGCTATCTCTTTGGTAGCACCTTCGGTCTTGATGGCCAGCGTGTCGAATGCCTGCAGCATCGTGTTGCGGTGGCTCATCGTGTAACCCAGCGCCTGCAGACCCTTGGCCAGAATGGCTGTCAGGGTTGCCACGCGGGTCGCGATGCGGGTCAGGCCTTCGGCGCCGTGGTAGACGGCGTACATGCTGGCCACAACAGCCGGCAGCACCTGGGCCGTGCAGATGTTGGACGTGGCCTTTTCGCGGCGGATGTGTTGTTCACGGGTTTGCAGCGCCAGCCGGTAGGTCGGGTTGCCATGCACGTCGATGCTTACGCCTACCAGGCGGCCGGGCAGCGAACGCTTGTAGTCGTCGCGGCAGGCCATGTAAGCGGCGTGTGGGCCGCCATTGCACAGCGGCATGCCAAAGCGCTGCGTGGTGCCGACCACGATGTCGGCGCCCATTTCGCCCGGGGATTTCAGCAGCGTCAATGCCAGCAGATCGGCCGCCAGGATAAAGGCCGCGCCCTTGGCGTGCACCTTGGCCACTTCTGCGCTGAAGTCGCCAATCGCGCCGCTGGTCGTGGGGTACTGGTCCAACACCGCAAAGTAGTCGCGGTTGGCAATCCAGTCGTTCCAGTCTTCGCCGCTCATGGCCACCAGCACCTCAATGCCCAGCGGCACGGCGCGGGTCTGGATGACTTCGATGGTCTGCGGATGGCAGTCGCCGCTGACGATGAACACATTGCCTTTGGCCTTGACCGAGCGCTTGGCCAGCGTCATGGCCTCGGCGGCGGCGGTGGCCTCGTCCAGCATGGATGCATTGGCGATTGGCATTCCAGTCAGATCGCACACCATGGTCTGGAAGTTGACCAGTGCCTCCATGCGGCCCTGGGAGATTTCGGCCTGGTAGGGCGTGTAGGCGGTGTACCAGGCGGGGTTCTCCAGCACGTTGCGCAAGATGACGCCGGGCGTCAGCGTGCCGTAGTAGCCTTGGCCGATGAAGCTCTTGAACACTTGGTTCTTGTTCGCCAAGGCCTTGATCTCGGCCAGCGCAGCCGCCTCGGTGATCGCGTCGGGGATCGCCATGGCCTCGCGGCGCGCGATGGAGCGCGGCACGATGCTGTCGATCAGCTCGCGGCGCGAAGTCTCGCCGATGGTCTTGAGCATCAGCGCTTCGTCGGTAGCGTCGATGCCGATGTGGCGGGCCACGAACTCGCTGGGGTTTTCGAGGTCGGTGAGGGTGGGTGCGTTGGGCGTTGGCATGGTCTTCTCGGGTTTCCTGGCGACGTTGCGCCGAATCGGTTCGAAAATGGGGGCAAAAAATTGGGGGTCGGATCCCCATTCAGGAGAGTTGTCCACTAGGGGAGCAATAGCGGCGAACGAAATGGGGCTCTGACCCCCAATTTTTTGGCCCCCATTTGGCGTTCACCAAAATCGGTACTTACGCGTTGGCGGCAAACGATGTGTAGCTGGTCTCGTCCATCAAGCCATCCAGCTCAGCAACATTCGACAGCTTGACTTTGAAGAACCAGCCCGCGCCCAGCGGGTCGGAATTGGCTAGCGCCGGGTCGGCGCGCAGGGCTTCGTTGACTTCGGTGATCTCGCCAGCGACCGGCATGTAAACATCGGCTGCGGCCTTGACGGACTCCACGACGCCGGCGATGTCTTTGGCGGCGAATGATTTGCCGACTTCGGGCAAGTCCACAAACACCACGTCGCCCAGCGCGTCTTGCGCGTGGTGAGTGATGCCAACGGTGGCGACGTCGCCCTCAACGTTGAGCCATTCGTGGTCGGGGGTGTATTTGATCGTCATGATTTACGTCTCCTGGAAAATGTGGAAGAGGAAAGAATAAGTTGCTGCCGGGCCGCCCCAAGCCAGCTAGGCCCCCTTGGGGGGCAGCGATCCGCAAAGCGGTGGAGCGTGGGGGTTTTAAACACCGCGGAAATAATTGGTCGGTACAAACGGCATGGCACTCACCACCATGGGCACTGGCTTACCGCGCACCATGGCCACCACCTGGGTGCCCAGCGCGCTGAATGCCGCATCCACATAGCCCATAGCCACGGGCTCGTCGATGGTGGGGCCGAGCAGGCCGCTGGTGACTTCGCCGATCTTGTTTCCGCTGCCGTCTTGCAACTCGGTGTGGTCGCGCACGGGTACGCGCTCCTGGGCAATCAGGCCCACGCGTTTGCGGGTACCGCTTAAGCCATTCTGGCCGCTAGCCCTCGTCAAATCTGCGAGAGCTGATAGTATTTTTGTAGCACCAGTGAAGCCGCCCTCGCGTGCGCCACCCGCACGGCGAATCTTTTGCATGGCCCACAGCAGGTTGGCTTCCACCGGGTTGGTGGTGGTATCGATGTCGTTGCCATACAGGCACAGGCCGGCTTCTAGGCGCAGCGAGTTCCGGGCACCCAGGCCGATGGGTTTAACTTCGGGTTGGGCCAGCAGCGCGCGGGCCAGAGCTTCGGCGTGATCCTTGTGGACCGAGATTTCAAATCCGTCTTCACCGGTGTAACCGCTGCGGGTCAGGAACACATCTATCTTCTGCGTTCCCGTGTCGACGTTGAAATTGCCGCCGGTCATGAATACCAGCTTTTCGACACCGGGCGCCAGGCGGGCCAGCGCCGTGACGGCCTGCGGGCCTTGCAGCGCGAGCAGCGCATGGTCGGGCATGGTGATGACTTCGCAGCGTTGGCCGATCTTGGCCCGGATGTGGGCGATGTCGCCCACCTTGCAAGCGCCGTTGACGATCACGAAAATGTTTCCCCCACGCTTCCCCACTTCGTTAGGGTCGCTGCCCCCCATGTTGAAAAACATCAAGTCATCAATGATGCCGCCATCGTCATTGAGCAACAGGCCGTAACGCTGCTTGCCCACGGGCAGGTCGATGACGTCCACCGGGATCAAGGTTTCGAACGCTGCCGCAGCATCCGGTCCTACCAGGCGCAACTGGCCCATGTGCGATACATCAAACAGGCCAGCCGCCTTGCGGGTGTGGTGGTGTTCGGCCATCAGGCCGGCCGGGTATTGCACGGGCATGGAGTAGCCGGCAAACGGCACCATGCGCGCACCCAGTTCGATGTGCAGGGCATTCAATGGCGTCAATTGAAGCGGTGTGGTCAACGGCGAGGATTCGGTGGGAGCAGACAAGGGGCGATCTCCAGAAAGCAGAGGGCAATGGACTATCCACGGCAATAACTATTTAGTCAATGCCATGGGCTGGTTTGCCCCCGCTGTCCGCTTTACCTGAGAGATTCGCCGGGCTCGCTGCACATTGGCTGTGCGCAAACTGCGGTTTGCTCCTTCGGTGGACGGCATCCGTACATTGAGAACGGTGCCGCCTCTCTCCAGTGGGGATCGTCTTGCCCTATCGCTAGGCCAAGGCGTTTGTCAGTCCTTTTGCCTGAGCGTTCAGACCACTGCAATCAGCGGTCCTGCGCCTTCGGCGGTTTTCTGCACAGAAAACTCTCTCCTGACGGGGTGGGATTCTAAACCAGCAATCACGGGTTACCACCCGGTTTCTGCCGATTAAACTCAGGTACTTAACCGTCCACAGGCCGAGGCCTGTTCTGAGGAAAATCTCCGCCGATGATTGATCCACTGTCCAAACCCGTGCTACCGCAGGAACGCGTGTCCCTGCCTGTGCTGGTGACGGTGGGGGTCATTCACATCGCGTTGCTGTGGATGATGTTGCAGGCGGCGCCCAGCCTGAAGGTGGCGCGCAATGTGGTCTACCAGTTGTTGACGCCAATCACCCGGATAAAAGAGCCCCCGCCGGTGCCGATACCGGTGGTTAAGGCACCGCGTGAAGTGCGCGAGGTGGTCAAAGCCCCGGTTCCCACGAACCGTGCCATTCAGCCACACAAGGTAGTGGAGCGCCCAGCAGAAAAGGTCGCACCGCAGAAGATCGTCGAGGCTGTACCGGTGGTCAAGCCCGTACAGATTGCACTGGAACCCATACCCGTTTCACCCCAACCTGTACCGCCGCCGCCCGTACCCGTGCCAGAACTTGTTCAAGTCCCTGACCCTATCCCGGTGCCTGTACCCGTGGTGGAGCCTGCTCCCGCACCCACGCCGACGCCGGTGCCTGCGCCGGCTCCTGCTCCGGTACCCGTGCCGCAGCCCGCGCCGGCACCAATACCCACCACTGTGCCCACACCAGCACCGACACCCGCACCAGTGCCCGCACCAGCACCAGCACCAGCGCCAGCACCAGCACCAGCCCCAGCACCGGCGCCAGCACCGGCACCAGCACCGGCACCGGCACCGGCACCAGCGCCAGCGCCAGCGCCAGCACCGGCACCAGCACCAGCACCAGCACCAGCACCAGCACCGACAGCCGCTCCCGCGCGCGCACTGGCCATCACGCCGGTGGAAAAGTCCTCTCCTGTTTCGGGTCCCGCCGTCCCTTTACCTGCCTCTGCGTCTGCACCCGGTGGAGGTTCCCCCGCCGCCGGGGGGCCTGCAGCGGCGGGCAGCACCAGCGGCCCCGGAACGATTTACCCCGACTACATGAAAATGCAGCCGCGCCAGAGGAGCTTCTCTGACCTGGCCAATGAGCAACTGAACCCCGGCGGGCGCAAGAACAAATTTGTCGCCGCCATTGAAGAAGCAGAGCGACCTGACTGCCTGGGCAAAAACCAGACTGGCAATTCCAACATAGGGCCGGTTGGTTTGACCGGCCTGTTGGCCGCCCCGGGGATTGCCGTTCAGGCACTGCAGGGCAAGTGCAAATGAACAACTATTTCACAGGAAAACTGGCAATGAACCCCATATCCCCCCGCGTTTTCGCTACTGGCCGCCCCGCGTGCGCCTTCGCCGTCGCCCGATTGGTCGGAGCCAGCGCGCTGGCCGTGGCCTGTCTGTGCGGCACACCGGTTCTGGCGCAGTCACCTGGCGCCGCCCCGGCGGCCGCTGCCCCCGTGCAACCTGCGCTCGCCAATGCACTGCCCGCCGACAAAGCGGCCCAGGCCATGTCCACCTTGGGCAGTGCAGGTGGCGTTTCTGCCGGCGCTGCCAACCCGTACGGCCTGCGCGTAGCGTGGGGGCAGGGCGACGTTGTGACCCGCACGACGCTGATCCTGCTGGCGCTGATGTCGCTTCTTAGTTGGTATGTCATCGTCTCCAAACTGCTCGAACAACGCCGCCAAGCCGCGCAGGCGCAATCGGCACGCACCGCGTTTGCAAGTGCAGATTCGTTGCAAAAAGGCGCGACGGCGCTGGGCAAGGAAAGCCCCTTCCGCTATCTAGTGGATTCCGCGATGGACGCCTTGCGCAAATACGAATCTCTGGCTGGGCAGGTCGAGGTCGGCGCCTGGTTGAGCCAGGACATTGTGCGCAACGTCAGCACCCTGCAAATGCGCATGCAGTCCGGCCTGTCGATCCTGGCCACGGTGGGTTCCACCGCGCCGTTTGTCGGGCTGTTCGGCACGGTCTGGGGTATCTACAACGCGCTGATCACCATCGGGTCCACCGGCCAGGCCTCCATTGACAAAGTGGCAGGCCCTGTGGGTGAGGCGCTGATCATGACGGCACTGGGATTGGCGGTCGCGGTGCCAGCCGTGTTGGGCTACAACTGGCTGGTGCGTCGCAACCGGTTGGCGCTGCACAGCGCCAAGGGCTTTGGCTCTGATCTGCACACGCTGTTTTTGATCGAAATCGAAACAAGCCGGCGCAGTGCCGGCAAAACTTCGATCTGAACATGGCCATCAGCTTTGATTCTGCGGGCGACGGCCCGGACAGCTTGGACAGCGATGTCGAGATGCTGTCCGAGATCAACACCACACCCCTGGTGGATGTGATGCTGGTTTTGTTGATCATCTTCTTGATCACAATACCGGTGGTAAACGCGGCCGTTGCGGTCAAGCTGCCACGCGAGATCAATCAGCTGCGGCAGATTTTCCCTGAGACCGTCATCGTGTCGGTAGACGCTATCGGTGCCGCGTATTGGTTTGATGTCAAACTGGCGGGGCCTGAGCTATTGCAGCAGCGCTTGCTCAAGATTGCTGCGCAGACGCCGCAGCCCGAGGTCCATATCCGGGCGGATGCGGGCTCCGATTTTGCAGCTGTGGCCAGGGTGGTGCTGGCCTGCCAGACAGCCGGTATCGCGCGGATCGGTTTTCTGACCGAGCCACCGGCCTCCCACTGAACGCGGCACGTCCTATGGCAATTGATTTCCACGATGAGGCGGGTGAAGACGAAGACCAGGCCGAACCCAGCATGAATACCACGCCGCTGATTGACGTTCTACTGGTGCTGCTGGTCATGCTGATCATCACCATTCCCATCCAGTTGCATTCGGTCAATATGGACTTGCCAGCAGGAGTTCCGCCGCCGGATGCGCCCGAGCCCGTCGTCGTTCGCCTTGAATTGTCCAGCGCCAACCAGTTGCAGTGGAATGGCGAACCGGTGGCAGACCGCGCGGCGCTGGACGCACGGTTTTCACTGGCCGCGCAAGAGCCCGTGCAGCCCGAAATACATCTGCACGCCGACCCCAAAACCAAGTACGACGCCGTGGCGGCAGTGCTGACCGCTGCGCAGCGCCAGGGGTTGCTGAAAATCGGTGTCGTGGGTCTGGACGTTTACGCCAAGCCGTGATGCCCGGGTAGTGATCTGGGGTTTGTGCGTGCGGTCAACGGGTGCTCCAACGCGGGCGTCAAGGCGAGGCAAAACAAAGCAGCTCTTGATACAGACTGCACCTTGATCACATGGTCTAATCCTTTCGGCCAAAACACCGGGTTTCCTAAATGGAATCACTACTGTCCGGTCAAAACCCCAACAGAATCAACTGGTTAGCGTCGGTTGGTAGTTGAGTTTTGTAGTCATTGGTCTGCAAGGCGCATGAAATAAGGGTTTTCTCGAAAACCGAGACCGACAAAATCTGTAGACAAGTGTAGAGCGAGGATTTCAGGTGCAGCTCCTTTTTGACAATGGCGATGAGCACGTAAGTGGCGATGGCGCACCAGACCTGCGTCTTCACGGCGTTCTCGCTGTTGCCCAGAAATCGCTTGATGCGCAGATGCTGCTTGATCCATTTGAAGAACAACTCCACCTTCCAGCGGTTCTTGTACAACTGGGCGATAACGTGTGCTGGCAACGTCGTGTTGTTGGTCAGAAAGATCAAAGTCTTTCCCGTCGTTGGATCTTTGAAGCGTACCCGGCGCAGATGCTCGGGGTAGTCACGACAAGCGTAATGCCCATTGAGCGCCACCGACTGATCGCACACCACGCCGGTGGACTTGTCTACCTCAGCCGAGTACACGCGTCTGGCGTTGAAATTGGATTTGGCGCGGGTCACAAAGAAGGCTCCGCTCTGATGCATCGTGTACAGCCGAGCAAAGTCCAGATAGCCTCGGTCCATGATGTAGAAGGCACCTGCTTCAAGGGGCAAGATATCGAGCACATTGACATCGGCCACCTTGCCGTCGCTGATGTGAATAAAGCTGGGAATGCAGCCACGCAAGTCCAGCAGCGTGTGCAGCTTGATGGCGGCCTTGGTAGACCGAAACGGCGCCCAATCAAACAGACTCAGACACAAGTCGATGGTGCTCGAATCCAGTGCATAGACCTTGCCCGCGATGTTCACATCCAGTCCCAGCGGCTCATCGGCATAGAGCTTGTTGGCTCGGCGAATCAAGACCGCCGCGAAGTCAGCCCAGATACGCCAGTCACGTCTTTCGTTGGCATCGGCCAGCGTGGAGCGACGCACCGCTTGGCGCAAGCCCATCGCGTACAGCTTGGTAGGGTTGGCACCCAATGTGGCCTCGATGTCTCGCAAGGACTCGGGCCACGTCAACTGCGCATAGGCCAAGATGCGAAAGTGCTCGGTGCTGGGCAGCGCGGAGACTCTCGCATCGCCCGAGTAGCGTGCAACGATGCGAGCGAAGCTGGTCCAGGGCACAAACTCCATCAACTGGGCGAACAGCGTCTTGCCAAGATTCATGAGGAATCCCCAAAAAAAGTCAATCTGGGGAAATTACTCACAAAAGCGGCTCCGAAATTCAAATCGGCACCAAATAAAACGGGCCGCTAACCCGCGTGGTTATTGGCTTCTGCTCAAAGCCGAACCTCGTTCACCGGACACTACTGTTAGCAACTCTTAACTCAGTTAGTCCGCGAAGGCAACAGCCCGGGATCCAGCGCAGCAAGCGCCCGGCTACCGAATTGGTGACCCATGGGTCGTCCTCCTCATGAAAAATGGCCAGCTTAGAGGTGGCAAACCCCCACCCTTGCATGCCCGCGGCTTGACGACAGTGATGGGATCCATCGCCTTCTTCTTCAAGCGGTGCTACGCCACTACCAGTTCGATGTCTGACATTGGCGCAACATAGACTGGTTTCAGGTAGTTCACCGAATATTTGCCAAATGAAAGTTCAACAAAATCAGAATAAAACTGCTCCCAAATTAGGAGCATCTAACGCTTTGCGTACAAGGGCTAGAGCACGATTTGGCGTTGCGCGCAACGCATACCCCCCTTCCAGTCGTATGGGTTCTGGTTGTGACTTACCATTCGCAACGCGTACCCAATCGTTCTCAATCCAAAAAGGAAGCCTCCATGATTCAACTTCGCACACTCTTGATCGCAAGCGCCATCGCCTCCACACTGGGCTTTACCGCTTGCAGCAGCGCCCCGATGGGCAACACGGCGGCCATTTCAGCCAAGCTATCGAGCGCCAATGAGGTGCCGACCAACAGCAGTACCGGCACAGGCATGCTGGATGCCAGCTTCAACAAGGACACCAACGTGTTGACCTGGACCGTCAGCTACAGCGGAACGACCGGTCCGGTCAGCGCAGGACACTTCCATGGTCCTGCGATGGCGGGGGCCAATGCCGGTGTTGCCTTGGGATTCAACGGCAGCATGGACAGCCCTATCAAAGGCACCGCAACGCTGACGGCTGCACAAGCTGCAGATTTGTTGGCAGGCAAGTGGTATGTCAACCTGCATACCGCAGCCAACAAAGGTGGAGAAATCCGCGGCCAGGCCACCGTCGCGAACTAAGACATCTTTTACCCGGGTGCCAATTGCGGTGCCTGCGTGGCGAAATGCAGAACCAGCTTGTCGTGCTGTGTGAGGTTTTTGAACGCCAGGCCAATGTAGTAGGCCGTGTCGTTGGCTGCGCGGTTGTTGTGGCAAATACTGGCCGTCAGATTCAACTGCACCGGTGCGTTGTCAAAGGTCACCGAAATGCCTAGCGTCACGGTCTCGCCCACCGTGGCCAACGGCGAATCGGTCTTGATCATCGCGCCTTGCAGGCTGATGTCGACCAGCGTGGTCTCTTGCGGCTGCACCCCGGCGGCGCCATCCTTTGGCGGTACTTGTACGGTGGAGGGCCACGAGGTCTTGGTGCGCATGCTTTGCCGCACCAGCGTGGCATCCACCTGGGCCGGGTAGGCCAGCAGCGCGTAGGCAAAGGGTTTTTGAAAGGTCTGCAACACCTTGCTGAGGAACGAAAACTCGTATTGACCGGTGAAGCCCCGCACCACACAAACTTCACCTTCCAGCAATTCGGTCTTCACGCCATCGGGGCCCAACGGGCCGACCATGACGCCTTTGCCCTCGATGGCGCCATAAAACTGCGCCTCTTTCTTGCTGGCCCCTTCCACCAGGCGGCGCGTCTGCAATGCCATGCCCGTGCGCAGGCCCAGGGCCCTGAGCGGTAACCGGCTGACGTCGGGCTTGTTGTCTGCGGCGGCGGCGGAGTCATCGTGGCTCATGGATGCGCTTTCGAGTGCTTTATCGGGCTTTCGCGGGCTCGCGGTTGGCTAAGATGGTACACCGGCACCGCGTCGGATTTGGCATCGGCCGATTCTAGGAGTAGCAATGATCCCCCTCGCGCATATCCATTCACCGGCACGGGCTGGCACAGCCGCGTTCGCTTTTTTGACGCTATTTGTGCAGTTGTCAGGCTGCGCGAATATGAACGACACAGGCCTTGCGGTGCTGGCCACCCGCGTAGATGCCTACGCGGTCGTCAATGAACAACTGGTGCAGGGCGAAATGACGCTGTACCCCAACCACACCGGCACGGTTGCCCTGCGGGTTGAAGCGGCGCAGCCTGCCAGTGGCGGTATAAACCTTAGCGCCCCAGCTAGACCGGTGGAGCGCACCATTCTGAACAGTTGCATGGGCCGCTTCCGCTACACCGCCACTGCCTACGGCGCCATCGATCTGCGTTGCAACGATGGCTCGGAGGTCGAATTGCGCATGGCCCTGATCGGCGAAACCCGTGGTTACGGCTACGGCCAAACCGCCACCGGCCAAGCCAGCCTGACCTTCGGCATGGGGCCGGGTGAGGCAAGGGCCCACCTGACCGCGCCACCGGGCAAGCAACTGCAGGAAACCGGTAGCTCGTCCGGTCTGGAGATGCGATGAACCCTGTGGTTGCGAATCGGTAGCGGGCATTCGTGGAACAGGTTGACTGCGTCGTCGTGGGGGCCGGTGTGGTGGGCCTTGCCGTGGCCCGGGCCCTGGCCTTGGCTGGGCGCGAGGTGCTGGTGTTGGAGGCCTGCCATGCCATAGGCACCCAAACCAGCGCCCGCAACAGCGAAGTGATACACGCTGGCATGTACTACCCCACCGGTTCGCTGAAGGCCAACCTGTGCGTGCGCGGCAACGCACTGTTGTACGCCTATTGCGCCGAACGTGGCATTGGCCACAGCCGCTGCGGCAAACTCATCGTCGCCACGGCACAGGACCAGCTCGCAAAACTTCAGGCTATTCAGGACCGCGCCATTGCCAACGGCGTGCATGACCTGGTCTGGCTCGACACCCCTCAAGCGCAGGTCGCGGAGCCTGCATTGCAATGCCTGGCTGCCCTGCATTCGCCGTCCACCGGCATTGTGGACAGCCATGGCCTGATGCTGTCGCTCTTGGGTGATATCGAGAACCTGGGTGGAGTGCTTGCATTGAATTCGCCGCTAGCTCTCGCGGAATGTGCATGTGAAGCTATAGAATTGATAGCGGTTGGTGGTACACGCTTGCGGGCTAAGACCGTCGTCAACGCGGCCGGCTTGCAAGCGCCAGCACTCGCTGCACGTTTTGCCGGGCTGGACCCGCGCCACGTGCCAACCGCCTACTTTGCCAAAGGCAATTACTTCACGCTGGCAGGTCGCTCACCGTTCTCGCGCCTGATCTACCCGGTTCCCGAAGCGGCGGGCCTGGGTGTGCACCTGACGCTGGACCTGGGCGGCCAAGCCCGATTTGGTCCAGATGTGCAATGGGTGGACAGCCCCGACGACACCGAGGTGCAGGCCGCGCGTGGCGACGCCTTCTATGCCGAGGTCCGCAAATATTGGCCCGCGCTACCCGATGGCGCGCTGGTCCCGGCCTATGCCGGTATCCGACCCAAGATCGGTGGGTCGAACGAAGCGGCACGCGACTTTTGCATACAGGGCCCTCGCGACCACGGTGTGCCAGGCCTCGTCAATCTGTTTGGCATCGAGTCCCCCGGTTTAACCAGCGCGCTGGCAATCGGTGAGCGGGTCGTTGAGTTGTTGGCCTGACCACGCAGGGCGCACCGCAAAAAGATCACTTGCTGCAGGCCGCCTTGATCGCCAACGCCGCATCCCGAACCAGCTGAGGGCCCTGGTAAATCAGCCCCGTGTAGATCTGCACCACGTCCGCCCCCGCCCGAATCTTTGCTACTGCGTCGTCGGCACTCATGACACCGCCGACCCCGATGATGGGGAACTTTGCCCCTAGCGCAGAGCGCAATTGGCCAATCACCCGGTTGCTGGCTTCAAACACCGGCGCACCCGAAAGACCGCCCGCTTCCTCGGCATGCGGGAGCCCCTTGACCGCGTGGCGTGCCAAGGTTGTGTTGGTGGCGACCACCCCGTCCATTCCGTGGCGCAGCAAGGTGGCTGCAATCACGCCCACCTGCGGCTCGTCCAGGTCCGGCGCAATCTTCACAAAAATCGGAATCTGCTTGCCGTGCTGTTTGGCCAACACCGTGCGTCGCTCGGCTATCGCGCTCAGCAGGCCGTCCAAAGCCTCGTCGCTCTGCAAGGCACGCAAATTCTGGGTGTTAGGGCTGGAGATATTGACGGTCACATAGTCGGCATGGGGGTAGACGCCGTCCAGACAGATGAGGTAGTCGTCGGTGGCGTTTTCGATCGGCGTGGCCGCATTCTTGCCAATGTTCAGGCCCAGCAGCAGGGGCGGGTTCTTCTGGTGGCGCAGGGCCGAGCGCTGCACATTGGCCACAAAGGCATCCAGGCCGTCGTTGTTGAAGCCCAGGCGGTTGATCAGCGCGTTAGCCTTGGGCAGGCGGAACATGCGCGGCTTGGGGTTGCCCGGCTGGGCCTTGGGAGTGACCGTGCCCACTTCGACGAAACCAAAACCCATGGCGCCCAGGCCGTCTATACAGCGGGCATTCTTGTCCAGTCCTGCGGCCAGGCCCACGCGGTTGGGAAAGCGCAGGCCCGCCAGCTCGATCGGATCGTCTACGCGGTTGGCACAGTAAGCCAGTTGCAATGGCGTGCCCTGCGTGCGGGCCAGGCCTGCCATCGTCAATTCATGGGCAACCTCGGGGTCCAGGTTGAAGAGGGCGGCACGTGCCAGGCCGTAGGGGACAAGAGACATTGGATAATTCCTCACAATATTTCGTAACTTCTCCAATTTTCGCTTATGACCCAAACCACCCCCACCCCCAGCACCTCGACCACTCCTTTGACCCAAGACCAACTCAAAACGCTGGTGGGCCAGGCGGCCTTGCAATACGTGGTGCCGGGCGAGATTGTGGGCGTGGGTACGGGCTCCACCGTCAACAAATTCATTGATGCGCTGGCCACGATGAAGGACCAGATCAAGGGTGCGGTATCCAGCTCGGTCGCCAGCACGGAGCGACTGTTGGCCCTGGGGATTCAGGTCTTTGATTCCAACGAAGTGGCCCGGCTGTCGGTCTATATCGACGGTGCAGATGAAATCGACGGGGCGGGCAATATGGTCAAGGGCGGTGGCGCAGCGCTGACCCGCGAAAAAATCGTGGCAGCCCAGTCGGACCGCTTTGTGTGCATAGCTGACGAATCCAAGCTGGTGCAGACTTTGGGCACTTTCCCCCTGCCGGTTGAGGTGATCCCCATGGCCACGCAGCGCGTGATAGCGCAGTTCGCGGCCAAGGATGGCGTTGCCACCCTCAGGCTAAAGGATGGCAAGCCGCTGGTGACCGACAACGGCCAGGTCATTCTTGATGTCACCGGATTGACGATCAACGACCCCTTGGCCTTTGAGGCCGAGGTCAGCCAGTGGCCAGGCGTGGTGACGGTGGGCGTGTTCGCCTTTCAGCGTGCCCAGGTCTGCTTGTTGGGAACAGCCAATGGCGTGAAAACGCTGACGTTCTAGACGCCAGCGCGGCCATGCTTAGAACGTGATGCCAGCGGGGTTGGAGGGGTTGGTGGAAGGTGGTGGCTGGTAGGCCGGTTCTGCGGCGGGGGCCGATGGTTTCTCTGCGGGCTTCACGGCGACTGCCACGGCCACCAGTGGGCTCGCTGGCACATTTCGAAAGCCTGGCGGCAGGGCGGATGTCTTGGGGTAGCCAGCCGCATCGAGGTACTGCGTCCACTCCGTATCGTTGAAGCCTTTGATCTTCTGTCCGCCTATGGTCAGGTAGGGCAAAGAGGTATCGCTCGTCAGGCGCTGCAAGGAAACCCTGTCTTCATTGGTTGTGATCGTGCGCTCACTGTATGGCACCCCCCGGCTGGTAAGCAGGGACCGACCGGTTTCACAAGGTGCACATTGCGCGCCGGTGTACAGCACCACAGGGTATTTGCTCGCGACCTGGCGCAACTCAAACGGCAGGGTGCTGCCAGAGCTGGCTGCTGCAGCGCCGGTTCCGGTAGCAGCGATTTTGCCTTGTGTCGCATTGACGGGCGGCTTGTCCGAAAAAGTGACCTTGCCGTCCGGGCCCACGATGCGGTAGACGGCTTGCGCATGGGCGATCCCCAAGGTGTACAGCAAGGCGGCGCTGCCCAGCAGGAATGCGGTGGTAGTTTGCTTGTTGATCATCATGTACGAGCTCCTGTTCGATAGCCGTAGTGTTGCATACGCCGCTGGATGAGTCGGACTTTGCGGGTTATACGTGGTTTATATTGGGTTTACATGCCGTTCAGGCGGCCATTCCCTGGTGGCGCAGCAAGGCATCCAGCGACGGCTCGCGCCCGCGAAAGGCTTTGAACGAGACCATGGCGGGCCGGCTACCGCCCGACTCCAGTATGGCTTGGCGGTATTTTCTACCCGTTTCCAGATTTGGCAAACCGTCTGGGCCGGCGGTTTCTTCAAAGGCCGCATAGGCATCGGCGCTCAGCACTTCGGCCCACTTGTAGCTGTAATAGCCGGCTGCATAACCGCCGGCAAAAATATGGCTGAAGGTGTGGGCGCTGCGGCTCCATTCGGGCGGGAGCATCACCGCCACCTCGCTGCGCACCTGTTGCAACAGCGGCAGGAAATCGTGCTGCGGGTCGTGGTCGGTGTGCAGTAGCATGTCAAACAGCGAGAACTCAATCTGGCGCAATGTTTGCAGCCCGCTCTGAAAGTTGCGTGCGGCCAGCATCTTGTCGAACAGCGCGCGGGGTAGCGGCTCGCCAGTTTCCACATGGGCGGTCATGTGGCGCAGCACGCTCCATTCCCAGCAGAAGTTTTCCATGAACTGGCTGGGCAGTTCCACCGCATCCCACTCCACGCCGCTGATACCGGACACGTCATGGTCGTTGACCTGGGTCAGCATGTGCTGCAGGCCGTGGCCAAATTCGTGGAACAGCGTGGTCGCGTCGTCGTGCGACAACAACGCGGGCTGCTTCTTGCCGTCATGCTCCACACCATCGGCAAAGTTGCATACCAAGTTCGCAACAGGGGTCTGCAAATGACCCGTGTCGGGGCGCAGCCAGCGGGCGCAGACGTCGTCCATCCAGGCGCCACCGCGCTTTCCGCTACGGGCGGTGGGGTCCAGGTAGAACTGACCCACCAATTGCCGCTTGCCATCGGCGCCATTGCGCTCGATGCGGTAAAACTCCACATTGGCATTCCACACCGGGGCCTGGTCGCGGCTGATGGCGATGTCGAACAGCGTTTCAGAAATCTTGAACAAGCCAGCCAGCACTTTGGGGAAGGTGAAGTACTGCTTGACCTCTTGCTCGCTGAAGGCGTAGCGCGCCTCCTTGAGCTTTTCGCTGATGTAGGGCCAATCCCAGGGCTGGGGGTCGGTCATCTGTAATTCGTCGCGGGCAAAAGCGCGCAGGTCAGCCAGGTCTTTTTCAGCGAACGGGCGTGCCTTGCGAGCCAGGTCGCGTAAGAACGCAATGACTGCGTCGGGCGAGGATGCCATTTTGGGCACCAGCGACAGGGTGCCAAAGTTGGGGTAACCCAGCAAGTGCGCCTCCTCCTTGCGCAGAGCCAGGATGTCGCGAATGTTCTGTGAGTTATCCAATTTTTCGGCGCCTGCACTGGCCTGGTCCGACGCGCGGGTGGCAAAAGCGCGGTACAGCGTCGCACGCAGCGCGCTGCTGTGGGCAAACTGCATGACCGGCAGGTAGCATGGCATCTTCAGCGTCAGCTTGTAGCCTTCTTTGCCTTCGGCTTGGGCCGCTGCACGCGCCGTCTGTTGCACGTCATCCGGCACACCGGCGAGTTCTTCGGCGGTGGCGAAATAGCTGAAGCTATCGGTTGCGTCCAGCGTGTTTTCGCTGAATTTTTGGCTCAGTGCGGCTTGCTCCTCCTGTATTTCGGCAAAACGCTCGCGCTGCGCGCCCACCAGGTCGGCGCCGCCCAGCACAAAATTGCGCAATGCGTTCTTATGGGCCTGACGTTGTTCGGCGTTCAGGGTGTTTACATCGATGGCCTTGTATTTGGCATACAGCCGCTCGTCGGCACCCAGGCGTGTCCAGAACTCGGTCACCGTGGGCAATGCCGCGTTGTAGGCGGCACGCAGTTCGGGTGTGTCGGCCACGTTGTTGAGGTGGCTGACAGCACCCCAGGCACTTCCAAGCTTCTCAGTGGCAACATCCAGAACGGTGGCGATGGTGTTCCACTGTGCGGGGAAGTCGGGGGCGCATACGGTGTCAAGCGCTACATCCGCACTTTCCAACAGCGACGAGATGGCCGGAGCGATGTGCTCTGGACGGATCTGGTCAAACAGGGGCAGTTTCGACGGGGATAGGAGTGGGTTGGTCATGGGATCGATGTGGGGGTTATGGGCTGTCAATCAAGGGCCTGATTCAGGCGACGGCTCTCTCTGCAGCTTCCAGGGTGTTGACCAGCAACATGGTGATGGTCATGGGGCCAACCCCGCCGGGCACGGGTGTAATGTGGCTGGCCACCTGGCTGACGCTGGCAAAGTCCACATCGCCGCAGAGCTTGCCGGCACCTTCTATGCCCTCGGGAATGCGGTTCATGCCCACATCCAGCACCACGGCGCCGGGCTTGACCATATCGGCGGTCAGTACATTGCGCTTGCCTACTGCCGCGACGATGACGTCGGCTTGAAGTGTCATGGCTTTCAGATCGGCCGTGGCGCTGTGGCAGATGGTGACGGTGGCATTCTTTTGCAGCAACATGAGCGCCATCGGTTTGCCGACGATGTTGCTGCGGCCAATAACCACCGCATGTTTGCCCCGCAAGTCGTAGCCAATGGATTCGAGCATCTTCATGCAGCCGTAAGGCGTGCATGGCCAAAAGCCCGGCTGGCCCACCATCAGCGCGCCAGCGCTTGCCACGTGAAAGCCGTCCACGTCTTTGGCCGGTGAGATAGCTTCAATGACCTTGTGCGCGTCGATGTGGGCGGGCAGGGGCAACTGCACAAGAATGCCGTGGATGTTAGGGTCGTTGTTCAGCGCGTTTACCCGGGCCAGCAGTTCGGTTTCGGTCATGGTGGCGTCGTACTTTTCCAGCACCGAATGCAGCCCGGCATCGGCACAGGCCTTGACCTTGTTGCGCACATAGACCTGCGAAGCCGCGTTGTCGCCCACCAGCACCACGGCCAGGCCGGGCGTTATGCCGCGGGTTTTCAGGGCGCCGGTGCGACCGGCCACGTCTTCACGCAGTTGTTTGGAGAGGGCGTTGCCGTCGATGATTTTTGCTGAATTGCTCATGCATGGCTTTCAAATGTAAAACGCCCGCAGTCCTTGCGGGGCGGGCGTGAAATATACCAATACCTTTGCGGGACAGACCGCAGTGCGCAGCACAAGCTCTGTCCCCAACATACTAAAGGCCTCAGGTCTTGGGCGCGGCTTGTCCCAGTGCGATCTTCAGAAGGTCTGCTACGGTGTTGGCACTGAGCTTTTCCATGATGTTGGCGCGGTGCGCCTCGACCGTCTTGATGCTGATACCCAAGTCGTCGGCGATTTGCTTGTTCAGGCGCCCGGCCACAATGCGCTCCAGCACCTGCGATTCGCGCAGCGTCAGCTTGGACAACAACGCGTCGCGGTTGGCGGCCAACTGGAAATCGCTGAAAGAATCTTTGGCGTGGTCTAGCATGCGCTCTACCAGGCCCACCAGCTGGTCTTCGTTGAAAGGCTTCTGGATGAAATCCATGGCGCCTTTTTTCATGGTGTCCACCGCCATCGGCACGTCGCCGTGGCCGGTGATGAAGACGATGGGTAACGGCGAGCGAGCTTCGATCAGACGGCTTTGCAGCTCCAGCCCGGTCATGCCACCCATGCGGATGTCGACGATCAGGCAGGCCACTTCGCGCGCGTCGTAGCGGCTCAGGAAAGATTCGGCGGAGTCGAAACAGCGGACCCGAAAGCCCTTGCCTTCGAGCAGCCATTGCAGCGAATCGCGTACGGCCTCGTCATCGTCGACAACGTAAACAGTACCTTTTTTGGGAAGCAGGCTCATTCGGTTTCCAGGGTTCTAATTGCTTATGCGCGCAGGTCGCGACAAACTGGTGCTTACTTCGGTCAGCGGTATCCAGAATGAAAATCGGCAGCCCGACACATCAGTCGCATTGTAGAGGTTCTCTGCTGACATGCGCCCCAGGTGCGATTCCACAATCGAGCGGCACAACGAGAGGCCAATGCCCATGCCGTCAGACTTGGTGGAGTAGAAGGCTTCGTACAGCCGTGCCATGACCTCGGGTGCCAACCCTTTGCCGGTGTCTTGTACCGAGAATTCGACGACCTGCTTGTCCTCGATGTAGCGGGGTATGACTCGCAACTCAACAATGCGTTGCGAGGTCTGGCGCAAAGCCATGTCTATCGATTCGGCAGCATTGCGCAGCAAATTAATCAACACCTGTTCGATCAAAATCGGGTCCACCATCAACGTAGGCAGGCGCGCGGCCACATAGTGGTTTAACCGCACATTGAAGCGGCGCAGCTCAATTTCCGCCAGTTCCACCGCTTCAGAGACGATAGTGCTGACCTCTGATGGCGTGCGGTTGGGTTCGCTGCGCTTCACGAACGAGCGGATGCGCTGGATGATCTGCCCGGCCCGCTGAGCCTGGCGCGCCGTCTTCTCCAGTGCCGCCAGCAGGTCCTGCTCGTTGATCTGCTTGCCTTTGATGCGTGAGACCAGACCGTTGCAGTAGTTGTTGATCGCGGTGAGCGGCTGGTTGAGTTCATGGGCAACGCTCGACGCCATCTCGCCCATCGTGATCAGGCGGCTGGCAGACTGGGCCCGCTCCGCCTGCGCGGCCGATTGCTCCTCCGCATGCCGCCGGGGCGTGATGTCGGTCGCGATCACCATCTGCGCCAGCCGGCCGTCGACCCAGTTCAGGTAGCGCGACCGAACTTCCAGCCATTTGCCCAGTTCCGGCACGAAGATTTCGGCGTTCTCCGACTGGGCGGCGGTGAGTGTTCCGGTGGGCAGACCCACGAACGAGTCCACGTTGTCCATCGACTCGTCGCTGCGCGGATGGTCGGGCACTCCGGCCTGTGCCACCATCTGCAGGTGCCCCGCGGTCTGAACCCCGAACCAGAGCCGGTACAGCTTGTTGGCAAACAGCAGTTCCTCGCTTCCCAGCGGCGCAACCGAGACCGCCGCATCCAGCGCTTCCAGCACCGTGGTGAAGCGTTCGTAGGACGCCGACAGCTGCTCGCGGATCCGGTTCGGCTCCGTGATGTCGGTCATCGATGTCATCCAGCCGGTCTGGTGCCCCTTGGCATCCACCAGCGGCGACACGTACAGCCGGGCGTCGAACACCTTGCCTTCCTTGCGCTTGACGCGCACCTGGAACCCGGCCGAGGTGCTGCGTCCGTGCAGTTCGTCCTGCAGCCGCGCGGTGAGTTGCTCGCGGTCGGCTTCCGGCCAATAAGGGAACGGAGGCGTGCGGCCGACCAGTTCCGCTTCGCTCCAGCCGGTCATCTGGCAAAACGCGGCGTTCACATAGGTGATCTGTCCCTGCATGTCGAGCGCCCGCATGCCGGTCAGCATCGAGTTCTCCATGGCGCGGCGGAAGTTGGTTTCGGCAATCAGCGCCTGCTGGGCCTGCATGCGCCGGCGGGTGTGGCGAAAGTTGCCGATCAGCATCCAGGCGGTCATCACCGACAACGCGCACACCAGCCAGAACAGGCCGCTGCCGATCACGCCAAGCGATGTCCGGTAGGCCTGCGCGCGGATCACCAGCCCGTTGCCGACCGGCGAGACCGGCACTTCGTATGCGTTGGGCTGGGTGGCCCAGGGCAGCAGGTTGGCCGGATTGCGCGCCGGAACCGATGTTCCCGCCAGCACGCGGCCCTTGCCATCGAGCAGGGCGACCGCGTACTTGGCGGAGACATCGGCAGGGACGCCGTAGCGCAGCAGGCCATCGATCGAATATTCGCCGAGGATGACGCCGCCGAACTTGCCCTGCAAGGTGAGTGGCACATGCAGCTGCAGGAGGCCGGTGCCTTCGCTGCCCGCTGTCGGCTGCGAATACACCGGTTGCTGCAGGTCGCGCGCCAGGCCATACATGGTTTCGGTTTCGCCCACGCGCAGCACCGCGCCTTCCGCGCGAAGGTGGGCGTTGGGCACGCTCGGGGCCCAGTAGCTGGCCTTGATCCGACGGCGCTCGTCGATCCAGCTGAGGGCCTGCAGCTCGGGATATTGAACCACCATCGATTCGGCGCGGCCGGTGAACTCTTCGTTGTCCACTTCGAGGTTGGAAATGTCGCGTGCGATCCGCATCAGCTGCTCCTGGCGCTCCAGCAGCCGCAGCCGTACGCGCTGCTGCGCGTACTCGACGTCGCGCTTGACGGCTTCCTGTTCGCGGTCCATTTCTTCAAGCCGCAGGTACACGAACGCCGAAGCGATTGCCGCGAGGAAGAGCGCCACTGCAGCCAGGGGCGCCAGCATCGCGAACCGGTCCTGGTGGACCGGCGTC
>JANXVI010000328.1 GCA_025351745.1 Rhodoferax sp.
CGGATTTTTTATACAGAACTGCACAAACTCAACTCCGTTTTTATGGCCCCAAATCCATACTCCACCCACACATTTCACCGAGAGGTCAATCATGGATTTTGTTTTTGTTGTTGGGTCCATCGGCTTATGGTTTGCCATGGTCTTGATGGTGTGGGGTCTGAAGAAGCTGGAAAAACCGGAGGGCAAGCGGTCATGAACATCTTGCACGTTCTATATGGCGGCGGCGCCATGGTCTCCGCCCTGCTGTTGGTCTATCTGGTGTATGCGCTGTTTCGCGCAGAGGAGTTTTGATGAGCGGCTCAGCTTGGGGGCTGTTGGCCCTGTTTTTGGTAACCCTGCTGGTCGCGTCGTGGCCGCTGGGGAAGTGGATTGCGCGGCTCCTGGCCGGCGACTTGCCCCGGTGGATGCAGCGCGTCGAGGCACCTTTGTATCGGCTGGCTGGCACTGCGCCAGACCAATCCATGAAATGGTCCCACTACGCGTTGGCCCTGCTGGCCTTTAACGCGCTGGGTGTGTTGGTGGTGTATGCACTGCAGCGCCTGCAGCTCAGTCTGCCGCTCAACCCCGCCGGCATGGCCGCCGTGTCGCCCGACTCTTCGTTCAACACCGCGGTGAGCTTTGTGACCAATACCAATTGGCAGGGGTACTCGGGTGAGTCAACCATGAGTTATTTCACGCAAATGCTGGGGCTGGCCGTGCAAAACTTCTTCTCGGCTGCCACTGGCATTGCCGTGGTGTTTGCGCTGATCCGGGGCTTTGCCGCGCGCTCGACCGCGGTGATCGGCAACTTCTGGGTTGACATGACGCGTATCACCGCGTGGCTGTTGCTGCCCCTGTCGCTGGTGTTCGCGGTGTTCCTGATGGGGCAGGGCGTGATCCAGAATTTTGATGGTTACAAAGACGTCACCACGCTGGAAATCACCAAATTCCAGCAACCCAAGGTGGATGACAAAGGCGCCCCCGTGTTGGACGAGAAGGGCGCCCCTGTATTGGAAGATGCGCAAACCGACAAGCAGACCTTGCCCATGGGGCCTGTAGCTTCGCAGGAGGCCATCAAGATGCTGGGCACCAACGGCGGCGGTTTCTTCAATGCCAATTCTGCCCACCCGTACGAGAACCCCACGGTGCTGAGCAATTTCTTCCAGATGGTGTCGATCTTCTTGATACCAGCCGCCTTGTGCTTTTCATTTGGTATCGAGGTGGGTGACAAGCGCCAGGGCTGGGCCATTTTGGCAGCCATGACAGCCATGTTTGTCGTGGCCGTAATGGTCATCACGCCTGCCGAGCAAACCGGCAACCCCTTGTTGCCCCCATTGGGCGTCGATCAAACCACGTCCTTGGTACAAGCCGGTGGGAATATGGAGGGCAAGGAAACGCGCTTTGGCATCAACGCCAGCAGCCTGTTTGCGGTGATCACCACCGCCGCATCCTGCGGTGCAGTGAATGCCATGCACGACTCGCTCACACCCATAGGCGGCATGGTGCCCATGGTGATGATGCAACTGGGTGAGGTGGTGTTTGGTGGTACGGGTACAGGCCTGTACGGCATGCTGGTGTTTGCCATCTTGGCGGTTTTTATTGCCGGCTTGATGATTGGCCGCACGCCTGAATATCTGGGCAAGAAGATCGAGGCCCATGAGATGAAGTTGACCTCGGTCGCCATTCTGGTGACCCCCATCCTGGTGCTGGCTGGCGCAGCGATTGCGGTCATGGCGGACGCGGGCAAGGCGGGTATCGCCAACCCGGCGGCGCATGGCTTTTCTGAAATCCTGTATGCCTTGACATCGGCTGCTAACAACAATGGCAGCGCTTTTGCCGGCTTGTCGGCCAACACACCGTTTTACAACGTGTTGTTGGGTCTGGCCGTCTGGCTGGGTCGCTTCGGGGTGATCGTGCCGGTGCTGGCGATTGCTGGCGCGCTTGCTGCCAAGAAGTGTCTGCCGGTCACTGCAGGTACTTTGCCTACCCATGGCCCCTTGTTCGTGGTTCTGCTGATTGGCACCGTGCTGCTGGTTGGTCTCTTGAACTATGTCCCTGCTCTGGCGTTGGGCCCAATGGTCGAGCACCTGGTGCTGTGGTCGGCTCATTGAACCGGATGGAGTGAAACCTATTATGAAAACCAATACTTCTCTTACGCTGTTTGATCCGGTGCTGCTGGTGCCTGCCATCAAGGCCTCTTTTGTCAAGCTGAGCCCACGTGCGCAGTGGCGCAACCCGGTGATGTTCGTGGTCTACATTGGCAGCATACTGACCACGCTGATCGGTATTCAGGCCCTGCAAGGGCAAGGCGAAGCACCCGCTGGATTCATCCTGGCGGTGGCTGTCTGGCTGTGGTTTACGGTGCTGTTTGCCAACTTTGCGGAAGCGCTGGCCGAAGGTCGCAGCAAGGCACAGGCGGCGTCCCTGCGCGGCTTGAAGAAAAGCACCTGGGCCAAGAAGCTCAAAGACCCGGTGCACGGCTCCACATGGCTTCCTGAGCAGGCCGATAATTTGCGCAAGGGCGACGTAGTGCTGGTGGATGCCGGTGACATGATCCCCGTGGATGGTGAAGTCATCCAGGGTGTTGCGACCGTGGACGAGAGCGCCATTACCGGCGAATCCGCACCGGTGGTGCGTGAGTCTGGCGGTGACTTTGCGTCGGTGACCGGCGGCACGCGGGTGTTGTCCGACTGGCTGGTGGTGCGCATTGGCGTCAACCCCGGTGAGTCATTCCTGGACCGCATGATCAGCATGGTGGAGGGCGCCAAGCGCCAGAAGACGCCCAATGAGATTGCGTTGACCATCCTGCTGGTAGCCCTGACCATTGTGTTCCTGGTGGTGACCGTTTCGCTGTTGCCTTTCTCGCTCTTCAGCGTGGGCGCGGCAGGCTCTGGAACTGCCGTCAGCATTACTGCGCTGATTGCCCTGCTGGTGTGCCTGATTCCCACCACCATTGGCGGCTTGTTGTCTGCCGTGGGCGTGGCCGGCATGAGCCGCATGATGCAGGCCAATGTGATCGCAACCTCGGGCCGCGCGGTCGAGGCGGCTGGCGATGTGGACGTGCTGCTGCTCGACAAGACCGGCACCATTACCCACGGCAACCGCCAGGCATCGTCTTTCATGCCCGCGCCGGGTGTCAGTCAGTCACAACTGGCGGTGTGTGCGGCCCAGTCTTCGATCGCCGACGAAACCCCCGAAGGCCGCAGCATCGTGACACTGGCGCAACGCCTGGGCAACATCGCCGCACTGGTAGGCGATACCGAGGAAGTACCCTTCACTGCAAACACACGCATGAGCGGTGTGGATGTGAAGCGCGCCGACGGCACCGTCCGACAACTGCGCAAGGGTGCGGTAGATGCCATACGCAAACACATCGAGTCGCTGGGTGGCAAGTTGCCGCCTGAGGTGGTCCGCGCGTCCGATGAAGTTTCGCGCCGTGGCAGCACGCCGCTGGCCGTTGCGGATGGCAACCTCATCCTGGGCATCGTGGAGCTCAAGGACATCGTGAAGACGGGCATCAAGGAGCGCTTTGGCGAGTTGCGCCGCATGGGCATCAAAACCGTGATGATCACTGGCGACAACAAGCTCACAGCGGCCGCTATTGCTGCGGAAGCCGGTGTCGACGACTTCCTGGCCGAAGCGACGCCAGAAGACAAGCTCAAGCTGATCCGCGAATACCAGGCAGAAGGCCGCCTGGTCGCCATGACCGGTGACGGAACCAACGACGCACCCGCACTGGCGCAAGCCGATGTGGCCGTAGCCATGAACAGTGGAACCCAGGCTGCCAAAGAGGCTGGCAATATGGTCGACCTGGATTCCAATCCGACCAAGTTGCTGGAGATTGTGGAGACCGGCAAGGCGCTGTTGATGACGCGTGGCTCGTTGACCACGTTCTCGATTGCCAACGACGTAGCCAAGTACTTCGCCATCATCCCGGCGATTTTTGTCACAACCTATCCGCAATTGGGCGCACTCAATGTGATGCGTCTGGGTAGCCCTTCGTCGGCCATTTTGTCGGCGGTGATCTTCAATGCGTTGATCATCATTTTCCTGATCCCGTTGGCACTGAAGGGTGTCAAGTACCGCGCCGTGGGTGCTGCCGCTTTGCTGCGCCGCAATCTGCTGGTCTACGGCCTGGGTGGTCTGATTGTTCCGTTTATCGGTATCAAGGTCATTGATCTCGTGCTGGTGACCATGGGTGTCGTCTAAACACTCCCTCATTTAATTTTTTGGAAAATACTATGCAAACCAAATCCCTCGTCGCTCTGTCTATTGCCTTGGTCGGTACCGCTGCAATTGCCCAAACAACAAGTCCTGCAGCTGCTCAAGCCGCCGCGCCCGAGCCAGCATCCAGCCTGAGCTTCAACATTGGCGT
>JANXVI010000377.1 GCA_025351745.1 Rhodoferax sp.
TGATGCGGAAGCGGTCGGCAACCACGTCCAGGATCTTTCGCTGGTCCACTTCGCGCTCGGCGTGGACGCGCGTAAAACCGCTGGCGGACAGCCATTGGGTTAGCTCCTCGGCCGTGGTGCTGGCGGGTAGCTCAACGGGGAAGGTCAGCACCAAGCGCGGGTCTGCGACCGGCGCATGTGCGGCGCCCCTGCGTGCCAACTCCGCATAAATCGTCTCAGGCGTGTCGTGCTGCACCGGCAAAGCCGTGGCTTTGTCGAACAACTGCGCGGCTCGGGAGTAGAGCAGCTTGACGTGGTCGTTCAGCTCCGTCATCGTGCCGACCGTGGAGCGACTGGAGCGCACGGGGTTAGTCTGATCGATGGCGATGGCAGGTGGTACACCTTCGACCTTGTCGACCGCTGGCTTGTCCATGCGGTCAAGAAACTGCCGCGCATAGGCCGAGAACGTTTCTACATAGCGGCGCTGGCCTTCGGCATACAGCGTGTCAAACACCAGACTCGACTTGCCGGAGCCGCTGGGGCCAGTCACCACCGTCAGCTCACCGGTGCGGATGTCCAGATCCAGGTTCTTCAGATTGTGCTGGCGCGCGCCGCGAATACGGATGGTTCCCTGGGTCATGTAGCGGTGTCTTTCTGGATGAGGCCAATCATTCTAGGGACTTGCAGCCCGCCCACTCGGTGCAAGGACATACAGACGGGTTGGAGGGCAGCGACCCGCGCAGCGGTGGAGCGTAGGGGCCGCGTTTCAGCGCCGGGCCGCCCCAAGCGGAAACACACCCCCTTGGGGGGCAGCGACCCGCGCAGCGGCGGAGCGTGGGGGCAACAAACAAAGGGCAAACCCTAGATGTGGAAGTCCACAACTGGCGCGCAAGGCTGTCGGTTCGGACAATGGGCGCACAACAACGCCAGGAGGCATGCCATGAAGTTTGTCCACACCGTGTGGAGTGCCGTGTTACTGGCCGCGCTGGCTACCGGCGCCCAAGCCCAATTGCGCATAGGCCAACCGTCGGGCTTCAGCGGTTCGGCTGCGGCCGGTGTCAAAGAAAACACCGAAGGCGCCAAGCTCTACATCGACTCCGTCAACCACCACGGCGGGGTGCACGGCCAGCAAGTTGAGCTCATCACCATGGACGACAAGTTCGACCCTGCCACCACTGCCGCCATGGGCCGCACCCTCATCACCGAGCAGCATGTGCTCGCCTTGTTCCTGAACCGCGGCACACCCCATTCCCAGGCGCTGATGCCGGTACTGGCCGAGCTGCATGTGCCTCTGGTAGGTCCCAGCACCGGCGCCATGGCTTTGCACGACCCTGTGAACCCCTGGGTCTTCAATGTGCGAGCCACCTACCAGCGCGAAGCAATCAAGGCGATACGCCACCTGGCCAGCCTGGGTATGACCCGCATCGCAGTGCTGCAAACCGACGACTCATTTGGTGCCGATGCGGCGTTGGGCGTAGAGAAAGGTTTTGTTGCGGCCGATCTCAAACCCGCGTTGCTACAAAAATTTCCACGTGAAAAACCGGACTTTGCCGAGCTGGCGGCCAAGGTCAAGGCTAGCGATGCGCAGGCCGTGCTCTACATAGGCTCATCAGGCAGCGTGGCCAGTGGCGTCAAGGCCATGCGCGCTGCGGGCTCGACCGCGCAAGTGGTGACGTTGTCCAACAATGCGTCGGAGGGGTTTATCAAATTGCTGGGAGAGCATGCACGCGGCGTCATCGTGACCCAGGTCTTCCCCAACGAGCGGGCCATGAACTACCGGCTGATTAAAGAGGCGCAAGAACTGGCCAAGGCCAAGGGGCTCCATGGTGTGTCACCAGCGATGGTGGAAGGCTTTGCCGCCGCGAAAGTTTTGATCGAAGGCCTGCGCCGCGCTGGCCCCAAGCCTACACCCAGTGGTTTGCGCGATGCGCTGGAAACCTTGCAGAAATTTGATGTGGGCGGTCTTGAAGTCAGCTACAGCGCCACCGACCACAGCGGCCTGGATTTTGCCGATTTGTCCATCATCGGCTCTGACGGCAAGTTCATGCGCTAAAAAGCGGCCGCGTTGCCAGGATCAACCCACCAGCGCGCGCTCTAACTCTTCGCTGGCTTTGGCGCCCACGGCCTCCTGGATCTTGGGTAGCAGCATCAACAATTCGTCATATCCCGCGGCAGCCTGAACGGCCAGGTTCAAACGGAAGCCACGCAATCCTAGCCCTGCCGTCAGTTTGGTGGCAATGGGCATGGCTTCGGTGTATCGCTCCTGGATCGAGCGCGCGTTGAACGCGGTAAGCGCCGCTTGTGCCGCCTGCAAATGCCCAACCTCAGTGACGCCGGACGCCACTTCGTCTGCAACGGGTGCCAGCATGCCGTGCTCCACCATGTGTTCCACATCCTCTGCGGTCAGGCCCAAACTCAGCGCCGCTGCCAAGACCTGGTCCACCGTCTTGTGGCCGTCGAACATGATGAACGCTGTGCGCTGCCGTGCAGAAAACACCGGTGAACGCGCTTTGAATGCCTGCTGGCCTGTTTCTGTTTTTATAAGTCTCATCGGTATACCCCACTGTAGGACTTTTGCCTCGGCGAGACCTTGTACACAATCGGATGATATACGCGACGGGCTATGCGTCAATCCTCAGGGCCTAGACGCCGAAGACGCAGGCACTCGAAGGGCTGGCGCGGCATTGGCAGACGAGGCCGCTGCCTCGGCATGCGCCGGAGCAGTGTCGGTGCCGTGCTTTTCGCCGCTCATATCAATGTTGCCACCGCCCCTGCTCAAAATGAACAATGCCAGCGCGGCAAACACTACAAATCCAATTCCAATTTTCAACATATTTTCCCCAAAAAAAGGGACCCCGGACCACAATAGCCCGGGGTCCTTTGTGTTACAAATTGTTAGTCGTTAGCGTAGATGTCAACGTCTTTGGTTTCTTTGATGAAGATCATGCCGATGATGAATGTGCCTGCCGCAACTACGACGGGGTACCACAGGCCATAGAAGATGTCTCCGGTGGCGGCCACCATGGCGAACGCGGTGGTGGGCAGCAAGCCGCCGAACCAACCATTGCCGATGTGGTACGGCAAGCTCATGGATGTGTAGCGGATGCGGGTGGGGAACATCTCCACCAACATGGCGGCAATGGGGCCGTACACCATGGTCACCAAAATCACCAGGTACACCAGCACCGCCAATACCATGGGCGTGTTCATGGTGGCGTCGTCAGCCTTGACGGTCAGGCCACCAGCCTTGGCAGCATCAACCACGGCCTTCTTGAATGCTGCAATGGCCTTGGCGCTATCTGGAGAGAAGGCGTCGCGCTTGTCGTTCAGCACACCAACCAAGGAGGGGATCAAGGTTTCGCCGATCTTGACTGTGGCTTCGGTGCCTGCCGGTGCTGCCACGTTCTGATACGGAACATAATTTTCCGTCAGCGTACGCTTGGCAATATCGCAGGAACTGGTGAAGTCAATCTGGCGTGCGATGGGGCTACCCTGGAAGGAGCAGCGCGCAAAGTCGGCAGTCACTACCACCGGTATGGCTTTTTGTGCGGCCACCAGCTTGGGGTTGGCATAGCTCAGCAGCATGGGGAATACGGTGAAGTAGGTCACCGCGGCCAACAGGCAGCCCGCCATGATGATGGGCTTGCGGCCGATCTTGTCTGACAGCGAGCCAAACACGATAAAGAACGGTGTACCAATAACCAATGCAGCCGCGATCAACAAATTGGCGGTCTTGGGGTCGACCTTGGCAATCGATGTCAGGAAAAACAATGCATAGAACTGGCCCGTGTACCAGACCACGGCCTGGCCTGCAGTCAAACCGACCAGGGCCAAGATCACGATCTTCAGGTTTTTCCACTGGCCGAAAGACTCGGACAAGGGCGCCTTAGACGTTTTGCCTTCGGCTTTCATTTTGGTGAAAGCAGGCGACTCGTTCATGCTCAAGCGGATGTAGACCGACACACCCAACAGCAGGATGGACACCAGGAACGGCACGCGCCAGCCCCAATCGTCAAATGCGGTAACCACAGGTGTAACGCCGGGAGCCGACACTGCGTAGCTGGTAAATTCCCGGGTTAACAAGATCACGATCAGGGACAGAAACAGACCCAGGGTTGCAGTGGTCTGAATCCACGCGGTATAAGCGCCGCGCTTGCCTTGTGGCGAGTGCTCAGCCACGTAGGTCGCTGCACCACCATATTCACCGCCCAATGCCAAGCCCTGCAGCATGCGCAGCGCGATCAGGATAACCGGCGCAGCCAGACCAATGGTGGCGTAGGTGGGCAAACAGCCGACGATGAACGTGGACAGACCCATGATCAAAATGGTCACCAAAAAGGTGTACTTGCGACCAATCATGTCGCCCAAGCGGCCAAACACCAAGGCGCCAAACGGACGCACCAGAAAGCCGGCCGCAAAGGCCAACAGCGCAAAGATGTAAGCCGATGTAGGGTCCAGGCCACCAAAAAACTGCTTGGCAATGACGGCTGCCAACGAGCCGTATAGGTAGAAGTCATACCATTCAAATACGGTGCCGAGCGAGGAAGCGAAGATGACCTTCTTCTCTTCCGCCGACATCGGCCGTGGGACTGTTGTTGCCATGGTTTTGTCTCCAATTTGGTTAAGTGCGCCCCATTGACGCGTTTGGGTGAGCAGACTATGCAGGTATGGTCTGACCCCGTTCTGACACCTTTCCAACAACAACTTACCGCCACCTGAATGCGAACTTACAAAACTGGTAGTTACCCGCGCATGTGATTTCTCGATGTGGGATTTGGGCCGATTTATCCGCCAAGATGAACCAACGGCCGTTGCGACCAACTGACCAAAAACTAGGGAAAGCACCGATATTCCACACTACCGAGTATGGGCATTTCGTACGACGCCCGTCCCAACCGCACGCGCGCCATGCCACTGAGGCCCATCAAACCAAGCGTCGCCGCGCAGGTAGGCGCGCAGCATGGGCAGGGCATCGAGCCCCCAGAACACCTTGCCATCGACTTCAAAAGTCGGCACGCCAAACACTCCCTTGGCAATGGCCTCGTCGGCATGCTTGCGCAGTTGCGCCTTCACAGCTTCTTCCGACGGATCACGCGGGGGTGCCAGCTGCTGGGTGACGGAAGAAAGGCGGCCAGGGTCCGCCGCGTCGGCCCCGCCCAGCCACACATGCCTGAACAGCGTCTCGCACACATAGCGGTTGGGCTGGCCGTTGCGGTCGCTAGCCACAGCCAGGCGCAACAAGCCTAATGGATTGAAGGGGTGCCGAGCGGGCATGTCCAGCGCATGTCCCTTGCTGTGGGCCAGCCACTGAACCTGGCGGTAGGTCCAGTCGCGTTTGGCCGGTATCTCAGCGGGACCAAGCTGCCCGTGGTGCTTGAGCAAAGCCGCGAACAACAATGGTTTGTAGGTCACCGAATAGCTGAGCCCTTCAAGGACCTGCGGCATTTCCTCAAACGCCAGGTAGGCATACGGCGAAATAAAGTCCAGGAAAAAGCTGATCTGTTTCATGGTGCTTAACTTTGGGGCACGACAGGGCTGAGCGCTGTTGCCCGTTCGGCAATGCGCGCCCAGATGGCTTTCTTGTCCGCGTCACTGCTGCCACGCCAGACACGGATCTCGTCAATGGTGCGCAGGCATCCTTCGCAATACGTGCGCCGCAGGTCCATGCGGCACACCGATACGCAGGGCGACGGGACTTCTTCGGCCATAGCCCTCACCAGCATTGCGCGGGTAGCTATGGATTGTGTAGCATCCCATTCGACCGTCATACGGGCACCGCCTGCGTCACGTCGGCTGTTGGCGCGTCAGACAACAGGGCCAGATCGCGCGGGTGTAGCTTGAACACGCCATGTGGATGGCCAGCCGCGGCCCAGATCTCTTCAAAGCGAAACAGTTCGCGGTCCACCAGCGTGACCGGCGGCTGTGCATGCGCCAACGGAGAGACCCCCCCGATGCTGAAGCCCGTTTTGGCCTTGACGAAATCAGCGTCGGCCCGCCCTATGCGGCCCACCAGCGCCTCGACCTTTTTCTCGTCCACGCGACGGTCGCCCGAGGTGATGACCAGCACTGCCACGTCGTCTTCCTTGCGGCGAAAGATGATGCTTTTGGCGATCTGCCCCACCGCAATGCCCAGCGCGTCGGCGGCCTGCTGGGCCGTGCGCGCCGCATCATCCAACATGATCGGTGTGTGGGGATGGTTCTTGGCTTTCAAGGCTGCGGCTACACGCTGCACGCCTTCTGGAATGCTGTCAGTAGGGCTCATGTTTGAGTACGCTTGTTCAACAACGCTGTGGCCGCGCGCGAGTTGGGTTTGCGCTGTAAAAAGTCGCTAATGAATTTGCCGGCGTCGACCAATTTGTCCAAATCAATACCCGTCTCGATACCCATGCCGTGCAACAAGTAGACCACGTCTTCCGACGCTACATTGCCCGTCGCTCCTTTGGCATACGGGCAACCACCCAGGCCGGCGACCGAGGTGTCAAAGTTCCAGATACCCATTTGCAAACTGGCCAGCGTGTTTGCCAAGGCCATGCCATAGGTGTCGTGGAAGTGGCCCGAGACGCGATCGATACCGTAGACCTTGAGCGTGGCCTCCAGCGCCTTCTGCACCGTGTTCGGTGTACCCACGCCAATCGTGTCGGCCACGCCCACATGTTGCACGCCGATGCCATGCATCAATCGCGCCACCATTTCCACGCGCGCAGGAGCAATCTCGCCCTCGTATGGGCAACCCACGGCGCAGGAAATGGCGCCGCGCACGGTGAGGCCTTTCTCCAACGCGGCCTGCACCACGGGGCGGAAGCGCTCAATGCTTTCTGCAATGGAGCAGTTGATGTTCTTCTGGCTGAAAGCCTCGCTGGCCGCGCCAAACACCACGATCTCGTCGGGCCGGGATTGGAGCGCGGCTTCAAAACCCTGCAGATTGGGCGTTAACACCGAATACCGCAGTCCGGGTTTGCGGACCAAACCGGCCATGACCTCAGCGTTGTCGGCCATCTGCGGCACCCATTTGGGGCTGACAAAACTGGTGACTTCAATCTCGGTCAAGCCCGCGTCTTGCAGGCGGTGCACCAGCTCGATCTTGACAGCGGCGGGCACGGGTTGCTTCTCGTTTTGCAGGCCGTCGCGCGGGCCAACTTCGACGATTTTGACTTTGGCTGGGATGCCCATGGGAGTTCTCCGATGCTGGGAATGTCTGGAATGTGCGGATAAGGGCGTTCAGTGCGCCGCGGCAGGGGGCAAGGCTTTGGGGCGAAGGCGCAGCAGCAGCAGCCAGCCGACGAACATGCCGATGGTACTGAAAAAGAGCAGTCCGATTCCCATAAAGGTCTTGATCCACGCAGAGCCGCTGATTTGCGCCTGCATAGGGTCGCTGGCCGGGTAACGCAAGGTAACGGTTTCGCCGATCTTGTGCACCGCCCCGCCCTGGCGCAACAGCGAGTCCACGACCCGCATGGTTCGTCCACCGTGGGCTGAAAACTCCACGACACTGTGTTTGCCTGTGCCCCGGCCCTGGTTGAGTTGCGCTGCCTCGTGTGCCACTACACGCCCGTCGACACTGCGCATGTTGCCCACCACATTCATGCCCGTGGCAATCAACCAAGCGGCACCCAGTGCCGTCAACGCACTGGGCAATTGAAAGAACCAGCCCAGCGGGCCAAAGAAACGGCTCAACGAGGTGGTAGTAGCCATACCCACTATTCTCTACGAGTGCGCAGGCACTGTCCGTCGGCGTTAATACCCACGCCCGGGGTCCACGACACCGGCCAACGGCTCCCCACGCTGCAAGGCCGCCAATTTGGCTGCAATCTGCGCAATGCTCTCACCGCGCAGCGTGCGGGCCGACGTATGCGGCGTGACCGTGATCTTGGGGTGCTTCCAGAACGGGTGATCAGTCGGCAATGGTTCGGCGCGGAACACGTCCAGCGTTGCGCCGGCCAGGTGACCGCTGTCCAGCAGCGCCAACAAGTCCTCATCCACCAATTGCGCGCCACGCGCCACGTTGATGACATAACCACCAGGCTGCAATTGCGACAGCGTGTCGCGGTTCATGATGTCGCGGGTGTCTGTCGTCAGCGGCAGCAGACAGACCAGCACACGGCTGGCTGCCAGAAAATCCTTGAAGCCGTCTGGGCCTGAATAACACGTCACGCCGTTTCGGAGCTTGGACGGCAGAGCGCTTTGCTCCGTGTCCTCCGCCCGCTTTGCGGGCTCCTCCTTAACCTGCGCAAAACGCTCTGCCGCCCAAGCTCCTGGCAATTTGGTGCCGCGGCTCCAACCGTTGACCGGGAATTCAAAGTGCGCCAGGGCCTGGGCCACACGTTTACCCAGCACGCCTAGCCCCATAACGCCGACGGGAAAGTCTGCCCGCGCGCGCGGCTTGCGAAACGACCACTTGCCCTGGCGCGTATCGGCCTCGTAGGCATCGAACTCGCGGAAGTGGCGGATGACGGCGTGGCATACATACTCCGCCATCTGCACGGACATGCCGGCATCGTCTAGGCGGACGATCTTGGCCTGCGGAGGCAAGCGCAGCTTCAGCAGTGCGTCCACGCCGGCGCCGATGTTGAACACGGCCTGAAGCTGCGGCTGCTCGTCAAAGAACTGCTGAGGCGGCGCCCAGACCACAGCGTAATTGGCAGGGGGCGCACCCGCAGACCAGAGCGTGACCTCGGCGTCGGGCAGCGCGGCGCGCAGGCCTTGCAGCCAGGGTTCAGACGCGGTGTCGGTGCAGCAAAATGTGATTTTCATAGTCACTTGAGGACAGAGCTTGCCGCTACGCGGCTGCGGTCTGTCCCGCAATTTTTAATCGGTTGAGGACAGAGCTTGCGCTGCGCGCTGCGGTCTGTCCCGCAAGGTATCAGGTTGCCACTTCAAGTTTCAGCAACTCCGCACCTTCAGTCACCTGGTCACCGGGCGCAAACAACAACTCGGCCACGGTGCCATCGGCGGGCGCGGCAATGGTGTGCTCCATCTTCATGGCGTCCATGACGGCAAGGGCCTGGCCCTTTTTGACCACATCGCCCGCCTTGACGGCGAATGACACCACCTTGCCCGGCATGGGAGCGGTCAGACGGCCGACCTCGGCATGCGTTTCGCCAGCGTGGGCCAGCGCGTCAATTGCTACGATTTGTGTAGCGCCCTGCGCAGTGAATACGTGGGCTACCTCGCCATTTTTGTATAAGCGCAATGTGGAACGCAGGTCGCCGTAGCGCACATCCAGCGCGCCATCGGCCTGGGCCGTGTACTGCAGCGCGGCGGTGTTGTCATCCACCGTCAATTGCAAGGTGCCGCCGTGCAAGCGGGTGAAGCGCGCCGTGTGCGGCTCACCGTGGAACTCCAGCATGAAGTCCCGGTGCGACGCGCCGTGCGAACGCCAGCTATCGCGCTGCGCCCACGGGTCTATCCAGCCGCTGGCATCGGCCTTCGCTGCCAAGCCCAGTTCGCTGACCAGCGTCTGCGCCACCATCGCGGCAGTGGCCATTTGCAGGCCGACTTTCTCTTGCTTGAACAGCACTGCCGATTCACGCGGAATAAGTGCGGTGTCGAGTTGCGCCTGTGCGAACGATGGGCTGGTGACCACATGGCGCAAAAACTGCACATTGGTTGTCAGGCCGACGATATGTGTCTGCGCCAAGGCCGTGTCCATGCGTGCCAGCGCCTGCTCACGCGTGGCGCCATGGACGATCAACTTGGCAACCATGGAGTCGTAGAAAGGGCTGATGCTGTCGCCCTGGCGCACGCCGGAGTCCACGCGCACTGCGTTGTCGGCGCGCTCGAACGTGGTGCAGTCCGGCAGACCGTAGACATGCAGCGTGCCGGTGGCGGGTAGGAAGTTGTTGTCGGGGTTCTCGGCGCAGATGCGGGCTTCGATGGCGTGGCCGTGGATCTTCAATTCACTTTGCTGCAAAGGCAGCTTTTCGCCCGACGCCACGCGCAGTTGCCACTCCACCAGGTCTTGCCCGGTAATGGCTTCAGACACCGGGTGCTCCACCTGCAGACGCGTGTTCATCTCCATGAAGTAGAACTTCATCTGCTCGGGGTGCTCATAACCGCCGGGCTGCTCCACGATGAACTCCACCGTGCCCGCACCCACGTAGTTGACGGCACGCGCCGCCTCTACCGCAGCTGCGCCCATGCGCGCCCGCAGCTCCTCTGTCATGCCCGGCGCAGGAGCTTCTTCCAGCACCTTCTGGTGGCGGCGCTGCACCGAGCAGTCGCGCTCGAACAGGTAGACGCAATTGCCATGGGTGTCGCCAAACACCTGGATCTCGATATGGCGCGGGCGCAGCACATATTTTTCGACCAGCACGGCGTCATCACCAAAGCTGTTGATGGCCTCGCGCTTGCACGACGCCAGCGCTGCCGCAAAGTCTTCGGCCTTGTCCACCGCGCGCATGCCCTTGCCGCCGCCGCCCGCGCTGGCCTTGATCAGCACCGGGTAGCCAATACGGTCCGCCTCGCGCTGCAATAACGCAGGGTCTTGGTCGGCGCCGTGGTAGCCGGGCACCAGTGGCACGCCAGCCTTTTCCATCAACTGCTTGGACTCCGCCTTCAAACCCATGGCCTTGATGGCCGACGATGGCGGGCCGATGAAGACCAGGCCAGCTGCGGCACAGGCCTGCGCAAACTCTTCGTTCTCGCTGAGAAAACCGTAGCCGGGGTGGATGGCCTGGGCGCCCGTGGCCTTGGCCGCCTCAATGATGCGCTCCCAGCGCAGGTAGCTGTCCTTGGGCGCGCTGCCGCCGATATGGATGGCCTCATCACACGCGGCGACATGCTTGGCACCGGCGTCGGCATCGGAATACACGGCGACGGTTTTGATGGCCAGACGGCGGGCGGTGGTGGCTACGCGGCAGGCGATCTCGCCACGGTTGGCAATCAGGATTTTGGTGAACATAGTAGGTATCCTCATCACATCCGGAACAAGCCGAACTTCACATCCGGGATCGGCGCGTTCAGCGTTGCGCTCAAACCCAACGCCAGCACGC
>JANXVI010000380.1 GCA_025351745.1 Rhodoferax sp.
TACTTGTAGATGCTCCGATGTCAAACTATTTCCTAACCACGATATGATCTTTTTTTCCAGATTGCGCGCATCGGCAAACCGGGTGGTGATGCCGAACTGTGGCAGCGTGTGGGCAAACAGGTTGTAGGTGCCGCCGTACAGCGCGGTGGTGGCGATGATGTTGTCACCCGCCTCGGCAATGGTCTGAATGGCATAAGACACTGCCGCCTGGCCGGATGCCAGCGCCAGCGCGGCAATGCCGCCCTCCAACGCGGCCACGCGCTTTTCCAGCACGTCCTGCGTGGGGTTCATGATGCGGGTATAGATGTTGCCCGGCACCTTCAGGTCAAACAAATCGGCGCCGTGCTGCGCGCTGTCAAAGGCGTAGGCCGCCGTCTGGTAGATGGGCACGGCCACGGCCTTGGTGGTCGGGTCCGGCGAGTAACCGGCGTGTACGGATTGGGTTTCGAATTTCCAGTGGTCTGACATGGGGCCTCTCCTGTTGGCGGAAACTTTCAATTTAACTTACTACTGTTTTTATAGCGACCTAAGCACGTTCCATGAGGGCTACAGCCCAATTTAACGGGAGCGCATGTCGCCGTTGCCTGTACTCTAAGTGCGCGCCATAAAAACTCAAACGAATAAAAAATTGGTTCTTTAGAACGGAAACATCGTTGGACTGTTTCCGGGGCCGCTATCAGGCAGCTTGGACCACCGCAAAACTGCGCTGGCCCTGCACCGACACCGGCACTTCGCCACGCACCGTCACACGGCGCACCACGCGGTGCTGGTCGCCGTAGTCGTTGACCGCATAGTGCTGTGTGGCGCGGTTGTCCCAGATGGCCACATCGCCAGCGGCCCAGTGCCAGCGCACGGTGCTCTCCAGCCGCGTGATGTGGTGCTGGATGATTTCGAACAGGTGTTGTGAGTCGTGGGTGTTGTAGCCCACGAAGCGTTTCAGGAAATGCCCGGACACCAGCGTGCGCTCACCGGTCTCGGGGTGCACGCGCACCAGCGGGTGCTGGGCCTCGATCAGACGCGAGGTGAACACCTCACGGTAATGTTTGGCGCCGTGGTCGTCTACCGACTCGACCCGGGCAGCGGCGTAGTCGTAGTCATTACCGTGCACGGCCCATAGCGTGTCGGCCAGCGCGCGCAGCGCGGTGGGCAGCTCGTTGTAAGCCGCGGCCGTGTTGGCCCACACGGTGTCGCCTCCATCGTCGGGAATAGTCAATGACCGCAGCACCGATACCTTGGGGTAGTCCGCGTCAAAGGTCACATCGGTGTGCCAGGAGTTTGCGCGGCCGCCATGGCTGGAGTCCAGCTCCAGGATGGCGGTCCCGTCGCGCGATGGCACGGTGGGGTGCGGCACCACGTCTCCCCAGCGCCCGGCGAAGGCCTGGTGCGCCGCATCGTCCAGATGTTGCTGGCCCCGAAAGAACAGAACCTTGTGCTGCAGCAAAGCCTGGTGGATGGCCGCAAAAGTTGCGGGTGCGAGCGTGCCCGACAGGCGAACGCCTTCTATGTGCGCACCGATGCGCCCGGCCAGCCGCCGGAGGTCCAGTGCAGGAACGGCTTCTGCCTGGGCGTTTGAATGGAAAGTGTTGAGTACAGCAGACATGCGGGCTTCCTTCGGTAATGGATGTGTTGGTGGCGTGTGGGATGGTCCACGTCTGTATCGTAAAAACCGCGGCCCGCAAAACGAAGCTCGAAATTCGCATGTGCATGTGCGCCGTGCACATATACGCATAAGCAAGCATGATTTTCTTCGTTGGCATCTGCACCGCACCCGCCTACGCTGTGCCCTCAACACCAACTCGAAAGGGAAACACATGCGAACCATTTCACAACTGATTGCCACCGTGGTCGTGGCGCTGGGGCTGGCAACACCGGTCTTCGCACAGGAGATCCTGGAGGTCACCGACATCCGCTACCAGGGCTGGGCCGGCCAGGTCATCTGGATCGAGCTGGCCGAAAGTCTGGGCTACCTGGCGCCGCTCAAAGCCAAATGGGTTGGCAACACCATCAGCGGCCCGCAAGACATCCAGTCCGTGGTCACGGGCGACGTGGACTTTGGCGGCGCGTTCAACGGCGCGGTGGTCAAGCTGCTGGCCAAGAAGGCGCCCATCAAGGCCGTGCTGGGCTACTACGGCGTGGACGACAACACCTACACCGGCTATTACGTCAAATCCGACAGCCCCATCAAAACGGCGCGCGATCTCATTGGCAAGAAGGTGGCGGTGAACACGCTGGGTGCGCACCACGAGTTCATGGTGCGTGAATACCTGGAACGCAACAAGCTGACCGATGCCGAGGCCAAACAGGTCACGCTGGTGGTGACGCCGCCGGTGTCGGGCGAACAGGCACTGCGCCAGAACCAGGTGGAGGTCACCGCCCTGGGCGGTGTGCTGCGTGACAAGGCGCTGGAGCGCGGCGGCATTCGCACCCTGTTCACCGACCAGGACCTGTATGGCAGCTTCACTGCAGGCAGCATCGTGATGCACAACAAGTTTCTGGAGAAGAACCCCAAGGCCTCCAAACACCTGGTCAGTGCGCTGGCACGCTCCATTGAATGGGCGCGAAAGACACCGCCCGCCGATGTGCGCGCCCAGTATGAAAAAATTGTCAAGGCCCGTGGGCGCGCCGAAAGCGCGGACACCATCCAGTACTGGAAGAGCACCGGCGTGCCCTCCTATGGTGGCGTGATCCTGGAGAAGGACCTGCAGGTCTGGATCGACTGGCTGGTCAAGGACGAGGTGATCAAGGCCGGCCAGGTCAAGCCGGCGGACCTGTATACGAACGCACTCAACCCCTACGCCACGGCGACGGCCCACAAGGTGGCCGCGAAATGAGCGCCGCCAAGATCCGCTTTGAACATGTCAGCAAGGAGTTCACCGTGCGCGCGGAAGACGGCAGCCCGGATCAGCGCTTCACCGCCTTGCAGGACGTGACGCTGGACATCCGTGCCGGTGA
>JANXVI010000402.1 GCA_025351745.1 Rhodoferax sp.
GCGGGTGATGATGAGCTCCAGAATATGCTGGCGCGAGCCGGCCATCCAGTCCATATGCTTGGCACTGTGGTGCACGGCGTGGAGGCGCCACAGGAAAGTTTCGTGGTACGCGCGGTGCGTCCAGTACTGCACCAGGTCGGCAACCAGCACGATCAAAAACACAGCCACGAAGAACGGCAGATCACGCACCCAGGCCTGTACGCCATCTTTGGCGGCCCAGCCAAACAGTTTGTGCACAAACAGATTGGTCGCCAGCATGATGAACCCCACCACCATGTGGTTGACGATGAAGTGATTGAAATCGGTCTGCCATTCGGGGCGAAACACTGGCTGGTCTTTGCGCAAGGCGAACAGCTTTTCGACGAAGATGAAGATCAGCGATGAGCCCAACAGGTCCAGAATGAACCAGTCCAAACCGATGTAGGGTGTGTTGTCGGCAAAGTCATTAACCGGCACCTTGTGCCCGCCCAAAACGGCCGTCAACACCACCAGCAAAAACGCAAAGCCCGACAGCCACCGTGCGCGGTTGAACAACACGTTGACCAACGACACCCCACCGGCCAGCACCATGGCCACAAACATCACGGTACGTATCACGTCCACGTCGTAACTCTTGCGCAACTCAGGCGTGGTGAGGTACTGCGGGAAGTGAAACGCCAACACACCCAACAAACACAAGATACCCAAAGAGAGTGCGACCACGCCGGTGATTAGTCCCTTGCCCTTCTGCAGCGCACCGTGGCCCTCGGTCAATTCATTGAGTTTTTGCAGCATGGTTTCCTCTCCCTGTCGTTTTGCAGATGGGCCGCAGTATCTCACTCTTGGCTGAGTAAATCCATTCGCTGTCGGCGTAACATCAGATGCGATCTGATTCCCCAATTCACAACAACCCCAAATCAGGAACCTGGCATGTCTCAACGATTTGCATCCTGCAGTTGCGGCCAGCTCACGGCCCAAGTCGTCGGCGATCCCGTGCGCGTCTCCATCTGCCACTGCTTGGCCTGCCAGCGCAGGACGGGCAGCGTCTTCGGCCAACAAGCGAGATTCCGGCGCGAGAACGTATCACTTGCGGGCACTTCAACCGCGTACGTTCGGATCGGCGACGAAGGCTCGCGTATCAAGTTCCACTTCTGCCCCCACTGCGGCTCGACCGTCTATTACGAACCCGAGGGGATGGATGAGTTCCTAGCCATCCCCGTCGGTGCATTCGCCGATCCGGGTTTCCCCGCACCAAGTGTCTCAGTCTACGAAGAGCGCATGCACGCGTGGGTTGTTCCGCCGGCGGGTGCGGAGCATATACCTTGACCGGATAGCTCGGGTGTCTGCGTTGAGACAAAATATCAGTCAGATGAGGGGCGAGAGCCGAAATCCGATGTCAAGGCCTAATCGACTATATTTAACCACTGATGTTTCGTTAGGCGTCACAAATGCACCCTTCTACTCGCTCGGTGTTTCTCATTGGAACTGACCACCGCTATCAGGAGCGTCAGCCTTGTTTCCCGGAAGCTGCGCACAACGCATTTGAGGTTCTGTTACGGCGATGCGCAAGGGAAAACGACATCCGAGCCATAGCCGAGGAACACAGTCTCGACGCCCTATCCGGAAAATCTCTATCAAAAACCGTTCTTGAATCGCTCGCGGCTGAACTGGGCTTTCCGCACAAATACTGCGACCCGTCAATCGAACAAAACGAGTCGCTTGGCATACTTCAAGAGCCTCATATTCGAGCGAGGGACTGGCTGAATACTCCACCGACCGAAGAGCAAGTGGCAGAAGAAGTAGCCTGTGGCTACCGCAGGCGAGAAGCTTGGTGGATGCAGGAACTTCTCACACTCAACCAATGGCCGTGCCTGTTTGTCTGCGGCTCAGTTCACACAATCCCGTTCGCCAAGCTTCTCGAGAGGTCGGCAATAGATGTCCACATCGTTGCCGCAGACTGGAACTGGAAAGCGGAATGAGCACCGCATCGCTGTGCAGCACGGCGACTCCCAACACTTCGCTCAACCGGACTTATCGCTGCGTGCAGTCGTTCTGGCCTCCAGTTCATGCTGACCCACCCGCCGTCACGCTGCGGCGGTCCCGATAGCTCAAACGTTAAGACTGCTTCGGAAAAAGGGGATGTCAGCTATGTGTCTCAAGCGGTAGTCAACCATCCACCTCCCCCCAACTGAGGCAAATACCTCCCGAAAATACCAACATGGATCCGATCGCCCTCCTCGCCATCTTCGCCGCACGACACCACAAGCTTCTAGTGCTAACCGGCGCGGGCTGCAGCACCGAGGCGGGCATACCCGACTACCGCGATGCCAATGGCGCGTGGAAGCGCAATGAACCGATGCGGTTTCAGTTGTTTGTCGGCGATGCGCTGGCGCGCAAGCGCTACTGGGCGCGCAGCATGCTGGGCTGGCGCACGATGGCGGCTGCCCGCCCCACGGCGGCACACCGGGCGCTGGCGCGGCTGGAGCAGGCTGGGCGTATCCAACTGCTGGTGACGCAGAATGTAGACGGGTTGCACAACACTGCGGGCAGCGCCCATGTGGTAGACCTGCATGGCCGTATCGACACCGTGTGCTGCCTGGGTTGCGGCGCGCGCTCGCCACGCCAGGCGCTACAAGACGAACTGCTTAGCCGCAACCCACGGTGGCTGGCGTTGGACGCACGCAGCGCACCGGATGGCGATGCGGATCTGGACGCGCAAGACTTCACACCATTCGATGTGCCCGCGTGCACACAATGCGGTGGCATGCTAAAGCCCGACGTGGTGTTCTTCGGCGAGAGCGTGCCGCGTGAGCGTGTGGCCGCGGTGCGCGCAGCGCTGGCGCAGGCCGATGCGATGCTGGTGGCGGGCTCGTCGCTGATGGTGTATTCGGGTTATCGGTTTGTCGAAGAA
>JANXVI010000425.1 GCA_025351745.1 Rhodoferax sp.
TGGCCCCGGCTTTATCAACATCCGGCTCAAGCCTGAAAGCAAGCAAGAAATCGTGCGTGAGGTCTTGGGCCAGGGCGCCCAGTTTGGTTTTCAGCCCAGCAACGGCCAGCGTCTACTGGTCGAGTTTGTATCGGCCAACCCGACCGGCCCCCTGCATGTGGGCCATGGCCGACAGGCGGCGCTGGGTGATGCCATTTGCAACCTGTTTGCCACACAAGGTTGGAGTGTGCACCGCGAGTTCTATTACAACGACGCCGGTGTACAGATCCAGACGCTGGCCAACAGCACGCAGTTGCGCGCCAAGGGGTTCAAGCCCGGCGACGACTGCTGGCCTGTGGACCCGGAGAACCCGCTGAGCAAGGTCTTCTACAACGGCGATTACATCCAGGACATTGCCGATGACTTTCTGGCCAAGAAGACGGTGCAGGCCGACGATCGCAGCTTCAACGCCAGCGGCGATGTGGAAGATCTGGAGTCGATCCGCAACTTCGCCGTGGCCTATCTGCGCCACGAGCAGGACAAGGACCTGCAGGCCTTCAACCTGAAGTTTGACGAGTACTACCTGGAGTCCAGCCTGTATACCAGCGGCCGCGTCGATCAGACCGTGGCCAAGCTGGTCGCCAACGGCAAGACCTATGACAAGGATGGCGCGCTGTGGTTGAAATCCACGGACTACGGCGATGACAAGGACCGTGTCATGCGCAAGCAGGACGGCAGCTATACCTACTTTGTGCCGGATGTGGCCTACCACATTGCCAAGTGGGAGCGTGGCTTCACCAAGGTCGTCAATATCCAGGGCACCGACCACCACGGCACGATTGCCCGTGTGCGTGCCGGCCTGCAGGCGGCCGACGTGGGCATTCCGCTGGGCTACCCCGACTACGTGCTGCACACCATGGTGCGCGTGGTCAAAGGCGGTGAAGAGGTAAAAATTAGTAAGCGAGCAGGAAGCTATGTGACCTTGCGCGACCTGATCGAGTGGACCAGCAAGGACGCAGTGCGCTTCTTCCTGCTGAGCCGCAAGCCCGACACGGAGTACACCTTTGACGTGGACCTGGCTGTGGCAAAGAACAACGACAACCCGGTGTACTACGTCCAATATGCCCATGCCCGTATCTGCTCGGTGCTGGCCTCCTGGGGCGGTGATGTAGCCGGTCTTCAGGGAGTGGACCGGTCGGCGTTGCAAAGCCCGCAGGCCCAGGCCTTGATGCTGTTGCTGGCCAAATACCCCGAGATGCTGACCGCCGCCGCCAACGACGAAGCACCCCACGATGTAACCTTCTACTTGCGTGAACTGGCCGCCTGCTACCACAGCTATTACGACGCCGAGCGCATCCTGGTGGACGAAGAGGCCGTCAAGCTGGCGCGCCTGGCCCTGGTCGCGGCGACGGCCCAGGTGTTGCACAATGGACTCGCAGTATTGGGCGTTAGCGCCCCGCAAAAAATGTAACAACTTTGGGGTCAGACCACTCGCGCAGCGATGTGCTCTGACCGCAACTGGCTAGCAACTGATTAGATAGAAAAAAGGTAGCGCATGAAGCAGCGTGGCGGGACAATTCTGGGACTCATCATCGGTGTCGTGATCGGCTTGGCCGCAGCCCTGGGCGTGGCCGTGTACGTAACCAAGGTGCCGGTGCCCTTCATGAATAAGGGCCAAAGCCGATCGGCCGACCAGGATGAGGCTGAGGCCAAGAAGAACAAGGATTGGGACCCGAACACTCCGCTGTATGGCAAGAACCCGGTCAAGGCCGCAGCCTCTGCTGCCAGTGCATCGGCCGCTGCCGCGACTTCCACCAAGTCCGAAGCCAAAGTAGACCCCAAGGCAGCAGCCACAAAACCCGACTCCAAGGGTGAAATCAAACCCGCTGTATCCGCAGACCCGCTGGGTGATTTGGCCAAGGCCAAGACAGCCGGCCCCAGTACGACAGCTACCTCTGAACCGTTTCTCTTCTTTGTGCAACTTGGCGCGTTCCGGACTCCCGAAGATGCCGAGGCGCAGCGTGCCAAACTGTCCTTGAACGGCATCGAGACCAAGATCACCGAACGCGAGCAGTCTGGTCGCGTGGTGTTCCGGGTACGCACTGGGCCGTTCGATTCCAAGGAAGCCGCTGAACGTAGCAAGGAAAAACTGGATAAGTCGGGTCTTGAAACTTCACTGGTGCGCGTTCAGCGTTGACGAGTTTGCGCGCATTAGCGGGAACTTATCCTTTCTCCCGCAGTCACAATGACACATTTTTGGAGTGGTTCTGAATGAATATGAAACGCCGTGAATTTTCCCAAGTGGCCGCCGGTGCTGCCCTGGCTTCATCCGCATGGTTCTCTCCAGTGGCCCATGCCCAGGCCGCCAAGTTCACCGCAGGCAAGGACTACCAAGTCTTGGACACCCGGGCACCCGTTGAAGCGCCGGCTGGAAAGATCGAAGTGGTGGAGTTTTTTTGGTACAGCTGCCCGCATTGCCACGCGTTCGAACCCACACTGGCCAGCTGGATCAAGACCCTGCCCAAGGATGTGGCATTTCGCCGTTCACACGTCGCCTTCCAGGATAGTTTTGTGCCGCAACAGCGCTTGGCTCTGACCCTGGAAGCGCTGGGTCTGGTGGAAAAGCTCCACGCTAAGGTGTTTCATGCCATTCATGTTGAAAAAGTTAATCTGGCAACGGGAGAAGCCATTGCCGAATGGGTCCGCCGTCAGGGCGTAGACAAAGCCAAATTTTTGGAGCAATACAACTCGTTCACGGTTCAAACCAAGGCCACGCGCGCGACGCAGACGCAAAACAGTTACAAGGTTGAAGGTGTGCCTGCCTTGGGAATCGCTGGTCGTTTTTACACCGATGGATCGATGGCCGGCAGCATGGAACGCGCATTGCAGGTGACAGAATTCCTGGTCGCAGAAGTTCGAGCCAAACGCTAGAAATCGAAGGGGCGGGGGCTTATTGCATGAAGTTGCGCAGGGCTCGCGCAGTCCATTCGGGCTGTTCCTCAGGGATGAAATGCCCGGCTGGCAGTGCCTCTCCGGTGACCGACGCAATGCATTGGGTCTGCCACACGTCCAGTGGCTTGAACAACCGTTGTACGACGCCGCGCGCACCCCATAGCACCAGGGTGTCGCAGGCAATTTTTTGATGGCGTTCCCGGCTGGCCCCGTCGTGTTCCAGGTCGATACCCGCACTGGCGCGATAGTCTTCACAGGCTGAGTGGATGGCCTCCGGCTTGCAGAAGCAACGTTCATATTCCGCCAGCGCTTGCGGTTCAATGTGCGCTATGCCGCCCGTCCCCCAGCCGCCCAATTTGTTGTGTAAATAGGCTTTGGCGTTTCCGCCAATCATGGTCTCGGGCAAGGGGCTCGGCTGGATCAGGTGGAACCAGTGGTAATAGGCGCGGGCGAACTCCATGTTGGTGCTGGCATACATGTCCAGCGTGGGTGCGATATCGATGACGCACAGTTTGCAAACCCGCTGCGCGTGGTCCAGCGCCAGCCGGTGTGCAACGCGGCCGCCACGGTCGTGGCCGCACAGAAAAAACGTGTCCAATTCAAGCACATCGGCAATGGCCACGATATCGGTTGCCATGGCGCGTTTGCTGTAATTGCTGTGGTCTGGCAGACCCGGCGCGTGGGACGAATCGCCGTAACCGCGCACATCGGGCAGGACCAGAAAATAATCCTCGCGCAACAACTGGGCCACGCGTTGCCACATCACATGCGTTTGCGGAAATCCATGTAGCAAGACCAGTGCGGGCTTGTGTGGGTTGCCCCCGCAGCGGAAAAAAATATCCACACCATTGGCGCAGATGGTGCGTACTTCAAATCCCTCAAACCAGAGGATCATGGCTTGCGACCAGCCATGGACTTCTGCAGACTGGCTGCGGCCTGTTGGCGAACCTTGTTACGCAAAAAAGGCGACCAACCCAGCAGCAGGCCCGGAGCCCCCAGGGCCTGTTGAGCCCACGACCAAAAATGGAACCGGTCGCGGTGGCTGGTGATCAAGCCCTGCTGGTCGAATGTGAAGTGCGCATCAATGCGGTTCAGCACCATATGCCCGGTTGCACTGAAGCGGTAATGCGCATCCCAGTGGGCTTGGCCAGAGGTGGTGTCGGCCTCCACATCACGGAACTCCAGTCGCCAGGCGTCCATGCCCTTGGCGCGGGTGGCGTCTATCAGCATGCGCCACATGCCCATGGTTGCGATCTTGCCTTGCAGCGTGAATACCTCGTCTTCAAAGGCCACGGCGTCGGCATAGCACTGGGCCATACCGTCACCGTCCAGCCGCGCAAAGGCGGTATAAAACTTGGTGATGGTGAGCGCGTTGGCGTGAATGGTGTAAACCTTTCATATCTCCCGGGCCAGGGCATCTGCAGCGAAATCTATACGCCAGTATGGTGCCAGACACGGGCACAATGCGGCGCAAACCGAACGCAGCGCTGAAAAACATTGAAACAAATCGAAACCCCAACGACAGGACTTGGCGGGACTATGACGGCACTATCAAGGCCTGTTCAATGCTTTCATTCCAAAAAGGACACTCTCATGAAACCCTGGATCAAACGAACTCTCTTTAGCCTGCTGGGTGCCAGCATTTTGGTGGGAGGCGTGACCGGCTGCAGTCACCAGCGCCACGCTTTTGGCGGCAGTATGAATGCCGAGGACCACGCCCGCATGCGCGGCAAGATCATCGAGCGCGTGGCCAGCAAGCTGGATCTCACGGCTGAACAAAAACAACGTCTCAACGTGCTGGCAGACAAGTTGCAAGAGCAGCGCGCCGCGCTGGTTGGCAAAACCAACGACCCGCGTGCGGACATGCAGGCCCTGGTGGCGGGTGAGAAATTTGACCGCAGCCGGGCCCAAACGCTGTTGACCGAGAGAACCGCCGCCGTCACCAGCAAGAGTCCTGAGGTGATCACGGCAATGGCCGACTTCTACGACAGCCTGACGCCTGCACAGCAAACCAAGGTGCGCGAAGTCATGCAAGGTCGCCACGGCTGGTGGCACCGGGGCTGAGTGCAAGCCCATCGGTAGTGTTGCCATGCAACCGATACGAATGCTCTTTGCCGGGGTTCGGGCCCTTGGCCCGACGCTGCTGGCATCTACCACCGAGCCCGCTGCCGAGCTGTTAGCCATGGTTTGGGGGCCGCGGTTTGACCGGGAGCACGCCCTGCAACTGGCGCTGGCGGCCTCGCAAAACCGCTCCGTGCTGCACCACGCCCTGGCCCAAGCGGCCGATACATTTGACCGACTGCCGGCCCAGCGCCAGCAACGCCTGCGCCAGCTCTTGCGTCACCGCGCAGGTGGGACAATCAGCGCATGACGATGCGCATCCTTCTGATCGACGATGACCAGCAATTGGGAGAGCCGCTGGCCGCCTACTTTTCCCGCTTCGAGATGCAACTGAGCCATGCCACGCGCCCCAGCCTGGGCCTCGCCCAACTGCGCCAGGGCGGCTTCGATGCCGCCATTCTGGATGTGATGCTGCCCGAGATGGATGGGTTCGAGCTGTGCCGCACCATCCGCAAAGAGAGCGACATCCCCCTCATCATGTTGACCGCGCGGGGCGATGTGATGGACCGTGTGGTGGGCCTGGAGTTGGGTGCCGACGATTATTTGCCCAAGCCTTTCGAGCCGCGCGAACTGGTGGCACGGCTGCAAACGGTGCTGCGCCGACGCCAACCCGCAAGCACCCGCGCAACGCCCATGGGGGCTGCCGTTTCAGGGCCGTCTGCCGATGGCCGCCTCTGTTTTGAGGGCTTGACGGTGGACGCCACCACCCGCAGCGTGCAGTGTCTGGGCCAAGCTATTGAACTGACCAGCACCGAATTCGATTTGTTGCACCTGCTGGCGCGCGAGCCTGGCAAAGTTTTTCACCGTGACGACATTCTGAATCAGCTACGCGGCCATGATGCCGACTTGTACACCCGCGCCGTGGATATTGTGGTGAGCCGTCTGCGCAAGAAGTTGGAGCCGCTGGACGCCATTAAGACGCTGCGCAACGCCGGCTATGCGTTGGCATTGCGTGCCCAAGGTCCAGCCCACAGTCCGGCGCATAACCCGACCCCACCGCATGCATAAGCTGCGCGGCCATTGGCACCGCCGGGCGCGGCACGCGCTGGGGCATTCGCTGCGGGTGCGCCTGTTGGCCTTGTTTTTGCTGCTGGCCATGGCCTTGGCGGCTACCTTTACCTTTGGCATGCAAAAGGCGCTCAGTGTGGGTTGGCGGGTCGCGGCCCGGCCGCTGGTCAGTGACTACGTGGACCGGCTTGCGGCCGAAATTGGCACCCCACCCCGTATTGACCGGGCCCAGGCGCTGGCCCAACGCCTGCCGCTCAGTGTGCAAATCTCTGGCCCGGTGGTGAATTGGCGCAGTAACCCGCGGTCCGACGCATTTCCCCACAACCACCACCGTGACGCGAACGATGAATGGCAGGATGGTCCGCCCCGCCTGCTGTCCCGCACCACGGCAGACGGCCACCGCATTGACCTGGGTGTTAGTGTCGCCGCCTGGGAAAGCCAGCCGCACCGCATCGGGTGGTACACCTTGGCGGGAATCTTGGCGTTAACGGCACTCGCCTATGGCTATATAAGGCGCCTGTTGCGACCGCTGGACGACATTCGCGACGGCGCACAGCGCTTTGGCAGTGGCGCATTCGACCAGGCTATCCCCATCCGCCGGCGCGACGAACTGGGGCAGCTGGCTACCGATGTCAACACCATGGCGCGCAGCATCCACCAGATGCTGGAGGCCAAACGCGGCCTGCTGCTGGCCATCAGCCACGAGCTGCGCAGCCCGCTGACGCGCGCGCGGCTGAACACCGAGTTGCTACCCGAGGAGGGCGACGTGGCACCCCGCCGCGAAGCCCTGTTGCGCGACCTGGGCGAAATGCGCGACCTGGTTACAGACCTGCTGGAGAGCGAACGCCTGGGCCAGGGCCATGCCGCGCTGCAGTTGGAGCCGGTGGACCTTGCGGCGTTGGTTCATGAGGTGGCGCAGCAAGGCGCAACCCCCGCGCCCGGCACATTGAAGCCGGTGCAGTTGGAACTGGTGTCTTGTCTGCCTGCGCAGCCATTGGACCGCACGCGTATGCGGCTGCTGTTGCGCAATCTGCTGGACAACGCCCTGCGCCATAGCGCCGATGCCGCGCAACCGCCGACCATTCGCCTACAACTGGATCCCGATGCAGACACGCACCGCATTTGCATAACCGTGCGTGACTACGGCTCTGGCGTTGACGAAGATGCTTTACCGCACCTTGCCGAGCCCTTTTACCGCCCCGACTCGGCGCGCGGGCGCGCGGCTGGCGGTGTGGGGCTGGGTCTGTACCTGTGCAAATTGGTAGCGCAGGCCCATGGCGGGAACCTTGTCGTGCGCAATGCGCAGCCGGGATTGGAAGTCACGGTGAGGTTGCCGTAACGCCCATCGCCAGGCATCAGCCTTTGGACTTGCCTTTACGTTTGTCCTTGCCCTTGCCCTCGTGCTTCCCCTGGCCTTTGTGTTGATCGCTTGATTGCTCTACTGCCGCTTTTTCGGCAGCCAGGGCCGCTCTCTCACTCTTTTTGGCCTTTTTGGGGTGCGCTGGTGATCCCTTCGCAGCGCTTCCGTCCAACTCCGCCTCTACCCGTTCGCACAGCGTTTGCAGGATCTTGATACGGGCGTGGTTCTTGTCGTTCGCTTCCACCAGTGTCCACGGCGCATTGCCGGTGCTGGTGCGCTCCACCATGTCGCAGACGGCCAGTTGGTAGGCGTCCCACTTCTTGCGGTTGCGCCAGTCTTCTTGTGTGATCTTGAAGCGCTTGAACGCAATCTGCTCGCGCGCCTTGAAGCGTTTTAATTGTTCCTGCTGGCTGATCTGCAGCCAGAACTTGACGACCATCGCGCCCGATGCGGCCAGCTCGTGTTCAAAATCGTTGATCTCGGTGTAGGCGCGCTGCCAGTCGGCCTCACTGCAAAAGCCTTCTACCCGCTCCACCAGCACGCGGCCATACCAGGTGCGGTCGAAAATCGCCACCCGGCCCTTGCGCGGCAGATGGCGCCAAAAGCGCCACAAGTAGGGCTGTGCGCGCTCCTCTTCGGTGGGGGCAGCCACCGGAATCACCTGGTATTGGCGTGCATCCAGCGCCGCGCTGACACGCCGGATGGCGCCGCCTTTGCCGGCGGCATCTGCGCCCTCAAACGCACACACCAGCGAGCGACCCTTGAAGCGCGGGTCGCGTAGCAGTTTTGCCAGGCGGGCTTGCCAATGGGCCAGCGCGTCTTCATAAGGTTTGTCCGCCAGGCACAGGCTGAGATCCATGGTGGATAACACCGTGCGGCCATCGGTATTGACACGCACCATCGGCGCCACGGGTGCGTCTTGCTCATCAGTGCTTGCCAGTTTTTTCTGCATGGCCTGCAGCAAGATTTGCCCGACCGTTAGCGAGCGGTAGCGGTCATCTGTGCCCTCCACTACCACCCAAGGCGCCCACGGCGTGTTGGTCAGGCGCAGCAGGTGTCCCGCCACGGCTTGCAGCTTGTCATAGGTTTTGAGCCGGTCCCAGTTCCATTGCGTCACGCGCCAGGCGGTGTGCGGGTCTTTCTCCAGAGCTTTGAGGCGTTTGATTTGCCCCTCCTTGGTCAGGTGGAACCAAAACTTCAGCACCAGCGCGCCTTCATCGACCAGCATGGCCTCCAGGCGGTTGATCTGGTCGGCCTGGGCGTCGAGCTCTTTGAGCGATAGTTCGCCCTCAATGCGTTGACGGATAGGCTCCGAATACCACGACCCCGCAAAGATGCCGATGCGCCCCTTGGGGGGCAGGCTGCGCCAGTAGCGCCACATCGGCGGGCGCTCGCGCTCCTCGTCTGTGGGCACGGAGAAGGCAAGGGTGGACAAAAAGCGCGCGTCCATCCATTCGTACAGCACATTGATGGTTTCGCCTTTGCCGGCGCCGTCTTGCCCGCTGATCAGCACCACGACAGGTATTCTCTTGCCTTCGTGCAAGTCCACCTGGGCGCTTAGCAGCGCGGCACGCAGGGCGGGTACTGCAGCCTTGTAGGCGGCCTTGGTGATGGTGTGGCCTAGTTCTGCGGATTCAAACATCGGTGTACTCCTTACAAGTGCTGGCCATTCTAGGCGGATGGCCTAGCAGGCCAAGGGGTGGCGCCCATGGCCAAACATGCTGTATGAATGGCCAGTAACAGTTATTGTGCAACAAAGCTATATGGGAAAAAGTGCCGCAAGCCCTCGTAAAGTGTGCCTAAGCAGCTATCAAAATAATAGCGGCCGTAAATGCTTGGGTCGACACAGGCCACGGGCGCAACAGGCTCAGTACAATCGTCAATCCCCGCCTGAGCAAGTTCCGTGCCTTTATGAAAAAACCACCTTCCTTTCCACTTCTGTTGGCCGTCTGCGTGGTATTCGCCTTGCCCGTCTGGGCGGAGAAGGCCGATCGCAACAAACCGATGAATCTTGAAGCCGAAACCATGCGTGTCGACGACGTCAAGCAGTTGACGACGGCCAGTGGCAACGTGGTCATGACCAAGGGCACCATCGTGGTCCGGGCGGCGCACATCGATGTGCGCGAAGACCCCGATGGCTACCAGTTCGGCATCATCACCGGCACGCCCGACAGACCGGCTTTCTTCCGGCAAAAGCGCGAGGGGCTGGACGAATACATCGAGGTCCAGAGCGAGCGCATTGACTATGACGGCCGCGCCGATACCGTCAAGTTCACCGGGAAGGTTCTCATGCGCCGCCTCCGCGGGGCGCTGTTGGCCGACGAAATCACCGGCGCGGTCATCGTTTATGAGAACTTGACCGACAAATTCAGTGTGGACGGTGGCAGTGGCAAGCCCGGTGGCCCATCGGCTCCCGGTAGCGGTCGCGTGCGCGCCATGCTGACGCCTAAGGCCGAAGCCGCGGCTACCGCCCCGCAGGTGCCATCCAAGTCCCAGTCCCAGCCCCAGCCCCAGCCCCAGTCCCAGTCCCAGTCCCAGTCCCAGCCCAGCCCCGGCTTGCGCGCAACGACCACGCTGGGGAGTGTTCCCCAGTGAGCGAAGCGGTGGTGGCGCCAGACAGCAGCACTCACAGCAGCGGGCCGGACTCCGCCATTGGGCGGCTGGAAGTCAGCCATATCCAGAAATCGTATGGCAAGCGCCAGGTGGTCAAAGATGTGTCACTGACGGTGCGCACCGGTGAGGTTGTCGGGCTGCTCGGCCCCAACGGAGCGGGCAAAACCACATCGTTCTACATCATTGTTGGGCTGCTGCGCGCGAGTGCCGGCGACATCACCATCGATGGCCAGTCCATCGAACACATGCCCATCCACCGGCGTGCCCGTTTGGGTCTGGGTTATTTGCCGCAAGAAGCGTCGATTTTCCGCAAACTCAATGTCGAGGACAACGTGCGCGCTGTCTTGGAACTGCAGCACAACGACGATGGCAAAGCGCTGAGCCGGGCTGAAATCGAGGTGCGCCTCACCGCGCTGCTACAAGACCTGCGGGTGGAGCATTTGCGCGAATCACCGGCCTTGGCGTTGTCGGGTGGTGAACGCCGCCGCGTCGAGATTGCCCGCGCGCTGGCCACAAGGCCACGTTTCATTTTGCTGGACGAGCCCTTTGCCGGTATCGACCCGATAGCCGTCATCGAGATCCAGCGCATCATCAATTTCCTGAAGGCCCGTGGCATCGGCGTGCTGATCACCGACCACAACGTACGCGAGACGCTGGGCATCTGCGACCACGCCTACATCATCAGCGACGGCCGCGTGCTGGCCCAGGGCACGCCCTCCGAGATCGTGGACAACGCCGACGTGCGCCGCGTGTACCTCGGCGAACACTTCAAGATGTGATGAAACAAGGGCTGTCACTTCGTGTCTCGCAGCATCTGGCGCTCACGCCCCAGTTGCAGCAGTCCATCCGCCTGCTGCAACTCTCCACGCTGGAGCTGAGCCAAGAAGTGGAGCAGATGCTGGACGAAAACCCGTTCCTGGAAGTAACCCAAGACGAAGCCGCGCGCGAGGAATTTGGCTTGGCCCAAGCCGACACCCCCGTCAGTGCGGGGGAGCGCGAGGCCGATGTTGCTCCTAATTCTATAGCTGATTACGCAGATTCTACGGGGGCTAGCGCCACAAAAGACGAAGACGCTACTCCGCTGGGCGGCGATGACGAGCCCAACTGGGATGGCGACGGCACGACCGAAATGGTGCCCGACGACGGCGAATGGGGCACCGATGCCAAGGCCAAAGCCAATAACCTGGGCGACGGCGAAGACACCGACGCTACCGAACTTGCGCGCACCCAGGAGTCCCTGCAATCCCATCTGCACCGCCAGGCCCTGAGCCTGCGCTTGAGTGAGACCGATGCCAGTGCACTGCGCTTTTTGATCGAGTCGTTGAATGATGACGGCTACCTGGAGGACCCGCTGCCTGATCTGGCCCGTGGCCTGGCCGGGGACGACGAGGAGCAGGTGGAGGATCTGGTGCACCACTTCACGGTGGCACTGGGGCTGCTGCACAACCTGGAGCCAGTGGGTGTGGGCGCGCGCAGCTTAGGTGAATGCCTGCGCCTGCAACTGACCGCCCGCTTAAACGACGTGCTGGATCCCCCTGAGGGTGACTACGCGGCGCTGTTGGCGCTGGCCCTGCGCATTTGCGCTCAGCCCATGGACGTGTTGGCGCGCCGCGATGTCAAAACCCTGGTGCAGCGCTGCGGCGGCACCGACGCGCAAACGCGTGAGGCCATCACGCTGATCGCGCGCCTGGAGCCCAAACCCGGACGCCGCTTTGTCGATGTGGAGCGCAACATCGTCGTGCCCGACGTGTTGGTGGTGGCCGTTGGCAAGGTCCGCATCGGCGTCAATCCCCAGTTTCGCGTCATGCTCAACCCGGAGGTCATGCCCAAGCTGCGCGTGCACGACATCTATGCCAACGTGCTGCGCAACCACCGTGGCGGCAAAGACGCCGCCAGCTACGCCGGACTCCAACAGCGCCTCCAAGAGGCCCGCTGGTTTATCAAAAACATCCAGCAGCGGTTTGACACCATATTGCGCGTCAGCACGGCCATTGTTGATAGGCAAAAGAGTTTCTTCACGCACGGCGAGCTGGCCATGCGCCCCTTGGTGCTGCGCGAGATTGCGGATGAGCTGGGCCTGCACGAGTCCACCATCAGCCGCGTCACCACCGCCAAATACATGGCCACGCCGTTTGGCACGTTTGAGCTGAAATACTTCTTCGGCTCCGGCCTGGGCACCGAGTCCGGCGGCAACGCATCCAGCACCGCGGTGCGCGCG
>JANXVI010000001.1 GCA_025351745.1 Rhodoferax sp.
CGCCACTGGCCTTTACCAAGACCTATGCGATGGCCGCAGCCGCGGGGCTATCTGCCACCTTGATCCCGGTGCTGATGGGTTATCTGATTCGCGGCCGCATACCGGACGAAAAAGCCAATCCGTTGAACCGTCTGCTGATTGCCATCTACCGCCCCTTGCTGAGCAGCGTGTTGCGCGCGCCCAAGATCACGTTGGGCGTTGCCGTCGTGTTGCTGGTGCTGAGCCTGTGGCCCTTGCAACACATAGGCGGGGAGTTCATGCCGCGCCTGGACGAGGGCGACCTGCTGTACATGCCGTCCGCCTTGCCCGGCCTCTCTGCAGGCAAGGCAGCCGAGCTGCTGCAACAGACGGACCGGTTGATCAAGACCGTGCCTGAGGTGGCCAGCGTCTACGGCAAGGCGGGCAGGGCGGAGACCGCCACCGACCCCGCGCCGCTGGAGATGTTCGAGACCACCATCCAGTTCAAACCGCGCGACCAATGGCGAGCCGGTATGACGCAAGACAAGCTGGTGGATGAGCTGGACCGCATCGTCAAGGTGCCGGGTTTGTCCAATATCTGGGTGCCACCCATTCGCAACCGCATCGACATGCTAGCCACCGGCATCAAAAGCCCCGTGGGGGTCAAGGTGGCGGGCGCTGACCTGGCCACCATCGACCGGCTGACCGGTGAGATTGAGCGTGCGCTCCAGAATGTGCCCGGCGTTAGCAGTGCGTTGGCCGAGCGTTTGACCGGCGGCCGCTACGTGGACGTGACGATACGGCGCGACGCGGCGGCACGCTTTGGCCTGAATGTTGCCGACGTGCAGTCGGTCATCAGCACGGCAGTGGGCGGCGAAAACATTGGCGAAGTGGTGGATGGCTTGCAGCGCTTCCCCATTAACGTGCGCTACCCACGCGAGATCCGCGATTCGCTGGAGAAACTGCGCAGCCTGCCCATCGTCACGGAGCGCGGCCAGCGACTGGTGTTGTCGGATGTGGCCGATGTGCGAGTCACCGACGGCCCACCCATGCTGCGCAGCGAGAACGCCCGTTTGTCCGGCTGGGTGTATGTGGACATTCGCGGCCGTGACCTGCGCTCTGCCGTGCAAGACATGCAAGCGGCGGTTGCCGGCAAAGTGGTGCCGCCGCCTGGCTATTCCATCTCCTGGTCCGGGCAGTTTGAGTTTCTGGAGCGGGCCACTGCTAAGCTCAAGCTGGTGGTGCCGTTCACGCTGCTGATCATCTTTGTATTGCTGTACCTGACCTTTAACAGCTTGGGTGAGGCGCTGTTGATCATGCTGACGTTGCCGTTTGCACTGGTGGGCGGCATCTGGCTGTTGTACTTGCTCAGCTACAACCTGTCGGTGGCCGGGGCGGTAGGGTTCATCGCGCTGGCCGGTGTGTCGGCGGAGTTTGGCGTCATCATGCTGCTGTACCTCAAACATGCGTGGGATGCGCGCATCGCCCAGGGCAAGACCACGGCGGATGATTTGCTGGACGCCATCGTGGACGGGGCCGTGCTGCGGGTACGACCCAAGGCCATGACGGTCGCCGTGATATTGGCCGGGCTGTTTCCGATTATGTGGGGCACGGGGACCGGCTCCGAAGTGATGCAACGCATAGCCGCACCCATGGTCGGCGGCATGATCACCGCACCGCTCCTGTCGATGTTTGTGGTTCCGGCGGCGTATTTGTTGATGCGGCGCAGGAGGTGCATCAGTTAAAACGTTTATCGACACCAATTACAATACACCCATACTCAGTAATATGGGAGCCCCTATGAAGACCACCATTGAAGTATCCGACGCTCTGTTCCACTCGGCCAAGGATTTCGCACAACAAAGCCAAACCACGCTACGCGCCTTGGTCGAAGAGGGTTTGCGCCGTGTCATCAGTGAAGCACAGACCAAAGGCAAGCCTTCTTTCAAACTCAAAGATGCGCGCGTGCATGGCAAGGCGATGCTCATTTCAGATCCCCGCGACTGGCAAAAATTGGAAGAAGACCAGGTCATAACCCGCGTGATGAAGACCAATCGATGATAGCGGTCGATACCAATATATTGGTCTATGCACACCGGGCAGAATCTCCCTTTCACGCGCAGGCCTTTGACTGCCTGAAGTCGCTAGCCGAAGGCCGCCAGCCATGGGGCATTCCGGTAAGTTGTTTGCATGAATTTCTATCCGTGGTCACCAATCCCAAAGTCTTCAGTCCATCCAGCAGCTTCGAGCAGGCCTTGGCGCAAATTGACGCCTGGTTGGCCTCGCCGCAGGCATTGGTGCTGCACAGTGGATCGCAGCACTGGCGAATTTTGTCGGACCTGACACGCAAGGCCAAGCTACAGGGGGGGCAATTTCACGACGCGCGCATCGCGGCCATTTGCATTGAAAACAGTGTTTCGGTTCTGTGGAGCGCGGATCGCGACTTTGGGCGCTTCAAGGCTTTGAAAACTGTCAACCCCTTGGTTTGACTGCTTCCAACCGGGTTGCAAGCAGTCCGTGTTCTGGACATGCTACTTGGTAAAATTGACCTGCAGCCCCCGAGAAGATTGTGCAACACGCTATGAAATATATAGCGTTTCCTGCAAATCATGCCACCTCAATGAGGACTTTTAACGCTTTGGTATCTGCAGCATTCGCGAACGTGTTGTAGGCCTGCATGATCTCGCCGAGCTTGAAGCGGTGGGTGATGAGCTGTGCGGCATCCACGCGTTTGGACTGCACCGTCTTGAGCAGCATGGGAATAGAAAAAGTGTCGACCAGACCGGTGGTGATGGTGATGTTGTGCGCCCATAGCCGCTCAAGGTGCAGGTCCACCTTGACGCCGTGCACGCCGACATTGGCAACAGTTCCACCGGGCGCCACGATGTCCTGGCAGAGCGCAAAGGTAGCGGGGATGCCCACGGCCTCGATGGCTGTGTCCACGCCACGCCCGATAGTCAGCGCCATGATGGCCTCCACCGCCTTACCGTCCGCGCTGTTCACGGTAGTGGTGGCGCCAAAACGTTTGGCCACCTCCAGGCGGTTGTCGTCCACATCCACCATGATGATCTCGGCCGGACCGTAGAACTGCGCGGTCAGCAGCGCAGCAAGCCCTATGGGCCCCGAACCTACGATGGCGACGCTGGAACCCACCTTGACCTTGCCGTTCAGCACGCCGCACTCAAACCCGGTTGGCAGGATGTCACTCAACATCACCAGGGCTTCTTCGTCCGCGCCCTGCGGAATCGGATACAGACTGGTATCGGCATAGGGAATGCGCACAAACTCGGCCTGGGTGCCGTCGATGCGGTGGCCCAACAACCAGCCACCCGTAGTGCAATGCGAGTACATGCCCTTGCGGCAGTATTCACAGCGACCGCAGGAGCTGATACACGAGATCAACACCCTGTCGCCGGGCTTAAACGTTGTGACACCAGCCCCCACGCTGTCGACCACGCCTATACCTTCATGGCCCAGTATGGTGCCGGGCTCGCAGGTTGCCACATCGCCTTTTAGGATGTGTAGGTCTGTGCCGCAGATCGTGGTTTTGGTCAAACGGACGACGGCATCGGTCGGGAGCTGGATGACTGGTTTGGGGCGTTCTTCCACCGCTTTTTGGTTGATGCCTTGGTATATGAGGGCTTGCATGCGGTTTCCTTTGTATGCCGGATTGTTTTCTCCGCATGCACTGGGGTCTGTGCGCTCTCTCGCTTTCGACGCCCGTCCTCAGAGAAACAACTCTGCTTTAGGTTCGCTGACGCACCGTTGTGCCACGGGCTAGTACGCACAATTGCTGTTTACGCTTGGGATCAGGACATCGTTTTGGACAAACCCTTTGCATCGCCACCTGCTTCAGCCGGGCGGGAAGATCCGTCCGTGATAGACGTTGAGGACGTTTGCAAAGCGCTCGGGGTAGACTTGAAGAGCGGGCTCACATCACATGAGGCCGGAAGGCGCCTGTCACAGAACGGCCCCAACGCACTACTCGCCGTTCCACAACTACCGGTCTGGCGCCGCGTGTTGTCGCACTTTCAGGACCCACTCATTTATCTGTTGTTGGTTGCCATTGCCGTGGCGTTGGCGGCTTGGCTTGTTGATGGTCGGCACGGTTGGCCGGTGGACGCCATAGTGATTGTGCTGATCGTGGTGCTCAACGGTGTTTTAGGTTTTGTGCAGGAGGCGCGAGCGCAGAACGCAGTGGCCGCGCTGGCGCGTATGACATCTGTCAGCTCAGCCGTTCTGCGCGATGGCCAGTTGCGGCGGGTGCCCAGTGAGCAACTGGTGCGTGGTGATGTGATGGTGCTGGTCGAAGGTGACTCGGTGGGGGCGGATGCCCGCCTGGTAGAGGCCGCGGCGCTGCGGATTCAAGAAGCCTCGTTGACCGGTGAAAGCGCGGCGGTCGTTAAAGACGCAGCCACGCTGGCCCAGCCTGTGGCGCTGGGCGATCGCATCAACATGGTGTTCAAGGGCACCAGCGTTGTACAAGGCACAGCACGTGCCGTAGTCACGGCCACTGCCATGGCCACCGAGATGGGCGCCATTGCCCGCATGTTACAAGCCACCGTGGAGGAACCCACACCGCTGGAGCAAGAGGTCGGCCGCCTGGGGCGCATGTTGGGCCTGGCGGTTGTTGCCATCACCGCTGTGGTGGTCGGCACCATTCTGGTGATCTCCGACATACAAAATACTGCCGATGTGATGCGGGTGTTACTACTGGGTGTGTCGCTGGCGGTGGCGGCGGTGCCCGAGGGGCTGCCCGCGGTACTGACAGTGGTGCTGGCCTTGGGTGTGCAGCGCATGGCCAAACACAATGCTATCGTCAAAAAACTGTCTTCGGTGGAGACACTGGGCTCTGCCACCGTCATCGCGTCTGACAAGACCGGCACCTTGACCCGGGCCGAAATGACCATCGTGCGGGTGATGACGGCCTCTGGTAGCACCGAGGTGACGGGTGTGGGCTACGCGCCTGTCGGTCGGGTGGAGCAGGCGGGCGTACCACTCGCCGCATCGGGTGCCTTGCACGCCGAACAACTGGTATTGCTCAGCGGCGGGGGCCTGGCTGGCAATGCCGAACTGCGCAAGGGGGAGGGCCAGGCCTGGGAGATCCATGGTGACCCCACCGAGGCCGCTTTTCTGGTGGCCGAGCAGAAACTGGGTCTGACCGAGCGGCGTGAGAAGCGTTTTACGCGCACAGCAGAAATCCCGTTTACCTCGGAACGCAAGATGATGTCCGTGTTGGCGCAAGACCACGAACACGGGGACGAGACGGTGCTGATCGCAAAAGGTGCGCCTGACGTGTTGTTGGGCCACTGCAACCGTGTGCGGGTGGGCATGGAAACGCCGGTACTGGATGCGGCGCACCGGGCGCGCATTTTGGCCGAAGTCGGGCAGTTGACCGATGCGGCGCTGCGCACGCTGGCCGTGGCCTACCGGCCGTTGCCGCCCGGCGAAAGCGTGGATGCCAAGGAGATGCTGGAGCGCGACCTCATCTTCGTCGGCACGGTGGACATCATCGACCCACCGCGCGCCGAAGTGGCCGTGGCGATTCAAGAGGCCCACCGCGCCGGTATTCGCGTCATCATGATCACCGGCGACCATCCACAAACAGCCGTGCGCATTGCGACCGATCTAAGCATTGTGGCGCCTGGCGCAAGCGCGCTCAGTGGTACGCAACTTGATGCCTTGAGCGATGCAGACCTCCGGGCGGCGGTGCACCGGATTTCGGTCTATGTCCGCGTGATGCCGGAGCACAAGCTGCGCATCGTCGACGCGTTGCAGGCCGACGGCAATACCGTGGCGATGACGGGTGACGGCGTTAACGACGCGCCCGCGTTAAAGTCGGCCGACATCGGCATTGCCATGGGTGTGAGCGGCACCCAGGTGACCAAGGAGGCCGCCAAGATGATTCTGGCGGATGACAACTTTGCCACCATTGTCCAGGCCGTGCGCGAGGGGCGGGGCATCCTGGACAACATCCGCAAGTTCCTGCGTTACCTGCTGTCGTCTAACACAGGCGAGGTGCTGACAGTTTTTCTGGGCGTTGTGCTGGGCGGGGTGATTGGGTTGAACGACGGAAGCCATATGGGCGGCGTGGTGGTGCTGCCCCTGCTGGCCACGCAGATCCTGTGGATCAACCTGATCACCGACTCTTGGCCGGCCCTCGCCATGGGTGTGGACCCACCCACCGATGACGTGATGGCCCGCAAGCCTCGCCAAGTGGATGAGCGACTGATCGATGGTCGTATGTGGTCGGGCGTCATCCAGATTGGTGTGGTGGTGGCGGTAGTGACGCTGCTGACCATGGACATGCTCCTGCCCGGTGGCCTGATTGAGGGTTCTCACGACCTGGCCACGGCCCGCACGGCGGGTTTTACCGTGCTGGTGCTGGCGCACCTGTTCAACGCCTTCAACGCCCGCTCCGAGACCGCCAGCGCGTTCGCGCATGTGTTCAGCAACCTCTGGTTGTTGGGAGCGCTGGCTTTTTCGCTGCTGTTGCAGGTGGCAGTGGTGAACCTGGGCTTTTTGAACCTGGCCTTTGGCACGGTGCCGCTGGCGCTGGACCAATGGCTGCTGTGTGGCGCCATGGCCAGCGGGGTACTGTGGTACAGCGAGTTGCGCAAGCTCGTCGGGCGCCAGCTGATGCGCTAGTGGCTGGCGCTGCCGCTGACGCTTGTTGTGCTTGTCTTACAGCTTTTTCGACCGCAGTCTGAGGGCGTTACCAATCACGGATGCCGAACTGAAACTCATGGCCAAAGCGGCGACCATGGGCGACAAGAGCCAGCCGGTGGCGGGGTACAACAAACCGGCGGCAATTGGAATACCTAACGCGTTATATAGGAAAGCAAACGCCTGGTTCTGCTTCATATTGCCAACGGTAGCCTCCGATAATGCCCGTGCAATCGAGATGCCGCGCAAGTCCCCTTTCACCAAGGTGAGCTGGGCGCTGTTCATGGCCACATCGGTGCCGGTGCCCATGGCGATGCCCACGTCGGCCTTGGCCAGCGCTGGCGCGTCGTTGATGCCATCGCCGGCCATGGCGACGATGCGGCCCTCTTTTTGCAGCTTCTCGACCAGGTCCAGCTTGTCCTGGGGTTTTACTTCCCCATGCACTTCGTCAATACCCAGCTTGGCGCCAACCGCCTTGGCGGTGGTCAAGCCATCACCGGTGGCCATGATGATGCGCAGGCCTGCGGCTTTCAGCGTTGTCAGTGCTTCTAGCGTGCTGGCCTTGATCGGGTCGGACACGGCCAGCAGACCGGCCAGTTGACCATCCACGGCCAGGTGCATCACGCTGGCGCCCTCGGCGCGCAGGCTTTCGGCCTGTGTCTTCAGGGGTTCTACCGAGACGCTCATCTGTTGCATCAACGTGGTGTTGCCCAGCGCCAGATGGCGACCACCGACATGGCCTTGCACGCCGATGCCGGAGCCTGATTCAAAGTTCTCTGGCTTGTCCAGCACCAGTTTTTTCTCACGTGCGGCTGCCACAATGGCTGCCGCCAAGGGGTGCTCACTGCCCTGGTCTAGGCTGGCCGCCAGGCGCAGCACCTCGTCGGCGTCAAAGCCGGTGGCGGGCACGGCGCTGTGAAACGACGGACGGCCCTCGGTCAGCGTGCCGGTCTTGTCGATGATCAGCGTGTCGACCTTGCGCAGGTTCTCGATGGCCGCGGCGTCACGGAACAACACGCCTTGCGTGGCCCCCTTGCCGGTGGCCACCATGATGGACATAGGCGTGGCCAGGCCCAGCGCGCAGGGGCAGGCAATGATCAGCACCGCCACCGCGTTGATCAAGCCATAGACCCAGCGCGGCTCGGGCCCAAACAGGCCCCAGGCAAAGAGCGTCAGCAGCGCAATGCCCACCACCGTGACGACAAAATAGCCCGCCACCACATCGGCCATGCGCTGCATCGGCGCGCGTGAGCGCTGGGCCTGCGCAACCATTTGCACAATCTGTGACAGTACGGTGGACGAGCCGACTTTTTCAGACTGCATGATCAACGCGCCGCTGACGTTGAGGGTTGCGCCTATCACCTTGTCGCCCACGCGTTTGCTCACCGGCAAGGGCTCGCCCGTCAGCATGGATTCGTCCACGGCACTGCTGCCTTCGGTCACCACACCATCGGTGGGCACTTTCTCGCCGGGGCGCACGCGCAGCAGGTCGCCGACGTGCACCTGGGCCAGTTCCACATCTTCTTCTGATCCATCGGCCTTGACGCGACGCGCCGTCTTGGGGGCCAGGCCCAGCAGCGATTTGATGGCGGCCGAGGTCTGCGATCGGGCTTTGAGCTCCAGCATCTGGCCCAGCAGCGTGAGTGAAATGATTACGACGGCCGCTTCAAAGTACACCGCTACGCGCCCCATAGCAACAAACGACTGGGGGAACAGCCCGGGCGCAACAGTGGCTACCACGCTGTACACAAAGGCTGCACCCGTGCCCAGGCCAATCAGCGTCCACATATTGGGACTGCGGTTAACAATGGACTGCGCACCACGCACAAAGGAGGGCCAGCCGGCCCACACCACAATCGGAGTTGCCAGCGCGAACTCCACCCAGCTTTGCACCGCCATGTCCATCCACTGCAGGCGGTGGCCCGCCATGGCCAGCACAAACACAATGGCAGTCAGCGGAAGCGTCCACCAAAAGCGGTGCTGAAAATCGCGCAATTCGGTGGTGTCGTCTTCTGCGTCCAACGCGGGCATCACCGGCTCCAGCGTCATGCCGCATTTGGGGCAACTGCCGGGTTTGTCCTGGCGCACCTCGGGGTGCATGGGGCAGGTGTAGACCGTGCCTGCCACCGGCTGGCCGGTTTGAGGTGGAGCTGGCATGTGCGCCATGTGGTGTGTGGTGGTCATGATGGTTCTCGATATTGCATAAGGTGATTGCAGACCATCAGCGCGTAGTCCAAACGAAGTTGCACTCGTGGTGGCCATCGGCAATCCGCCGTCCCATACCGCCACGGTCAAAAATCATCTGGTCGGGCAGGTAGGAATTGAACATGGCGTTGTCGATCTGGCAAACAATGGGTGTCAGCTCGGGTATGCCCAGCGAGACCGTGAACTCGTGAAACATGCAGCGCGCGACCTTGAGTTCAAATCGTTGCTCGGTTCGCTCCACCACTTCCACCGTGTTCCAGCGCACCAGGCCACTGCGGTTGTTCTCGATCTCCTGTTCCGCAAAGGTTTGAAAACTGCGTTCCTTGTGCACCGTGTCGAACTGCAGGTTCTGCGCCGCCGTGCCGCCAGTGAGCAAGGCAATGCGCATGATCTCAAATGCCTTGCGCTGGCCGATCTTTTTCTTGAGACCCAAATACACCCATGCTGGCAAAGCCGCCAAGTCAACCAACTCACGAGGGAACTTGGCGTCGATAGTCTTTTTGAAACGGTTTAGCGTCAGCTTGCGCATCAACAAAAAAATGCGCGGGAATGTCATCTCCGAACCCAGCATGTGCACCAGCAGTGGCGTGGTGACCCGCTTCATGTCAAACGCAGCAGCGGGTGTCAATCCACTCATTGCAGGTTCACCCGGTGTGTGCCGATTGGCCAAGGTGCGGGAAGAAGCGCGGCGTGCGACTGGCATAGGTGTCATAGGCCGCTCCAAATTGCGTGCGCATCTCCTTCTCTTCGGTCACGGCCAGGCGGCCATACATGATCAGCAGCACGGGGAACATCAGCAGCGTCAACACGGTGGGCCATTGCAGCAAGAAGCCCAACAGGATCATCACAAAGGCCACGTACTGCGGATGGCGAACGCGCGCGTAAGGCCCGGCAACCGCGAGCGCATGTCGGCGTTGCGCGTGGTAGAGCACGTTCCAGCCATTGGACAGCAGCATGAAGCCAAAACCCAGGAAGATATAGCTGGCGATGTGCAGCGCGCCAAAGTGCGGATCGCCTTTTTCTCCCAACAACGTGGACCATAGATGGCCCGAGTTGTGGCTCAACACGTCGAGGCCCGGGTATTGGGTCTGCAGCCAACCCGA
>JANXVI010000012.1 GCA_025351745.1 Rhodoferax sp.
CTCAGGGGTGCGGAGCGAACTGCAAAAACCGCTCCAGCACTGGACTGGATTGCAGCCATACCAAGCTGGTTTCGCAGCTGGGCACCGCGCCCTTTACCGCACGGTAGACCACACCGGGGCGCTGAAACTGCTGCACACTTGCGGGCACCCACGCCACGCCCAACCCTGCCGACACCAGGTTGACTATGGTTTGCATCTGAATTGCCTCTTGTGCGACGGTCGGCAATTGCTCCGCCGCGTGGTACATGCCAAAGATGGCGTCGTACAGCGATGGCACGATGCGCCGGGGGAAGGTCACCAGCGGTTCCGCCCAGATGTCCTCTAACGCCAACTGCTGGGAGCGTGCCAGCGCATGTTGTTCGGGCATCGCCAAGACCAGCGGCTCGCTGGCTAATAAAAGACGTTGTAAATACGGCGGCGCAAAGCCGGGGGCATGCAGCACGAAGCCCGCGTCCAGCTCGCCACGCTCCAGCATCGGCAACTGAACGTCGCCAGTTCCTTCGAGCAGTTCCAGCTTGACCCCTGGGCACACCTTGCGAAAGGCCATCGTCCATTTCGGTAGCAGCGAATAACCGGCCGTGGATACAAACGCTAGCCGCAGGCGACCGGCCTCCCCCACCCCTGCGGCGCGCGCCAGCACCGCCAGATCGCGTGCGCGCAGCAGCAGATCACGCGCAAGGGGCATTAATGTGTGCCCGGCGGCAGTCAATTGCACGCTGCGCTTGGTGCGGTCAAATAGACGCACGCCCAAGGTTTTCTCCAGTTGGGCAATGGCCTGGGTCAAAGGTGGCTGCGTCATGTGCAGACGTTGTGCAGCGCGGCCAAAGTGCAATTCTTCGGCCAAGGTGGCGAATTGGCGCCACACACGCAGTTCCACCCAGGGTTCCGTAGCAGAAAGCGAATCACTCATATGCTCAGCATATTAATTCAGCTTTAAAAATATATTGGAAGCTTTTAAGGTTGCGGGGCATACTTTGCAAAATTCTCGACTTGCCTAAACGCCCACACAACCCGAAAGAACACGCCATGGACACCAAACCCGTCATCCTCAACCCCCGCAGCAAAAACATCACCGAGGGCAAGAGCCGAGCGCCGAATCGCTCGATGTACTACGCCATGGGCTACGAAGAAGCCGACTTCAAGAAGCCCATGGTCGGCGTGGCCAACGGGCACAGCACCATCACACCGTGCAACAGTGGCTTGCAAAAGTTGGCCGATGCCGCTATAGCCGGTATCGAAGAAGCGGGAGGCAACGCGCAGGTGTTTGGCACGCCCACCATTTCCGACGGCATGGCCATGGGCACCGAGGGCATGAAGTATTCGCTGGTTAGCCGCGAAGTCATCAGCGACTGCATCGAGACCTGCGTGCAGGGCCAGTGGATGGACGGCGTGGTCGTGGTTGGCGGCTGCGACAAGAACATGCCCGGCGGCCTGATGGGCATGCTGCGCGCCAATGTGCCTGCCATCTATGTCTACGGCGGCACTATTTTGCCCGGCACTTACAAGGGCAAAGACTTGAACATCGTCAGCGTGTTTGAAGCCGTAGGCGAAAACGCTGCCGGCCGCATGAGCGACGAAGACCTGCTACAAATCGAACGCCGCGCCATCCCCGGCACTGGCTCGTGTGGCGGCATGTACACGGCAAACACCATGTCATCGGCCTTTGAAGCGCTGGGCATTTCGCTGATTTACTCCAGCACTATGGCCAACCCGCACGATGAGAAAGTTAACTCGGCCAAGGAGTCCGCCAAGGTGCTTGTCGAGGCCATAAAAAAAGATCTGAAGCCACGCGACATCGTGACGCGCAAGAGTATCGAGAACGCGGTCGCGGTGATCATGGCGACCGGTGGCTCCACCAATGCGGTGCTGCACTTTTTGGCTATCGCCCATGCTGCGGGAGTCGAGTGGACCATTGACGACTTCGAGCGTGTACGCGTTAAGACACCTGTGTTGTGCGACCTGAAGCCATCTGGCCAATACCTGGCCGTGGACCTGCACCGCGCGGGCGGCATTCCGCAAGTGATGAAGACCCTGTTGGTCGCGGGCTTGCTGCATGGCGACTGCATCACTATTACTGGTCAGACCGTTGCCGAGGTATTGAAAGATATCCCCGATGTGCCGCGTGCCGACCAAGACGTGATCCGCCCCATTGACAAGCCCATG
>JANXVI010000074.1 GCA_025351745.1 Rhodoferax sp.
CCCGGCTCGAGCGCCGGCTCGCTCTTCTTCAAGACGTCGATCTGGCTGTGGCAGACCGATGAGGCACCCACTTATGAAGTACTGGTGTGCAGCAGTTTCATGGGCTATTTCTGGCTGATGCTGGAGCGCAGCACGCAAGAGTGCGGAATGGTCACGCGGCGCTTCCTGTGAACACCACCTGGACACCCCCAGGATCGAGCAGATGGAAATCGATCTGCCGGTGGGTATTTCCGCAATGAACTGGAGCCGCAACCGCTGTGACTCGGCCTGACGACCAGCGCAACGCACTCGCTCGACCTATGCGCCGACCACAAGCCCCTGTGTTCAGCCAATCATGAAAGAAATCCGTATGCAGCCATCACACCCTGACTCTGCCCGCTACGTCTTGACCCTCGCCGTCGCCAGTGCGCGTGGTCAAGTGGCGGCACTCACTGCATTGCTCGAACGACATGGAGCCTACATTGAAGAGTTCGCCGTGTTCGACGACGCGCTCGTGTCACGCTTCTACGTGCGCACGGTTTTTCGCCTGGACGACGCCGGACCCAACGAACTCGATACCCTGCGTGACGCATATGCCAGACTGGTTGCCAGCTTTGAACTGGCCGAGGGTGCCATCCACGAACTAAGCCACCCGACCCGGGTGCTGATCATGGTTTCCAAGGCCGACCATTGCCTGCGCGATCTGTTGGACCAGTGGCGCCGACGCGAGCTGAACATGAATATAGTTGCCGTGGTCTCGAATCACGCCGACCTGGGACCGATTGCGCAAGCCGAGGGCTTGCCTTTTTACCATCTGCCCATCACGGCCAATACCAAGCCACAGCAGGAGGCGGCGCTGTTGCGCTGCATCCAACAACACGGCGCGGAACTGGTGGTGCTGGCGCGCTACATGCAGGTCCTGACCGAAGACCTGTGCCGCACGTTGGCCGGGCGCGTCATCAATATCCATCACTCCTTCCTGCCCGGCTTCCAGGGCGCGCGGCCCTACGAGCAGGCGCATGCGCGCGGTGTCAAGCTAATCGGTGCCACGGCGCACTTTGCGACCAGCGACCTTGACGAGGGTCCAATCATAGAGCAGGCGCTCGAACGCGTGGATCACGCATTCAGCCCCGAACAACTGCTCAGTACCGGACGCAATGTTGAATGCCTTGCGCTCGGCCGTGCGTTGCGCTATGTGTTGGAGCACCGCGTCTTCATCAATGGGCTGCGTACTGTGGTGTTGAGGTGACGATAGATTCCTTTCGTTGTAGATCTGCCGCCCCACTGCGCTTGCACATCTTTTGCCAGAAACCCCTGGCATCGCTCAGTTACACCTTGCCTGGAGTGCTGGGCGGCGGTCTTTGAATTCTGGGGCCAAGAGAAGAACTGCGCGGCTCGCAGTTTGTGGCGCTGTCGAACTGATTAACAACCCGATGCGACCGGCGGTGTGAGCGTCTTCCATAAGTTCGGGCCAAAATGAGTAATCCACAGGTTGAGACTCTTGGAATGGTAGTGTCGCAATAACGTTGTGCTGACAATCGAAATCACTGTTGAACGGAAATCAGAAAGCCAGGCTGTAAAACTGATCTGCAGCAGACATAGGTTGATCTGCGGGGCAGTTCAACTGCCCCTTCTTGATCATGTGCATAGTCTCGATTCCGGCGATCAGTTTCTGCGCACTCCAAAACGATTTGAAGCCCATCATGGGATCGGTAATTCTCTTCACGGCTCGGTGGTCCTGCACTACTATATTGTTGAGATACTTCGATTGCCGCAGCTCAATATCAAGACAGGCGTCAATATTGACACTTTTGATAGCAGCTGTGTTGGCACCGCTTTTGTCGATGGTGATCTTCTCAGGCAGGCCGTGCAGATTGATGGCGCGCTCAAGTTAGCGTCTTGCTGCTTCCAAGTCACGTTTAGCAGTGAGAAGAAAATCCACCGTATCGCCCACCTTGTCGACTGCGCGGTACAGATATTTCCACTGGCCGGCTACTTTGATATAGGTCTCGTCCATGCGCCAACTGCTACCAACGGAGCGCTTGAGGCGGCGAAAAATGCGAGCCAAGATAGGCAGAATTTTCAATGACCAGCGGTGCACCGTTGAGTGGTCAACAAACACGCCACGCTCTTGCATCATTTCTTCCAGATGGCGGAAACTCAACGGGTAGGCTGCATACCAACGGGTACACACCAGCATTACTTCGAGCGGGTAGTGCAGCCGCTTGAGGACTTTGCGCAGCTCGCCTATCATTTCCCTGTTCGTCGTTTCAGTCATATCGGCATTGTCAGCCATTGCTTATCGCGACAGAAGCTGGAATGGTGAGGGGGGCAAAGGGCTGGCCCGCGTATTTGTCGCTGACGTATTTGATGAAGAGCAGCACCAGCACGTAGTCTTTGTACTGGCTGGCATCCATGCCGCCGCGCAGTTCGTCGCAGCCGGACC
>JANXVI010000109.1 GCA_025351745.1 Rhodoferax sp.
CGCGCGGCAAGACCGCCGCCCCCGTTCCAGCCGTGTGCCCATCACGGCCAAGGTGGTTGCCAATATGTTGCAGACCGTGGGCGTGGCCCGCGTGCTGACGATGGACTTGCATGCCGACCAGATCCAGGGATTCTTTGACATCCCTGTCGACAATATTTACGCGTCGCCCGTGTTGTTGGGTGATCTGCGCCAGAAGAATTACGAAGACCTGATAGTGGTCTCGCCTGATGTGGGTGGTGTGGTGCGCGCGCGCGCGCTAGCCAAACAATTGAACTGCGACCTGGCCATCATCGACAAACGCCGCCCACGCGCCAATGTCAGCGAAGTGATGCATGTGATCGGCGAGATTGACGGCCGCAACTGCGTCATCATGGACGACATGATCGATACCGCTGGCACGCTGGTCAAGGCTGCCGAAGTGCTCAAAGAGCGCGGCGCCAAGAAGGTGTATGCCTATTGCACACATCCCATTTTTTCAGGTCCCGCCATCGAGCGTATTGCCAACGGCAACGCTTTGGATGAAGTGGTTGTGACCAACACAATTCCTCTGAGCGCTGCGGCATCGCAGTGCCAAAAAATTCGCCAGCTCACCGTGGCACCGCTGATCGCCGAGACGATCCAGCGCATTGCCAAGGGTGAGTCGGTCATGAGTTTGTTCTCGGATCAAGAGAACCTTTTTTAAGGTTCTTGCACTGCCCCGCAGGGGGTTTTGCTCGGGACAAAAAGCAAGCGCCGCTGCATAGTGCAGCGATCCAGCGCTTTTGTTAAACCGGAGTCACACTGGTCGCGGTGGATTCCTTCAGGAGTAAGTTATGAAATTTGTCGCTTTTGAGCGCGCTAAGCAGGGCACGGGTGCGAGCCGCCGTCTCCGCAATTCGGGTCGCACACCTGGCATCGTTTACGGTGGAACCGGTGAGCCGCTGTTGATCGAACTCGATCACAACGCACTGTGGCACACCATCAAGAAAGAAGCCTTCCATGCATCCGTTCTGGACATGGAACTGGCTGGCGCAGAAACCAAGGTTCTGTTGCGTGACGTGCAAATGCACCCCTACAAGCAATTGATCCTGCACATCGACTTCCAGCGTGTTGATGCCAACACCAAGATGCACATGAAGGTGCCATTGCACTACAAGGGACAGGAAGAATCCGCGGCCTTCAAGGTGGACCATTGCCTGATCAACCACGTGCTCAACGAAATCAACATCACCTGCCTGCCAGCTGATCTGCCCGAGTTCATCGAGGTAGACCTGACTGACCTGAAGAAGGGTACGTCCTTCCACCTGAGCGATGTCAAATTGCCAACACGCGTCAAGGCAGTGGTCAAGGGTCGCGAAAACCCTGTATTGGTTTCCGTAGTGGCGCCTCTGGTCGAAGTGGCTGCAGAAGTTACCGCTGAAGCTCCGGCTGGCAAGGGTGGCAAAGCCGCTCCAGCTGCTAAAGCTCCCGCCGCCAAGGCACCGGCGGCCAAAGCACCTGCTGCCAAGAAGTAATCGGTCGATCAGTTTCTGATTAACACCCCGCAGCGCAAGCTGTCGACGGCCCGCTTATGCGGGCCGTTTTCGTTTGGCGCTTGCTCCAGTTTGCCCTACCATTGAAGCATTCCATTTCTCCGTTTTCCATGATCAAACTGTTTGTCGGCCTGGGCAACCCAGGTCCTGAATACGAAGCCACTCGCCACAACGCCGGCTTTTGGTGGATTGATGCCTTGGCCCGCGAACTCAAGGTACCGTTGAGCATGGACAAGGGCTGCCAGGGCCTGCTGGCCCGCACCTCGCTGCACGGCCAGACCGTGTGGCTACTGCAGCCGCAAACCTTTATGAATTTATCGGGTCGTTCGGTCGGTATGTTGGCGCGGTTTTTCAAGATTGCCCCTGGCGAAATTTTGGTTGCCCATGACGAACTCGACATCGCTCCCGGCCAAGTCAAGCTCAAATTTGGTGGCAGCCACGCGGGTCACAACGGCCTGCGTGACATCCATGCCCAATTGGGGACCGGCGACTACTGGCGCCTGCGCCTGGGGGTGGGCCACCCGGGAGACAGGGCCGAGGTCGTCAACTGGGTATTGAAGAAACCATCGCTGGACCACCGCATTGCCATCGACCAATGCATTGATCGCTCGCTCCAGGCCTTGCCTGCCTTCCTGGCGGGCGACATGGATAAAGCAACACTGTTGGTGCACACCAGCAAACCGCCCCGCGCCCATACGCCCGCCCCCCTTGCCCCGCCCCCACCGCCATCCTCAACGTCAGCGCCAGCACCATGAACAAACTCATCGCATTTGCTACTTTTTTTATAGCTATATACGCAATATCTACGAGGGCTAGCGCCGAAGAAGTCTATCGATGTGGCAGCGCCTACAGCCAAAAGCCTTGTCCCGAGGCTGTGGTCGTAGAGGTTCAGGACAGCCGCACCCCGGCGCAGAAGGCGCAGGCAGAGGCGAAGACTCGGCACGAAACCGCGCAGGTCAAGGAATTGGATAAGGCGCACCAGAAAGAAGAGGCCCAGCGACGCGCCGACAATGCCAAGCTGGCTGCGGCGCAAGCCAGACAAGCAGCAGCCAAGCCACACGCCAGCAAAGCCAGTGCACCGGGTGCGAAGGTCACCACCGCCTCCGCGGGCAAAGGCAAAAAAAAGGCCGCCAAAACCAAGAAGCAACCAGAATTCTTCGTCGCTAACGTGCCGACCGACAAGCCCAAGGCCCCCACCAAAACCGGCAAATAGCGACCCCCGGCGCGATCAAGATCGCTCGGCACCGGGGCAGCAGGTTCGCATCCGGTAACCCACCGGCTGGATGCTTGGTTTATAGTGCCCCTTGACAATCCGCATGACTTGGGCCAATCCATGACAGACGCATTTGACAGGGAAGTATTCAACATCCAAGAGTTGGTGTTCCAGTGGGGCGACCCCGGAGATTCCGCTTATGTGATTGAAGAAGGGTGTGTGGAGGTTTTGAGCGGTCACGGCCCAGAACAAAGGCGCATCGCCATACTGACCGAAGGCGCCATGTTTGGTGAGGTCGCGCTGCTGGACCGCCAGCCACGCACCGCATCCGTGCGCGCGCTGGTGCCCACGCGTTTGATCCGCATCGATCGCAGCCATGTAGAAGAATTGTTGCTACGCTCGGACTCGGTCATTCAATACCTGATGCACCTGCTCCTTGCCCGATTTCGCAGCACCCACGATGCCGCAGGGCTGCAACAGCGCCTGGCAGCCACAGACGCCCTCGAATCAACGACGGCCGATACCGCCCTGGATATACACAAGGCAGCCGTACGTACGCTGACGCTGGCACAAGACCTGTCCGATGCCATTGACCGTCAGCAGCTCGAATTGTTTTACCAGCCCCTGATCGCCTTTGACCAATTGACGTTGGTCGGATATGAGGCGCTGATTCGCTGGAACCACCCCAGTCTGGGGTTAATCAGTCCGGCCGAATTCATTCCTCTGGCCGAAAAGACCGGGCTTATCCACCGCATTGGCCAATGGGTGCTCCAGCGTGCGGTGGCCGACTGGGCAGAGCTTCGCCCGTTCTGCGTGGCCAATGACCGCCACAAGCCCTTCATGAGCATCAATCTGTCGGCGCCCGAACTTGCGGGGGGTGACATTGTGGCGGCCGTGTTGGCCAGCCTGGCCCAGCACGGCATGGACCCGCAAGAGCTGCGGATCGAGTTGACGGAGACCATCATCATCCAGAATATGGCCGACGTGGCGGCCACATTGCACCGGCTACGTGCGCTTGGCATTGGCATTGCGCTGGACGACTTTGGCACGGGCTACGCGGGTCTGGACTATCTGCAGGCCCTGCCCTTCACCTGCCTGAAGATTGACAAGACATTTGTGCAGCAGGTGAACCAGTCAGAACGCAGTGTGCACATCATCAAGGCGGCATTGGAGCTGGCGCGGTCGATTGGCTTGAGCACCATCGCCGAGGGCATAGAAGACGCGCAGATCGGCGCGCAATTGAGCGCGCTGGGCTGCAGCCACGCGCAGGGCTACCATTATGGGAAACCCATGCCCAAGCAGAGCGTGGCAGCCTGGTCAGTCAAACACGAGGCCGTGCGAGCGGACTCGGTTTTGAAGTAACCCCCGTACTCGCTTACTGCTTGTGCCTCACAGCCCCCCGTGGGACAGACTCCGCGCTGCGGGCCCGGTGTTGAAGCCTAAACCTTGGTCGCGACAGCCGCACTCTGCTGGAGTCGCCGGTATTTTTGCCACAGGGTCTCCTTGTCTTCCAGATGTTGCGGATTCACCGGAATGCACGACACCGGACACACCTGTACGCACTGCGGCTCGTCAAAATGGCCTACACATTCTGTGCATTTGTGGGGGTCGATCTCGTAGATCGCGACGCCCATGTAAATGGCATCGTTGGGGCATTCGGGCTCGCAGACGTCGCAGTTGATGCACTCATCGGTAATGATCAAGGCCATGGCTTGCGTTCAGACCTCATCCGGTTTGACAATCACCACGGGCACCGGGCTGGCATGCAGCACTTCGTTGGAAACCGAGCCCATCATGGCACTGCGCAGCGCACTTTTGCCGCGGGCACCCATGACGATCAGGTCACAGGCAAAACGTTCGGCAATATCGATAATGGTGTGGGCAGGGTCACCCTTGGCTACCTCGCATTCGTACTCGACACCAGCAGCATTGAGCAGCTCCTTCGCCGATTCCAGCGTGTGCTGACCGGCCTCGTCCGCGACGCGGTTGATGACCTCTGGATCATGGGCGACGAGCAACTCGTACAGCGTCGCAGGCTCTTGCACATTGGCCAGCACGGCGTCGGCACGCAAGCCCGCCAAGACCATACGAATGGCAAAGCGCACCGCTTCCAACGACAACTCCGAACCATCAACGGGCAGCAAGATTTTCATAAGATTCCTGGGGTTTTTGTTATGCGACTTGTAGTTTCTGCTTCAGCCGCGCGTACACCGCGGGCGGGACAAACTGCGCCACATCGCCCTTGAGCGTCGCAATCTCCCGGACCAGCGTACTGGAAATATGCTGGTAAGGTGCGTCCGGCGTCAAAAACACCGTCTCTACATCAGGGGCTAATGCTCGGTTCATGCCGGCAAGTTGGCTCTCATAATCAAAGTCCGTCACTGACCGCACGCCCCGCAGCATGGCCCGCGCGCCATGCCCCACTGCAAAATCGCGCACCAAGCCGGTGAATGATTCGACTTGCACATTGGGGTAGGCTTTGAGTACTTCGTGCACCATGTCCAGCCGCTCTTCCAGGCTGAACATCGTTTTCTTGTGGTGGGCGGTCGACACTGCGACGATCACGCTGCCGAACAGTCCTGCCGCGCGGCGGACAAGGTCTTGGTGGCCCAGGGTAAATGGGTCAAAGGTGCCTGGGTATACGGCGATCACGGGGTTTGGCATCAGAAGGCTCCGGGGCACCGAGGCCCAACTACAACAACGATTATGCAGCGCTGGCGACAGCCGATGGGGCGGCGCGCAATACGTGGGCATGGACCGCGCCCGCTTTGAGGTGGCGGTATACCACCAGGCCCCAAGGCTCCAGCATGGCATCGGTCCAGGCCTTTGGGCCTTCCAGGTAGATGGATCCGGTCACGGCCAGTGCGCGCGCAGCAGCGGCCAATGCAGGCTCGTACAGCTCACTGTCAAACGGCGGGTCCAAAAAAATCACGTGGTAGCTGGCGGGTGCCAATTGGCGCAGCGTGGCCACGCCCTCCCCCCGCACAATCTGCAGCTTTTGCAGGGCCGCGGCCTCGGGAAGCTCAAGGGCGAGCAGTTGGGCTTGTACGCGCTGCAACTGCACCACCAGAGCACCGTCATGCTCCACCAGCAGTACCTCGGCCGCCCCGCGAGACGCGGCTTCAAAGCCCAGTGCACCCGTGCCAGCGAAGGCATCGACGCATCGCATGCCATGCATATCCTGGCCCAGCCAGTTGAACAGGGTTTCGCGCACACGGTCGGGCGTAGGGCGCAAACCGGGCCGATCGGCCACCTTGAGTTTGATGCGCTTCCAGTGGCCGCCGATCAGCCGAATCTCGCCTGATGGGCCCTTGTGGACCGGAATGCGAGCGGGTTTGCCCGGCGCTTTGGCGGCGCTTTTGGGATTTTTGGAGTGGGACTTGCTGGGTTTCTTCATGTCCCAAGCTTAACGGAGTGCAGGGGCACTACCACCGTGTCGGCCTCCTGGTCTTTTGCAAGCCGCGCCAACCATGGCCCAACATCCTGGCTGGGCAGGGGTTTGGAATACAAATAGCCTTGCAACTCGCCACAGCCCGCATCCCGCGCGGTTGCCGCCTGCGCCAGGGTCTCCACACCCTCGGCGACCACATGGAGGTGCAAAGCCTCGGCCAACTGGCAGATGGCGCGCACCACGGCCACTGCATCCGGCGAAGGCAAGGGGTCGATCAGACCCCGGTCGATCTTGACGGTGTGCAAGCGCAAGCTGCGCAACAGGTTCAGTGAAGAAAAGCCGGTGCCAAAATCGTCCATGGCCACATGCACGCCCATGGCGCGCAACTGCTCCACCTGGGCCGTAGTCTGCTCCAGGTTTTGAACCGCCGAGCTCTCGGTGATCTCCAGCGTCAGCCATCTCGCATCGACACCGCTGGCCTGCAAGGTGCTGGCAACCAACTGCGGGAAGCGTGGGTCCAGCATCTGCAACGGCGACACGTTGACCGCCACCGGCACACAATGATTGAACTGGGTTTGCCATTGCGCGATCTGCTGGCAGGCCTGCTTCAACAGCGCCGTGCCCAGCGCGCCAATCAGGCCTGTACGCTCGGCCGCTCCAATAAACTCGATGGGGTTCACAAGGCCCACCATGGGCCGGTTCCAGCGTGCCAACGCTTCGAGGCTGGTTAGACGCCCGGTGCGTGCATCGACCTTGGGCTGATATACCAGATGAAACTCGGCGCGCTCCAGGCCAGCACGCAAAGCCTGCTCTTGCTCCAGGGCATTGCTGGAACCGCGTTCAAAAGCCTTTTCGGCCAGCATATGCGACGTACCAGGCGTACCCTTGGCCACGTGCATCGCCGCATTGGCGGCGCGCAACAGCGAATCGGCATCCCGTGCGCTATTCGGGTACAGCGCGATGCCCAGCGACGCGTCCAAAAAGAACTCCTGGCCCGAGACCGGCAGGGGCTTGGCCAGCAACTGCCGCACACTGGTGACCATGTCCACCGCCGTGTCGCCACTGCCATTGGATGCCGATACCAGCGCAAACTCATCCCCAGCAAGGCGCATGACCTCACAGTCGGCATCCATGGTGGTACGCAAGGCTTGCCCGATGGCGCGCAACACATCGTCGCCCATAGAGTGGCCGTGTGCCTCGTTGAACAGCTTGAAACGGTCAACATTCATCAGCACCAACACAAACCGCTGCAAAGGCTCTTGCGGCTTGCAGCGGTTGCGCAGGCTCTCAATCAAGGCCGTTCGGTTGGGCAACCCGGTTAGCTCGTCGTGCAGCGCTTGGTGGATCAGTGCCTGGGTAGCCTTGTGGCGCGCGGTATCGTCCGAAATGAGGACCTGCACCGCAGGCGCCCCATCCCACTCAGTGGAAAAATAATGCAGGCCCAGCCACATCGGCGTACCGTCGGCGCGGATACGCATGGCTTCGTAACCGGCCTCCTCTTGCAGTCCGCCCTGGATGCGGCGCAAAATCTCACCCACCTTGGCGCGATCCGGCTTGGGTATGGTTCTGGCTACAGTGGCTACACGCAACTCTGCAAGGCTGCGTACACCATAGATCGCCAGGCAGGCCGGATTGGCATAGACAATGCTTGCATCGCCCAGGCTGATCATGATGCCTTGGCGCGAACGCTCGGCCAGGCGTTCGAAGCGGCTTTGCAATTTGCGCGCCGCCATAGCGCCGCGGTCCAGCGCAGCATAGAGCAGCACCAAACCCAGCGTGAGGCGCAGCAATGCGCCCAGCGTGGCCAGCAGATCGGCGCCCGCATCCTGGTAGGCCACGTAAATGAACTGGATGAGCCCTAAAGCGACCAGCAGCGGCCCGACCAGCTTTTCGGAGCTGAAGCGATTGGTTCCGGCATTCCACAACCAGTAGCTGCAGACCAGGCCCAACACCGTATTGATGGTACCCAAGCTGGCCTGACCCACACGGGGGCCACCCCAAAAAACGGCAGCGGCGTTCAGCCCGCAGAGCACTATCAGGCTCAACCCCATGGACTTGGGCGGGAGCGTGCGGTCGGCCAGGTGTGCGGTGCCGACCAGTAACAAAGTGGAGTACCCGCCGGCCACCGCCGCCAGGGCGAAATTGCCGATCGTCTCGCCGGACGGGCCGCCATGGACCTTGAGCCAATAGGTCAGCGGTACCACCAATTGGACCAGGTTGGCCCAGCCTATGTAACGGGTAAAACTCTGCGTGCGGTCGCGTCGCCACACCAAAACCAGCGCACAGCCCATGATGAGGCTGACAGCGGCGTTGATGATCAGAACAAATTGCATCGAAGCGGGACCTTGGGGCAAGTCGTTACATTGTGCAACCTGCAAGGCTGCTTATACTGACACAAATGCGCGGGATTACCCCAACTGCACGGCTCCAGTTTCACCGCCGGGCCGCCCCAAGGTGAAACGCTCCCCCTTGGGGGCCAGAGAGCTACACGCAAGTGAGCGACCGTGGGGGCTATTTCCCGCCCAGCACCACGGTCACCATTCGCTCGGGCTGAAGTTTGCGAGCGAAGGCGGCGCGTATGTCGGCGGTGCTGAGGCGCTGCACCTGTTGGGTCCAGGTGTCCAAGTAATCCAGTGGCAGGCCATTCCAGGCAAGGCCGGCCACGTTCTCCAACAATTTCTGGTTGCCGTCCAGCAGCAGGGGAAATCCACCGATGAGGTGGTCCTTGGCGGCTTGCAACTCTGCCGCGGTGGGCCCCTCTTGCACAAAACCCGTCAGTACTTCGCGCGCCACTTTCAGGGCCTCCATCGCCTGGTCCGGTCGGGTCTGCAGGCTGATGACAAAGGCGCCGGCGTGCAGGCCCGGCGCGAACTGGCTGTCCACGCTGTAACTCAGGCCGCGCTGCTCGCGCACCGCCTGGATCAGGCGCGACGTAAAGCCTCCACCACCGAGGATGTAGTTGCCCACCAGCAGCGCAAAATGGTCGGGGTCGTTGCGACGATAGCCGGGCTCGCCTATCAGCACATGGGCCTGTGCCGACGTGAACGCAACCATCTTCACTTGGGCGACCTGCAGCGGTTGGACCTCGGCCACCGCTGGCAGCGCCGGGCAATCACCGGAGGGAAGGCGCGCCAAAAGCTGCATCACCATCACATCGGTCTGCATCCGGTTGAGTGCACCGACCACGCTGACCTTGGCGTAGCAGGGCCTCAGCATACGGGAGTGCAAGGCAACCATGTCTTGCTCCGTGATGCGCTTGAGCGAGGCCTCGGTCATCTCAGCTCCGTAGGGGTGGTCGCCATACACTGCGCGGCTGAATGCGCGAGCGGCCAGGGTCGCAGGGCGGGTTTCGGCCTCGCGCAATGCGGCCATCCACTTGATGCGGTCACGCTGCCAGATCGCTGCCGGAAAGGCCGGCACGGCCAATTGGCGCGCCGCCAGCGCAACCGCTTTTCCAAGCAGATCGGGTTCCGTCAATGAGCGCAAGGAAATGCTGAGCCGGTCGGCACTGGCCCCCGCCGAGAAGGCGGCACCCAGGTCTGCCCAGGCTTGGCCCAGACCGTTTTCATCCAGTGCCTTTTCCCGCCCGCTGGCCTTCACGCCATCGGACAAGGACCCCGCCATCAGAGTTGCCAAACCGGCCTTGCCCACGGGGTCACGGCGGCTGCCAGCGTCAAATTCAAGCCTCACATCGACCATCGGAATGGCCGGGCTTTGCACCAGAAATACCTGTGCGCCCGACGGCTGTGTCCAGTGCACAACGGGATTGCCCGCGCAGGCAGCACTGGAGACAAATAGGCCAATAGCCCTCGTCAATACTGCGTAAGACGCTCTCATATTAATAGCAAGCATGGCGTCTCTCTAATGCCGTGCACCGGCCACGGGTTGACGGGGCGCACGGTCTTTGTCAATCGGTTGGGGCAGTAACGTGGCCACGGTCAATGCGTCGTCGCCAAAGTAGCGCGCAGCCACCGCCTGCACTTGGGCGGCGGTGACGGTGCGCAAGCGGGCGATCAGGCGCTCTTCGCTGTTCAAGTCAAAGCCCTGGATCCAGTTTTGTCCGAGGGATTGGGCCTGGTTGAAAACGCTGTCGCGCTTGTAGACCTCGCTGGCCATCCACTGCACCTTGACCCTGCGCAATTCAGCGGCTCCGACGCCCACGCGCGCCAGCCGCGCCAGTTCAGCCCGCAGGGCACGCTCCACCTGCGCGCTGGTCTTGCCAGGGGATGGCACGCCAAACACGGTGAACAGCTGCGGGCCGCGGCCTGACAACCCGTAACTGGCACCCGCACTGTCGGCCACATGGCCAGTGGCTTGCGTTAGTGCGCGTTCCAGGCGCGCTCCGTCGTAACCCGACAGCAGGGCCGCCAATACGGTCAGCGCCAGGGCGTCTTCATCGGCGCTGCTACCACTGGCTAACCCCGCTTCAGTGGCAAGCCCTGCAGGGCTCAAGCCCGGCACTTTGAACACTAGCGCCACATAGCCCTGCTCCGCCGGTGCCTTGAAATCCATGCGGCGCAAGCCTGCCTGGGCTGGCTCTTCGCGCGGCTTGCGCGTGGGCACCGGGCGCAGCGGGATCGTGCCGTAGGTCTGCTCCGCCCAGTCGCGAACCTGGGCCACATCCACATCGCCCGCCACCACGACCAAGGCATTGGACGGTGTGTACCAGCGCTGGTAGAAGGCACGGGCGTCGTCAGGTGTCATCGCGTCCAGATCGCTCATCCACCCCACGACTGGGCGGCGATAGGGGTGGGCCATAAAGATGGTTGCCTCCAGGGCCTCTTCCAGGAGGGCATGGGGTTCGTCTTCGGTGCGCAGACGGCGCTCTTCTTTGACCACCTCCAGCTCCTTGGCAAAAACGGCATCGCTCCACTGCGTGTTGGCAAATCGATCCGCCTCCAGCACCATCATCTCTTGCAGGCGGTTGGCGGGGATCTGCTGGTAGAAGCCGGTGTAGTCCTTGCTGGTGAAGGCGTTCTCCACGCCGCCCATTGCCGCAACCCGGCGTGAAAACTCGCCCTCGGGCACGGTGGGCGTGCCTTTGAACAACACGTGCTCCAGCACATGGGCCACGCCGGACGTACCATCCACTTCGTCCATCGACCCCACCCGCACCCACACCATGTTGACGGCGGTGGGGGCGCGGTGGTCGGGCTTGACGATCAGTGCCATGCCGTTGCGCAGCGTGAACTGTTGCACGTCCGGTACAGCCGCACCGTTGCTGTGTGGGGCGACGGTTGTGGCCCCTGGTGCAGCAGCCCAACCGGGCCCCATCGAGCACAGGCCCATCGCCCACGCCAGGGTCCAAACTGAGCGTGTAAAACGCTTGCGGACCGTGACGGCGCGGGAATAAATTGGCTTGGGCGCGAGTGGACAGAGGTGTTTCATAGAATGCTTCATTCTAAGAACCCAGCACATGTTCAGCTTTTTCAAAAAGAAACCCCTCATTCCCCCGGCTCCAACCCCCGTTGTGGAACCGATAGCGCAGCCGTCCGCGACCCATTTGCCTGAACCAGCCCCGCGGCCCCGCTTTGCCGCACCGCCATCTGGCGGCTCGATGATTGGCAGCGCGTTGGTCATTCCCATCGACATCCCCGAGCCGAATGCCGCGCCATCCGAGCGGCAAAAGTGGGTCGACAAGCTCAAGGCCAGCCTGGGCAAGACAGCGGGCAGCATCTCCACCGTGTTCGGCGGCTCGCTGATCGATGAGGCCCTGTACGAAAAGCTTGAAGACGCACTCTTGATGGCTGATGCGGGTGTGCCGGCCACACAGTTCCTGATTGCCGAGCTGCGCCGCAAGGTCAACGACAGCGGCGTGACCCACCCGATCGCGATGAAAAACATTTTGATCGCCATCTTGACCGATTTGTTGCAGCCACTGCAAAAGCCGTTGGTTATTGGCGAACACAAACCCACCGTCATCATGGTGGCTGGCGTCAACGGTGCCGGCAAGACCACTTCCATCGGCAAATTGACCCGGCATTTGTCGGAGCATGGCGCCAGCGTGTTGCTGGCCGCTGCCGATACTTTCCGCGCTGCGGCGCGTGAGCAGTTGAGCGTGTGGGCCAACCGCAACCTGGTGGACATCATCAGCCAGGAGGGCGGCGACCCCGCAGCGGTCAGCTTTGACGCCGTCAGCGCGGGCAAGGCCCGTGGCAAGGACGTGGTGCTCATCGACACTGCGGGGCGCTTGCCCACGCAATTGCACTTGATGGAAGAGTTAAAAAAGATCAAACGTGTGATCCAGAAAGCAGATGGCACTGCACCCCATGAGGTGTTGCTAGTCATAGACGGCAATACCGGGCAGAACGCGCTAACCCAGGTGCGGGCTTTTGACGATGCCTTGAAGCTGACCGGCCTTATCATCACCAAGCTGGACGGCACCGCCAAGGGTGGCGTGATAGCCGCCATCGCCCGCGAGCGGCCCATCCCCGTCTACTTCATCGGTGTCGGTGAAAAACTGGAAGAGCTGGAAACTTTCAGCGCGCGGGAATTTGCGCAGGCACTGCTCGGCTAACAAGGAGACCCACCGTGAAGCAAATTCTGTACGGAGCTGCTGCCCTGGTTCTGGCCGGCGTGGCCTATTTGATGCTTTGGCCGGTGCCCATTGCACCGGTCGTATTCAGCCTATCGGCGGCCCCCGGTTATGTCGGCCCACATGGGCCCAACACCAAGCTGGCCAACCTGAAAATGATCGATCTGCACGGCGAGGTCGGGCCCGAGCACATCGCCTTCGGGCCGGACGGCAAGCTTTACACCACGGTCGCCAGCGGCAATATTCTGCGCATGAACGCCGACGGCTCGGCGCAAGAGGTGTTTGCCAATACGGGTGGGCGGGTGCTGGGCTTTGACTTTGACGCGCAAGGCAATCTGATCGCTGCCGATGCGATTAAGGGTTTGTTATCCATAACGGCAGACCGCAAGGTCACGGTACTGACCAACGCTGTCAACGGCGAGACCATCCGCTATGCCGATGCCGTGGTGGCGGCCAAAAGTGGCAAGCTGTATTTCAGTGATGCATCCACCCATTTCGGCCCCAAGGACTGGGGCGGCACCTTCGAGGCCAGCGTGTTGGACATCATAGAAGGCGCCTCCACCGGTCGCATTCTGGAATTCGACCCCGCTACCAAGGCCACGCGCGTGGTGGCGCAGGGCCTGAGTTTTGCCAATGGTGTGGCGCTGAGTGCCGACGAGCAGTCGTTGTTCGTCAACGAGACCGGCAAGTTCCGGGTTTGGAAGATAGCCGTCACTGCCAGCAACCTGAATGTGGCCCAACCCAACCCGCAGGCCAGCGTGCTGCTGGACAACCTGCCCGGCTACCCCGACAACCTGATGCGCGGGCTGGACGGCAAAATTTGGGTGGGTTTGGCCAAACCCCGCAACCCCACCGCCGACAACATGGCCGACAAACCCTGGCTGCGCCGCGTGACGCTGCGCCTGCCGCGCGCGCTGTGGCCGGTGCCCAAGTCGTATGGCCATGTGTTCGCCTTCACCGAGGATGGCAAGGTGGTCGCCGATTTGCAAGACCCTAGCGGTGCCTACCCCGAGACCACGGCGATCACCGAGACCAAAGACCGGCTCTACGTGCAAAGCCTGCACGCACATGGCCTGGGCTGGTTGCCCAAGCCCTGATCCATGGCGCTCAAAAGTCAGCCGGTAACCGCAGTGTTTTAGTTTCCATAAGCCTGCCGACAGGAAAAGAAATCCCGCCCTCGGATCGGCGGTGCCGCGCCGCGGTCTATTTGCACGCCATGCGCCGCCCGAGCAAGACAGCAACCGGGCCCGACCCAAGGCGAAACGCGCGCCCATGGAGGAAGCAACCCACGTAGCGGTGCGGCGTCGGGGCACAAGCCGCCGCCTTCATGGACAATGGAGGGTTCCGCAATTGCCACTGAGCCTTACGCCATGACCGCACCCCTAAACCCACTGCTCCCCCGGATCGAACTCGAATCTGCCCCCAACCCGACCGCCGCTGTCATCTGGCTACACGGCCTGGGCGCCGATGGCAGCGATTTTGCCGGCCTGGTGCCAGAGCTTGATTTGCAAGGCTGCCCTCCCATCCGCTTTGTGTTTCCCCACGCGCCCAGCATGCCCGTCACGCTGAACGGCGGCTACGTGATCCCCGCCTGGTACGACATTTTTGGCCTTAACCTGGTAGACCGCCAGGACGCGCCCGGCATCCAAAAATCAGAACAAGCCATCACCGCCCTCATTGCCAACGAAGTGGCGCGCGGCATACCTTCTGAGCACATCGTGCTGGCCGGTTTTAGCCAGGGCTGCGCCATGGCGCTGCACACCGGCTTGCGCTTGCCAGAGCGGCTCGCTGGCATCATGGCCTTGTCGGGCTATTTGCCTTTGGCAGACCGCTTTGCCAGCGAACGCACGCACGCCAACGCCCACACACCCGTATTCATGGCTCACGGCACCCAAGACCCGGTCGTGGTGCTGGCCCGTGGCGAAGACTCGCGCAATGCCCTTGTCGCTCTGGGCCACCCGGTGCAATGGCATACCTACCCTATGCAGCACGCGGTGCACCCGCAAGAGATTGCCGATATCGCCGCCTTCCTGAAGCAGGTACTGGGAGCCGCTGCACGTGCCGAGTAAGTCTCCGTCCGCCGCCGCGCATCTCGCAGACGCAAGCCCTTGCGCACGCCCCCTGACGCTCGGCATTGATTTCGGCACCTCCAATTCAGCCGCCGCGCTGATTGGTGCGGACGGCCAGATGCACACGATGGCACTGGACGGCGTGCGCGCCGAGATGCCCACGGCGCTGTTCTTTGCCAGCGAAACCCACACTGTGCTGTATGGTTCGGAGGCGATGCAGGCCTATTTGTCCGGCACGGAGGGCCGCCTGCTGCGCTCGCTCAAGAGCCTGCTGGGCAGCCGCCTGATGGAGGAATACACCGCCGTCAATGGCCAAAGCATTCAATTCTTCGACATCGTCGTACTGTTCTTCAAAGAACTCAAACGCCGCTGCGAGGCACAGGTCGGCCAGCCACTGACACGCGCGATGCTGGGCCGCCCCGTGCACTTCGTCGATGACAGCGCGGAACGCGACGCCCTGGCGCAAGAAACACTGTGCCGCGCGGCGCGCGAGGCCGGTTTCACCGAGATTGCGTTTCAGTTGGAACCCATTGCCGCGGCGCTAGACTACGAACAAAGGGTGGACCATGAAACCACGGCCCTGGTGGTCGACATTGGCGGCGGCACGTCCGACTTCACCGTCATCCGCCTGAACCCCGCGCGCAGCCAGATCGGCGACCGCACGGCCGACATCCTGTCCACCACCGGCGTGCACATCGGCGGTACCGATTTCGACCGCTTGCTGGATTTATCCACCGTGATGCCACTGTTGGGCTACAAGCACATCGGCACCGGCGGGCGACCCGTGCCCAATAGCGTGTTCTTCGATCTGACCACCTGGCACCTGATTCACCAGGCTTACAGCCGCAAGGCCATGCACTTCGCCAAGGAGTTGTGGACCGATTACACCGACCAGACCCTGCACGCCCGGCTGATGGATGCGCTGGAAGGCCAACACGGCCACCGCATGCTGGCGGGGGTGGAGACCGCCAAGATTGCGTGCTCTATCTCCGGCAAAGAGGCGCTGGTGGACCTGGACTTTCTAGCTGGAATGGGGAAGGGGCCCAGCGAACACCTGGGCGCCGCCATCAGCGCGCCCGCTATGGCCGAGACGCTGCAGCAGGCGCTGGCCCAGGTTGTGGAATGCGCCCAGCTCTGCGTGCAACGCTCAGGCTTGAGCGGCGTGGACGCCGTCTACCTGACCGGTGGATCGTCCGCCCTGCGCCCGTTGATCGCCGCCCTGCGCGCAGCGATGCCCGACGCAACGCTGGTGGAAGGCAACCGATTTGGTGGCGTGGCAGCGGGCTTGGCGGTTGCGGGGGCTGCGCTGGCCGGGTGATGCGTTGATGCCGTTGCTACTATTACAATAGCGGCTTGTGCATATTCCACGAGGGCTAGAGGCTATTTTTTCTAAAATATCTCGGGAAATGGTCTTATAAAACCCAATTTGGGTATAAATTCACCCGCCATGGCCATTCATGCCCCTCCTCCGCACTGGTCCACCTTGCCCAACGCGCCTGCGCCCGGTGCGGCACTGCTGTGCGACAAAAACGCCCTGCCAGACGGCCAGGCCACGCTCTGGGAGCTGGACACCGGCGGCGGGCCCAACCAGCCGTTCAAATTGCTGCTGTTGCGCGACGGTGAGCAAGTCACCGCCTTCGCCAACCGCTGCGCCCACTTTGGGGTGCCGTTGGCAGCCAAACAGCATCAATTGATCTTCACACCGCTGACCAGCCTCACCTGCAACGTGCACTACGCCCGCTACCGTTGGGCAAACGGGGTCTGTGACGAGGGAGAGTGCATCGGTGAGTCGCTGATACCCATTGCGCTGCACACATCCGACACCGGCGCACTCAGCATTGCCACACCAGCCGGGTAATATCAGGGGCCGCAGCCGCTGCGGTACGGCGGCGGTACGGTAGCCGTGCCATTTGACCCGACCACGACCCCAAGCGCCAGACCAAGACCATACCAGCCCTTTCCCTCAGGACGGTCTCCCGCTCTTGGGTACCCGCACCAGCTCTGTGCGCTGCATGCACGCTGTTTTCTGCGCAAAACCGTCCTAGGGTAAATAT
>JANXVI010000204.1 GCA_025351745.1 Rhodoferax sp.
GGCAGCGGCGCGCTGAAGTCGCTGGGCAACGGCCATGGCGAAATTAAATCCATGCGCACCGCCGAAGCCCATCGCGGCAAGGGTGTGGGTCAGGCCATGCTGGACCATATCCTGGCGGAGGCGCACAAGCGGTCATACACGCGGTTGAGCCTGGAGACCGGTTCTGTACCGGGGTTTGAGCCTGCGTTGCGGCTCTACACCCGCTCTGGCTTCACACAATGCGGGCCGTTTGCCAACTATGCTGAAGACCCGTACAGCGTGTTCATGACGATTGTGCTGTAGAGCAAACACCTGATGGTCGTGGTCTTGGTTTTGCTCTTGCTCTTCACGGCTCAAGCCAGATTGCTACTGAAAGTATAGCTGCCCTCGCATATTCAGCGAGGGCTAGAGACCGAAACGGTGTCTAGCCCTTTTCCATAGAGCATCTTCAGACGAAGCTGAACTGCCCCGGCGCCTGGATCGTATCTACACCCACGTGGATGGTGTCTTTGGGCGCGAACCTGCCTTCCAGCAGCAACTTGGACAGCGGATTCTCGATGCGCTGCTGGATAGCACGCTTCAACGGCCGCGCGCCAAACACCGGATCGAAGCCCACCTTGGCCAGCTCTGCCACGGCTGCATCCGATACGACAAACCCAAAATCCATCTTGGCCAAGCGGGCCATCAGCACTTGCAATTGGATTTTGGCAATCGACGCGATATTGGCAGCATCTAGCGAATGGAATACAACGGTCTCGTCGATCCGATTCAAGAACTCGGGGCGAAAGTGGTTCTTCAACTCGCCGGTCACCGCGTCCTTCACGTCCTCATAGTCCTGGCCGACCATGGACTGGATCATTTGCGAACCAATGTTGCTGGTCATGACAATGATGGTGTTTTTGAAGTCGACGGTACGGCCTTGGCCATCTGTCAGTCGGCCGTCGTCCAGCACTTGCAACAGCACATTGAACACATCGGGGTGGGCCTTCTCAATTTCGTCTAGCAACAGCACGGCATACGGTTTTCGGCGCACCGCCTCGGTCAGATAACCGCCCTCCTCGTAACCCACGTAGCCGGGCGGCGCACCGATCAGACGGGCCACCGAATGCTTCTCCATAAACTCGCTCATGTCGACGCGAACCAAGTGGTCTTCGCTGTCAAACATAAAACCAGCCAACGCCTTGCACAGCTCAGTCTTGCCCACGCCCGTGGGGCCCAAAAACAAGAACGAACCTGTGGGACGGTTCGGGTCCGAGAGGCCCGAACGGGACCGGCGGATGGCATTGGCCACCGCTGCAATCGCTTCGTCTTGGCCTACTACGCGGTCGTGCAGCTTGGTCTCCATCTGCAGCAATTTGTCGCGCTCGCCCTGCAGCATTTTCGCGACCGGGATGCCGGTAGCGCGGCTCACCACTTCGGCAATTTCGTCGGCGCCGACCATGGTGCGCAGCAGTTGCGCGCGACCACCGTCCTTCGCGTTCTTGGCTTTACCAGCCTCTTGCGCCTGGGCGTCGGTTAGGCGCTTCTCCAGCTCGGGCAGCTTGCCATATTGCAACTCACCGGCGTGGTTAAAGTCGCCCTTGTCGGTCAGGTCCTTGATCTGCATGCGGACTTTTTCCACCTCTTGCATGATGGTCTTGGAGCCTTGGGCTTGCGCCTTTTCGCTCTTCCACAACTCATCCAAGTCAGCAATTTCTTTTTGCAGCGCAGTGATTTCTTCGTTGATCAGTTCCAAGCGCTTTTGTGAGGCTTCGTCCTTCTCGCGCTTAACGGCTTCACGCTCGATCTGCAACTGGATCAAGCGGCGGTCTTTTTTGTCCATCAACTCGGGCTTGGAGTCGAGCTCGATTTTGATTTTGCTGGCTGCCTCGTCGATCAGATCGATGGCTTTGTCCGGCAAGAAGCGGTCAGTAATATACCGATTAGACAATTCGGCCGCAGCCACAATGGCCGGGTCGGTGATCTGCACGCCGTGGTGCACCTCGTAGCGCTCTTTGAGGCCACGCAGGATGGCAATGGTCGCCTCCACAGTGGGCTCCCCCACCAGAATCTTCTGGAAGCGGCGCTC
>JANXVI010000205.1 GCA_025351745.1 Rhodoferax sp.
GCCAGCGCGCTTGCGAATGACCTGAAGTCGCCCACCGACGGCCGACAGCTGGGTGTGGATGCCGACGTATGGGGCCTGGACCACGGCACCTGGTCCATCTTGAAGCCCATGTTCCCCAAGGCCGACATCCCGGTGCTGCAGTTGAGCATGGACTACAGCCGCCCACCTGCCGAGCACTATGCGCTGGGCCAACAGTTGCATGCCCTCAGGGAACGCGGCGTGCTGATCGTTGGCAGCGGCAACGTCGTGCACAACCTGCGCGCCATGCGCCCAGTAACTGGCCCGAACGACGCCTACGACTGGGCGGCAGAATTCGACACTTTGGTACATGACCAGATCAAGACCGGCCACCTGGACACACTGCAAAACTTCTCGGCCCTGGGTGCGGTGGCCCAGCGGGCCCATCCCACGCATGAGCATTACCTGCCTTTGCTCTACGCAGCTGGCGCTGCCCGCGGCGCCGATGTGCCGCGCTTTTTCAACAAGGGTTATCAGGGCGCGGCGATATCGATGCAGTCGGTCATGTGGGGATAATTGGTACCATGCACATCCGAACTGACGATCTCACCGGCCCCCAAATCCACGGCCTGTTGGAAGAACACCTGCGCCACATGCGCCAGCTGTCGCCGCCCGAGAGCGTGCATGCGCTGGACCTGGATGCGTTGCGCAGGCCCGAGATCACGTTCTGGACCATCTGGTCAGCCGACGAGCAATTGATGGGCAGCGGTGCATTGAAGTCGCTGGGCGATGGGCATGGGGAGATCAAATCCATGCGCACCGCTGACGCGCACCGCGGCAAAGGCGTGGGCCAGGCGATGCTGGACCACATCCTGACAGAGGCCCGCAAACGGTCTTATACCCGGCTAAGCCTGGAGACCGGTTCAGTACCCGGCTTTGAGCCTGCATTGCGGCTCTACACCCGCCTTGGTTTCACGCAGTGCGGGCCGTTCGCGGACTATGCGGAAGACCCCTACAGCGTCTTGATGACGATGGCGCTGTAGAGCCCCTTCGATGGGCGATCATGCAAAGCTGAACTGCCCCGGAGCCTGAATCGTGTCCACACCCACATGAATGGTGTCCTTGGGAGCGAACTTGCCTTCGAGCAGGAGCTTCGACAGTGGGTTTTCAATGCGCTGCTGAATGGCGCGCTTCAACGGTCGCGCACCAAACACCGGATCGAACCCCACCTTGGCTAACTCGGCCACGGCCGCGTCCGACACCACCAGGCCCAGGTCCATCTTCGCCAGGCGCGTCATCAGCACCTGCAACTGGATTTTGGCAATCGACGCGATGTTGGCAGCGTCCAGCGAGTGGAAGACCACGGTCTCGTCAATGCGGTTCAAAAACTCCGGGCGGAAGTGGTTCTTCAGCTCACCCGTCACGGCGTCCTTCACATCTTCATAGTCCTGCCCGACCATGGACTGGATCATCTGCGAGCCAATGTTGCTGGTCATGACGATGATGGTGTTCTTGAAGTCCACCGTGCGGCCCTGGCCGTCGGTCAGGCGGCCATCGTCCAGCACCTGCAGCAGCACGTTGAACACGTCGGGGTGGGCCTTTTCAATCTCGTCCAGCAACAACACGGCATAGGGTTTGCGGCGCACGGCTTCAGTCAAGTACCCGCCCTCCTCGTAGCCCACATAACCCGGGGGCGCACCAATCAGACGGGCCACCGAATGCTTCTCCATGAACTCGCTCATGTCGACACGGACCAGGTGGTCTTCGGAGTCGAACATGAAACCCGCCAGCGCCTTGCACAGCTCGGTTTTGCCCACGCCCGTGGGGCCCAGGAACAGGAAGGAGCCGGTGGGGCGGTTCGGGTCTGACAGGCCCGAACGCGAGCGGCGAATGGCGTTGGCCACCGCAGCAATGGCTTCGTCCTGCCCCACCACGCGGTCGTGCAACTTGCCTTCCATTTGCAACAACTTGTCACGCTCACCCTGCAGCATCTTCGCAACCGGAATGCCGGTGGCGCGGCTGACCACTTCGGCAATCTCGTCGGCACCCACCATGGTGCGCAACAACTGGGTGCGGCCACCATCCTTGGCGTCTTTGGTCTTGCCGGCCTCTTGGGCCTGTGCATCCGTCAGGCGCTTCTCTAGCTCGGGTAGCTTGCCGTACTGCAATTCACCCGCGTGGTTGAAGTCGCCCTTGTCTGTCAGCTCCTTGATTTGCTGGCGGACCTTTTCCACCTCTTGCATAATGGTTTTGGAGCCTTGGGCCTGGGCCTTCTCAGACTTCCACAACTCATCCAGATCGGCGATCTCTTTTTGCAGCGCGGTGATTTCTTCATTGATCAGCTCCAGCCGCTTTTGTGAGGCTTCGTCTTTCTCGCGTTTCACGGCTTCGCGTTCGATCTGCAACTGGATCAGGCGGCGGTCTTTTTTGTCCATGACCTCGGGCTTGGAGTCCAGCTCGATCTTGATCTTGCTGGCGGCTTCGTCAATCAAATCGATGGCCTTGTCCGGCAGGAAACGGTCGGTGATGTAGCGGTTGCTCAATTCGGCCGCAGCCACAATGGCCGGGTCGGTGATCTGCACGCCGTGGTGCACCTCGTAGCGCTCTTTGAGGCCACGCAGGATGGCAATGGTCGCCTCCACAGTGGGCTCCCCCACCAGAATCTTCTGGAAGCGGCGCTC
>JANXVI010000271.1 GCA_025351745.1 Rhodoferax sp.
CAGCGCCGCCAACCGCATCACGCCCGACCAGCTCGAGGCCATCGCCAGTCTGCTGTACGCCGAACTGCTGGCGGGCGGCTACACCCAGGTGTGCGAGTTTCAGTACCTGCACCATGACATCGACGGCAGGCCGTATGCCAACCCGGTCGAGATGTCGCTGGCCCTGGTGCGCGCTGCGCAGCGCACCGGCATCGGCCTGACACTGTTGCCCACGCTTTACATGCGCTCGGGCTTCACAGCCACAAGCCTGCGGGCGGACCAGCGGCGCTTTGCCTCCACACCTGACAGCGTGATGCGGGTGGTTGAAGACATCCAGCGCCAAACCGCTCAAGACCCGCGCATCAACTGCGGCGTCGCCATCCATTCCCTGCGTGCTGCCAGCCCGCCAGCGCTGTTTGAGTTGGCTGCGAGTGCCAAAAATGCCGGGCTGCCGGTGCACATTCATATCGCCGAACAAACGCAAGAGGTGGACGACTGCATGCTTCACACCGGCCAGCGACCCATCGAATGGCTGCTTGACCACACCGAAGTCGATGCCCGCTGGAACCTTGTGCACGCGACCCACACCACATCCGCCGAGCTGCAGGGCGTACACGCCAGTGGCGCTGCGATTGTCATTTGCGCCGCCACCGAGGCCAATCTGGGCGATGGCGTGTTCGACTTGCCGACCTATGCAGCAGCAGGCGGGCGCTGGTCGATCGGTTCAGACAGCCACGTCACCCGCAGCTGGCCAGAAGAGTTTCGGCTGCTTGAATACTCGCAGCGCCTGAGCCTGCGCCAGCGCAACATCGTGGCGCGCGTATCTAACCACGCGAGCAGCGCCGCCGCGCTTTTTGAAGCTGCGCTCGCAGGCGGCCAGCAAGCCAGCGGGCTGGTGCAAGGTGGCATCGCGGCCGGCCATCGCGCCGACTTTGTGAGCCTTGATGTTCGATCGCCCGCGTTGCTGGGACTGCCTTCAGACTACTGCCTGGACGGGCTGGTATTTTCTAGTCCCACTGCACCTTTCAGTGAGGTTTTTGTCGCAGGTAATCCAATCGTCCAGGGCGCAAGGGTGGTCGGGCCCGAGGTCCAGGTGGCCTTGTGGCCCCAGCTTGCCGATGGTTTTGGGAAGGCCATGCACGCGCTCTGGCGCTGATTTGTTCAGGCGGCCTTAAACCCCAGCAGTTTCATGGCGGCGGTGAGCGAGCGGGACGCGCCGGTGTACCCGGTCCAGGGGGTGTTCCCGAAGGCTAGCCTGCCCGAGATGTTCCGCACCGTCCAGTGGGCGCTGCTTGTCAAACCTGACAGCTCGTCCCATGCCACTGGCACAGACACGCCCATGCCAGGTCTTGCGCGCGCCGACCACGCCGTCACCGTGGTGGCACCAAAGCCGTTGCGCAGGTAGTCGACAAATATTTTTCCGATGCGGTTTTTCGGGCCACTTTTGGCCACAAAGCGCTGCGGAATCGTCTTGGCCAGATGCTGCACCAGGGCCTGGGAAAAGCTTTTGACCGTGTCCCAGTCGTGCTGTTTCTTGAGTGGAACCACCACATGCAGTCCCTTCCCGCCGCTGGTTTTTAAAAACGCCTGCAAGCCCACTTCCTCGACCAGCGTGCGCACCAGCGTGGCTGCCTCCTGCATCTGCTGCCAATTGACGTGTTCGCCCGGATCGAGGTCAAATGTCATGCGGTCCGGCTTGTTGATCGAACTTGCCGCCGCCGTGGTGGTGGCGTTCCAGGTGTGGAATTCCAGCGTGTTCATCTGCACGGCCGACAGCAAACCGGTGACGCTGCCGATTTCAAGCAGCGCCTCATGCCCAGGATCGAATGCGGGATTCAGGCGTTTGATCCCGGGGAGTTCGCTGGCTTTCGCATGTTTTTGAAAGAACAGCTCGCCGTCCACGCCCGAGGGTGCGCGTACCAGTGACACTGGCCGGCCCTTCAAGTGTGGCAGCATGAGCTGCGCAACCGCCGCATAGTGTTGCACCAGCTCTGCCTTTGTCAGACCGCTGAAAGTGTCGATCACTCTCTCGGCGTGGGTAATGCGCACTGAGGCGGGCAGGCGGGGACGGTGCGCTTTGTCAGTAACGGCTTGGAGGGAATCACTGGCCACTGCCTTCTCCCGTGTGATGGTCTGCGGTTTTTTGTCTGACCGCAGACCGCGAAAAACACCATGCCGGACCCGGCCTGTGGCAGTCCACTCGGCAAACGCCACTTCAGCCAGAAGCAGTGGTTTGACCCAATGCGGCTTGCCAGGAACGCGCACGCCGGCGTCAAAGGGGCTCGCGGGCAGGCTGATTTTCTCAAGCTTGTGGGTCAGGGCGATCAGCGTGCTGTCGTCCAGGCCGCTGCCCACATTGCCGGCGTACTGCAGACGGCCCTGGTCGTCATGCAGCCCCAGCAGCAAGGCGCCCAGGCCATGGCGTGCGCCTTTCGGGTCGGTGTAACCGCAAATCAAAAACTCCTGCCGCTGGCCGCATTTGAGTTTGATCCAGTCGGATGAGCGGCGCGACTGGTAGGGCGAGTCGCTGCGTTTGCCAATCAACCCCTCAAACCCCAACTTGCAGGCCGACACCATCAGGTCTTTTGACGGCGCATCGAATGCGTCGCTGAACCGGATGTTGGTGGCCTTGTTGTTGGCCAGGAGCTTCTGCAGCAGGGCCCGACGTTCCACCAGCGGCACGTCACGCAGGTCATGCCCTGCATGGAACGGTATGTCAAACACGTAATAAACCAGCGGCGCTGCTGCCGACGTTCGGGC
>JANXVI010000276.1 GCA_025351745.1 Rhodoferax sp.
GCTGCCGGCTTCGGCCAACGCGTCGATGGCATACCGATGAAACGCCCGGTCGCCCACCGAGTTCCCTGATAGGTTGATGCACAGAGTGTCGAGAGCATTTACATCCGGCATGGCCTGAATCAGCTGCACGGCGCGCTTGAGTACCCAGCGGTCGATGCGCGAAATGCAGTGGGCCACGCGCCTAGAGCAGGCGCTGGATGAAGACCGGTTCGTTCTCTATGCGCAGCGCATCGAAGCACTTTGCGAGGGGCTCATGGGGCTGCACGCGGAAGTACTAATTCGCATGCTAGACAGTGATGGCAGCCTGATCCAACCAGCGGCCTTCCTGCCGGCTGCAGAGCGCTTCCACATGGCCACGCGCATCGACTGCTGGGTATTCAAGCGCGCCGTGCAGCAGATTCAGGCCATGCCAGATATAAATGCTCTCGACACTCTGTGCATAAACCTATCAGGGCAGTCGGTGGGCGACCGGGAGTTTCACCAGTATGCCGTCGACTCGTTGACCGAAGCCGGCAGCGCGGTCTGCCGGCGCATCTGCCTGGAGATCACGGAGACCGCCGCCGTCACCAATATGGCGGATGCCGCCATCTTCATCGAACAGGTCCGCGCTCTTGGGGCCAGGGTAGCGCTCGACGACTTCGGGGCCGGGGCTTCGTCGTTCGGCTACCTGAAGAGCCTCAAGGTCGATCTACTGAAGATCGACGGCAGTTTCATCCGCGACATAATTGACGACCCCCTGGACGCCGCCGCCGTGCGCTGTTTCGTCGACGTGGCCCGGGTGATAGGGGTCAAGACAGTTGCTGAGTTCGTGGACCGGACGGAAGTGCTGGCGCGCATCCGGGAGATCGGCATCGACTATGCGCAAGGATTCTTGCTGCACAGACCCGAGCCGATCGAGAACCTATTCGGCGCTGCCGCGCGACTCGCGCGGTTTTGAATCAACGTAGCGGCTCAGCGTCATGGTATGGCATCGCGCCGACACGCATGCATGCGAGGTGCCACGGGCCGACTGCCGGAGGCTTCGGGCGAAGCCTGTTCAAGTCAAGCCACTGCTAGTACAAGTGCGAGTCCCGAGTTATCACGGAATACCGTGAAGCTGCCGGCTGTCACCGATTGATGGTGCCCGATCGAAGAATATCAGATCCACCCTTTTGCGTTTTCCACCGTCGCTGATATGTCATGTTTGCCTATACCCTATCCTGATGTCAGATTCCCCGTGTAAATTGCGTCAGGATAGGATTGAAAATTGAATTTGTTGACACATCGCGTTAAAGGTCATAGAGTCTTCCCTGACATTTTGCAGGGAATTCTATGACTGGACAGCGCATTGGGTACATCCGGGTCAGCACCTTCGACCAGAACCCGGATCGACAACTGGAGGGCGTCAAGGTTGACCGCACTTTCACCGACAAGGCATCAGGTAAGGATGTCAAACGCCCACAACTGGAAGCACTGACGTAGACGAAGGTAAATGTGGGTCTTCCGCACTTTGTGTGACGCCCCTGGGGAACCAGATCGAACCGGCGGGTTCATAGTCTGTATGAACAGTTTCCTAGACGGAATTGGCAGATCGCTCGCTGCGATCGGCAAGCGTGTCGTCCACTTAGACTGCAGTGACGACTCAATCAGGGTTGAGGCCTGTAGCACAGTTCGCGTTGCGCCATGTCCGGTGTGCCATAGCTGGAGCAACCGGATTCACGGCAGCTACATCCGGCACCTGGCAGAACGTCCGAGCATCGAACAGCAGGTCGTCCTTTCGGTGGAGATTCATCGCTTCAAGTGCCCAAACCTGGAATGCCAGCGGCGCACCTTTTGCGAGGACATCCACGCACTGGCTGGACGTCATCAACAGCGCACCCACACGCACGCTAGAGCACTTCGGGCGCTGGGCTATGCCCTGGGCGGGAACGCGGCTGCTCGGCTCGGTGCGGAGTTGGGGATTCGGTCCAGTGCGGCCACAGTGCTCCGAGAACTGCGCCGAGTGGGCGCGAAAGAGCGCAAAACCCCTCCTCGGATCATCGGGATAGACGACTGGGCGATCGCACGGGGTCACCACTACGGGACGATCGTCGTTGACCTGGAGCGCCGTGAACCGATCGAGGTGTTTGCCGGGCGCGACGGCGTGGCCGTGGCCGACTGGATGCGCGCAAATCCCACCATCCAAATTGTTGCGCGCGATAGAGCCAGCGCCTACTCTGAGGCAGTTGAGTTGGTGTTGCCTGAAGCAGTGCAGGTCGCTGACCGCTGGCACCTGTTGACTAACTTGCGCGACAACGTTGAGAAGCTGCTGCACCGTCTGGGCCCACAGCTTCGCCAAGCCGCACAACAGGTCGAGGTGGGTCGTGTTCAGCTGGGCCGCCAAGGGCTGCCGCTAGGCACGGCGCTGCGGGGGTGGCAGCGACTAAGCGATGACCGGCGCGCAGCCCGCCTGGCCCGCTACGAGAAGGTGAAGGCCCTGCACGCGCAGGGCGGCACGATGAAGAGGATCGCACATGAGGTGAGCATCGACCAACGCACGGTGAAACAGTGGATCACGGCGGGTGCGTTCCCAGAGCGGGCTCCCAGGGCGCGCGGCCCGACGCCTCTGGACGAACACCGAGAGTATATCGAGGCACGCATCGCACAGGGTTGCCACAGTCCCAGACTGCTGTGGCTGGAGCTTCGTGCCCGAGGCTACACGGGCAGTCGTGGGACCGTGCATGATTGTGTCGTGCGCTTGATGTCTCCCGTGGGAAAGGAGCCGCTCGTTCAAGCGTCCGTTCGCACGATGGCTTGTCCCTCCGTTCGACGGGTCTTTGGGTGGCTGGCAGGCTGGAAGAAACTCAACCCGGACAAGACCCAGGGCGATGAACACGAACGATTCATCCAGGAACTGTGCAAGCTGGAGCCCAAAGTCGGCGTGGTGCGCAGCGTCACGCGCGAATTCCTTGGCTTGATGCATCGACGCCGGCCCGGACAGTTCGATCGGTGGCTGAAGAAGCTTGAGAACTGTGGTGTATCGGAACTTCAACGCTTCGCTGCAAGCCTGCGGGCAGACCTGCCGGCGGTACGCGCGGCCTTCACCCTGCCCTGGAGCAACGGGTAGACCGAGGGGCATGTCAACCGTCTTAAGTTCCTGAAGCGTCAGATGTACGGCCGCGCAAGCGTCCAGCTGCTACGGCTGCGGGTATTGAAGCCGAACTGATGCCACGGTCGTTCGCAAAGGCGACTCGGCGCAGGCAACTGAATCAGCGTACCTGGTGGCGTCGTTGACGTTCCAGCACCGTGCGCCAGGGCATCAAAGACCGCCTGTCAGCGCGAACATCTGCCATCCTGACCCTGCAGGCGCTGCGACATCAGTTGAACGTGCCAGCGCCCGAGTCGCACGGTCTCATATTGTCATCGGTGGGCACACTCGCCTGCATCCTCCAGACACAACACGCGATCAGCCTTGGGCCCCGGAACGTGCCGCCGGGTGCCAGGCGCCTTATCCCTGCCGTTGAGCGTCACACAATGTGCGGAAGACCCAGATTTACCTTCGTCTACGGACGCCACAAGCGACGCGGTGAGGAGTGGCTGCAAAAGATCAGGGAAGCACGCCCGAGGCTGTTCGACCACTGGCGGACCCATGGAGCATAGGTTGGATAACGGGAGCCGTGTAAATCGAGAGATTTACGCACGGTTCTGCGAGAGGCTTCGGGTGAAACCCCCAAGGCTTACTCACCCCTACATCAAAGTGGCTGGCCAGTGGAAGTACCTGTACCGCGCCGTTGACCGTGACGGCGATACGGTGGACTTTCTGCTCACTGCCAGGCGAGATCTGGCCGCAGCGCGTCGTTTTCTGGAACGCGCCATCAACCTGCACGACGTGCCTGAGAAGATCACCATCGACAAGAGTCGGGCCAACACGGCCGCCATTGAAAGTGTCAAGACTGACGCCTGTGTCGACATCATGATGCGCCAGAACAAATACCTCAACAACATCGTCGAGCAAGACCATCGGGCCGTCAAACGGATCACCCGACCGATGCTTGGATTCAAATCGTTTTGGAGTGCTCGAATCCTCAATGGAGGTATCGAGACCATGCACATGATCAAGAAGGGGCAGTTGCACTGCCCCGGCGGACAAGCCATGTCCGCAGCCAACCAGTTCTACAGCCTTGCCGCTTGATCAGCAGGCTGCAAATGCGGCTTCTTTCGGCCAGATCCCACTATTGCGACAAAACCCATTCTTGCCAGGTGTGCGGTGTAGAAGCAGGAGTCGAGGGAAATCCCCACTAGGCGCAGCATCTTTATTAATTAACAATTAATTAAGATGACCGTATGGCCCTCAGGGTCCATAACAGCTAACCTTTGGGGAGAGACACGATGTTAACGGCAGGAATGTTTGCGTTCGCAGCCATGCACGCGGTTGACGCCATGCGCAGGAGCATGCTCACCGCGCGTGGCGTATTGGCATGCATGGCGCTGTTGGCCTGCACGGCGGGCCAGGCTGGCGAAGTGGAGGTCTTGCACTACTGGACCTCAGGCGGCGAAGCCAAGTCGCTGGCAGAACTCAAGAGCATGATGACTAACCGTGGTCATAGCTGGAAAGACTTTACCGTGACCGGCGGCGGCGGGCAAAACGCCATGGTGGTGCTCAAGCAGCGTGTGCTAGGTGGTACCGCACCGGCAGCAGCATTGATCAAAGGCCCCTCTATCCAGGAATGGGCCAACCTGAACGTGCTGACCAATCTGGACGCGATGGCGGCGTTTGAGAAGTGGGACAACTTGTTGCCCAAGGTCATTGCAGACCAGATGAAGCACAAGGGTCACTATGTCGCAGTGCCCGTCAATGTGCACCGTGTCAATTGGCTGTGGGCCAACTCCGCGGTGTTGAATAAGGCCGGTGTCACGGCATTGCCCACGACCTACGACGCATTCTTTGCCGCGGCTGACAAGATCAAGGCCGCCGGTTTTATCCCCATTGCCCATGGTGGCCAGGACTGGCAGGACTTCACGGTGTTCGAGTCCGTAGTGTTAGGCGTGGGCGGAGCTGCGTTTTACAACAGCGCACTGGTCCAGTTGGACAAACGCGCATTGACGAGCGACACCATGCGCCAGTCCTTGGACGTGTTCCGCCGGCTCAAATCCTATGTGGACGACAAAGCCCCGGGGCGTGACTGGAATGTAGCAACCGACATGGTCATCAAGGGCAAGGCCGGGTTTCAGTTCATGGGCGACTGGGCCAAAGGCGAATTTCTGGCCGCGGGACAACAACCCGGCGTGGATTTCAGTTGCTCGGCCGCGCCGGGTACGGCCAATGCGTACACCTTCAACGTGGATTCATTTGCGATGTTCCAGCTAAAAGCCTGGGAGGCGCAAAAGGCCCAGGGGTATCTGGCGTATTTGTTGATGGGGCAGGACTTTCAAGAAAAATTCAATCTGCGCAAAGGCTCCATACCGGCGCGTTTGCATATGGACATGGACAAGTTCGATGCTTGCGCCAAGGCTTCCAGCAAGGATTTTGTGGCAGCATCCAAGGCCGATACCCTGGTGCCCTCGGTTGCCCATGGCATGGCGGTTTCAACAGCCGCACAGGCTGCGCTGCGCGCCGCTGTCAGCGAGTTTTGGAACAACGGCAAGACTACGGTGGACGACGCAATGGCCAAGCTGGTGCTGGCCGCAGGCTATGCAGCACCTGGCCACCGGCAGGGTGACCAGGTGGACAAGCAACGCTAGATGGAATCCTACAGTGGGTGGCATATGTAATAGATGCGTATGGGTCTCTCGCAGGGACGAATAGGGTTTTCATGGGTATTGGCACACCAGATAGGGGTCGATTTGTTTTCACTGCAATTTGTCCCGGTTTGGATTCCAACACTGGCGTAGGGTCTCAATAGGAGATCATTGATTCCATTGGTTTTTCAGACTACTTTTCAATCTGGATTACGCGGCGTCAAACCGTGGTCGGTTTCAGCCAACGGCTGCATTTATCGGCGGTGACAGCGAGGGCATCAAATCTGCCGCATATCGCTCCACCGGAAATCGGAACACACCGCGTAAATTGATGCCACTGAGGGTTGTGTTGCGATAGTGGCGTCGAGCCGAATAAAGTTGGTCGATAGGGCTAATGTTCAAGCGGCCAGACTGTAGAACTGGTTGGCTGCGGACATGGCTTGTCCGCCGGGGCAGTGCAACGGTACTGTCGCAATAACGTTTACCGGCCCAACAAAGCCGCGTGGCGCGTTGAAAATCAGAACGCAAGGCTGTAGAATTTCTGGGCTGCGGACATGGCGTGCCCACCGGGGCAGTGCAACTGCCCCTTCTTCACCATGTGCATAGTCTCGATTCCAGCGATCAGTTTCTGCGCACTCCAAA
>JANXVI010000277.1 GCA_025351745.1 Rhodoferax sp.
GGGGCTGGTGGCCACCGTGCCACCGGCGCCAACCGCCAGGATTTGGTTGGACGTTGCGTTCAGCGCGAGCAGGTTGGCGCTGACGCCGGAGCTTTGGGCTGCCCAGGTGACGCCGTTATCCGCGCTGCGCACCACGGCGCCGCCATTGCCCACTGCGACAATGGCACTGCCACTCGTAGTCTGCTGGACCGCGACTGCACGCAGTTGGGCGGTGGTGCCCGATGCCACGGCGGTCCAGGCTGTGCCATTGGTGCTGGTGAGCAGCGTTCCTGCTGCGCCCACGGCCGTCCATACGCCATTCGAGGAATAGACGACGCCGTACAGGTTGCTGGTAGTGGGTGACGCTACCGCAGTCCACAAGATACCGTCCAGTGACGACAGAATGGTGCCGCCGTCGCCGACCGTAATGGCCAGCGTGCCGTTGCTGGCAACCGCATTGAGATTGGCCGTTGTGCCCGTCGGTGCAACGCTCCAGGTGGTCATATTGGTACCGTATGTGGCACTGCCATTGGCACCTACGACGATGAATTTGTTGAACGTATAGAGCGTGGCGTTGAGCGTGGCGGCGGCGGGTGCTGCCAAGCCAGTCCAGGTCAAACCATCGGTACTGCGGTAGGCACTGCCACCATCGCCCACGGCAAAATAATAGCCCAGCGAGTCGGCACTGCTGGTGCCATAGGTGAGGTTGCGTATGGTGTTGCTGCCCAGGGATCCGCCAGCTTTCCAGGTTCCGCCGGCCGGACGCGGTACCGTCGATACCGAAGGACTGCCTGCGCCGCCAGGGCCATCGCCATTGCGGCCATTGACGGTGAATGAATAGGTGAAGCCGTTGGACAGACCGGTCAGCACATAGGGAGACGTGACATTCATCAGCGCACGGCTCAAAGGCAGGTTGGTCCAGTCGTTGGTGTTGATACTGGGGGCTGGCGCGTAAAAGAGCCAGTATTTCACGCCGGGCACCATGGTCCATGTGATGGTAGCGGAGCCGTCACCCGGCGCTACGGTGATGCCACCGGCGGGCGGTGGTGCCGAACTGCCTGCGCCGCCACAGGCAGAAACCAGCACGGCAACCATCAGAGCAGCGAATGCCTGGCGTAGGGAAGAAAGAAGCATGAAGAAACCACCTAGAAGAAGTAGACCGCCGATTTTACAAGTGCTGGCGCAGGCTGGGCCTGGTGATGACATTCTTTACGTAGAAACTCGTATTTACAGCCTTGTGTAAATACATTTACTCCTATTTTGATAGCGTTATGGCCTTATTCCACGAGGGCTATAGGTGCATTTAAGTGAATCGTCGGTGCCAAAAGCCGATGTGTGCTGTCTTTTGCGGCGCGACGTTGGCAACGCGAAGCGTCGCCGCATCAGTCGCCGATGGGTATGAGCGCTTCCAGCCGCGCCTTCAAGAAGCCGCCCGTGCCGTAACGGGTAACCCGGCTGTAGAACCGGTCGCTGAGGCGTTTGACCATTGCAGAGTATTCGTCGATCAGAGGCGGCAGTATGCTGCAACTGTCATAGTTGACCACCACGGCGACGCGCTGGCCCAGGGGCTCCAACAGGGCAGTGAGCAGCTGTTCAATGACGCTGATGTCACCGGGCATATCTACCGACAGGCCTTCAAAATTGATGAACAACATCCGGTGCTCGCGGTCCAGTTCAAAGCGTTTGGCCATGGGGGTTGCCAGCAGGCGTTCGCGCAGACCCATGTTGGCGTCTTCAAACAAGGCCGAATCCATCAGGCGCAGCTGTGGGCTGATGGAGGGCATGAAATCCATTTGCCCCAACACGTCGCGTTCCAGATCAATGCCGGGCGCAACTTCGATCAGCTCCATACTGCCTTCTGCTCCATCGGGTTTGAGCTGGAACACGCAGCGTTCGGTCACGTACAGCACACGTTGGCCGCGTTTGCAGGCCTCACGGCCGCTAAAGGTGCGGTGTTCTACCGCTTTCAAAAATTTGCGCGTGCTGCCCTCGTTGCGAATCTGCAGCCGCCCGTTGTCCAGCCGGATATCCAGTCCGCCCGTAGTAAAGGTGCCGACCATGACCACAGCTTTGGCGTTCTGGCTGATGTTGATGAAACCCCCGGCGCCGGCCAGACGGTGTCCGAATTTGCTTACGTTGAGGTTGCCGTGTGCGTCGGCCTGGGCCAAGCCCAGCACCGCGATGTCCAGGCCGCCGCCGTCGTAAAAATCGAACTGGTTGGGTTGGTCAATCACCGCGTGCGCATTGGTCGCTGCACCGAAGCTCATGCCACTGGCGGGAATACCGCCAATAACGCCGGGCTCTGCGGTCAGTGTGACCAGGTCGATGATTTTTTCTTCGGCAGCCACGCTGGCCACGCCTTCCGGCATGCCAATGCCGAGGTTGACCACGCTGTTGGGGCGCAGCTCCAGCGCGGCGCGGCGGGCAATCACCTTGCGTTCGCACAATGGCATCGTGGGAAATGAGTCCTGCGGCACGCGTATTTCGCCGGAATACGCTGCGTTGTACTGCTCGGAAAAGGTTTGCATATGGTGTGCCGCCTGGGTAGCCAAGACCACAGCGTCGACCATGATGCCTGGCACCTTGACCATACGGGGGTGCAGCGTGCCGCGCTCGGCAATGCGCTCGACCTGCGCGATGACGATTCCGCCCGAATTGCGCGCCGCCATCGCAATCGCCAACGCCTCAAGCGTCAGGGCTTCGCGTTCCATGGTCAGGTTGCCATCGGGGTCGGCGGTCGTCGCGCGGATGATGCCTACCGAAATGGGAAAGGCCTTGTAGAACAAGTATTCTTTGCCATCGACCTCCATCAACCGCACCAGATCTTCCGTGGTGCAGGCATTGATCTTGCCGCCGCCCCAGCGGGGGTCTACAAAGGTGTCAATGCCGACGTGCGTCAACGTGCCGGGTTTGCCGGCGGCGATGTCGCGGAACAGATGCGCGATCACCCCTTGCGGCAGGTTGTATGCCTCAATCGCATTCGCAATGGCCAGCTTTTGCAGCGCGGGTACCAGACCCCAGTGGCCGCCGACCACCCGTTTGACCATGCCTGCATGTCCCAGGTGGTTGAGCCCGCGCAAGGCGCCATCGCCCTGGCCGGCAGCGTAGACCAAGGTCAGGTTACGTGGAGCGCCGGTGCCGGTCTCCGCCTCGGTTTCCAGAAAGCGCTGTTCTAACGCCACGGCCACCGTTTCCGCAAAACCAATGCCCACAAAGCCACCGGTGGCCACCGTGTCACCGTCGTGGATCAGGCGAACCGCCTCTGCCGCGCTGACGACCTTGTTGCGTAGTGCCCCTTGCGGGCTGTTGTCTTGGAAAAGCGTGTGCATTGGTAAGTCCGTACAGGGCGGGGCTTTGATGCTAACGGTACAGGCTCGGTCCCGTCTACGCTGCAGTATTACCTATGAGGGTCTTGGGCTTGGCGGTGAGTGAGGGCCTCCGACAGCTTGAGGTGGATGCCGCCGAACCCGCCGTTGCTCATGCACAGAATGTGGTCTCCCGGCAGTGCTTGTGCCAACACCTGGGCGATGACGGCGTCGACGCTATCGCCCACGAACGCCCGTGCGCCCATGCTGGCCAGTACTTGTTGAGCGTCCCAATCCAAACCGCCCGTATGGCAGAAGGCCAGGTCGGCTTCTTCCAGGCTCCAGGGCAATTGCGATTTGACCGCGCCCAGTTTCATGGTGTTGCTGCGGGGCTCAAAAACGGCCAGTATGCGAGCAACGCCAACTTGCCTGCGCAAGCCATTGATGGTGGTGCGGATGGCCGTGGGGTGGTGGGCAAAGTCGTCGTAAATGGTGACCACAGCCGTGTCTGCGCCGTTGTGCGGGGGCTCGCCGTAGGGAATGCGCGCCCGCACTTCCATGCGACGTTTCACGTTTTCAAAATGCGTCAGCGCCCGCGCCGCTGCGCTGGGCGCCACGCCCACATGCTCGGCTGCTGCAATCGCGGCCAGGGCGTTGAGTTGGTTGTGCACGCCGCTCAGCGACCATTCCACGTGGGTAACCGTTTGTCCGCCCTGGAGGACGTCAAACGAATGCGGTTCACCCAGGGCCGTGAAATCGCTGACCGCGCTGCCAAAGGTGCGCCGCTCACTCCAGCAACCCAGGTGCAGCACGCGGGTCAGGCTTTGCTCCAGGTCGTTGACAACAATGCGCCCCGATACCGGTACCGTGCGCACGAGGTGATGGAACTGGCGCTCGATCGCCGCCAGGTTTTCGAAGATGTCGGCGTGGTCGAATTCGAGGTTGTTCAGCACGACGGTGCGCGGGCGGTAGTGCACGAATTTGCTGCGCTTGTCGAAGAAGGCAGTGTCGTATTCGTCGGCCTCGATCACGAAGACAGGTTGGCGTGGCGACTGCAGGCTCTGCGCAGGTAAAGGAGGAGCGCGCAAAGCGGGCGGGGGACACGGAGCAGAGTCCGTAGTCGCCTCGCCACCCAGGCGCGCAGATACGCCGAAATTGAGTGGCACGCCCCCTATCAAAAAACCTGGCTGCAGCCCGGCGCTTTCCAGAATCCAGGTCAGCATAGCCGTGGTCGTGGTCTTGCCGTGGGTACCGGCCACCGCCAGGACGTGGCGGCCCTGCAGGACGTGCTCGGCCAGCCACTGCGGGCCGCTGGTGTAGGGCACGCCCGCATCCAATATGGCCTCCATCAGGGGGTAGCGGGGTGTTCCGTCCGCCAGGCGGGCCCGGCTAACGACGTTGCCGACCACAAACATGTCGGGCTTGAATGCCATTTGTTCGGTGCCATAGCCTTCGATCAGCTCAATGCCCAAGGCCCGCAGTTGGTCACTCATGGGAGGGTAGACACCGGTATCGCAGCCGGTGACCCGGTGGCCCGCCTCACGCGCCAAAGCGGCCAAGCCGCCCATGAAAGTACCGCAGATGCCCAGAATGTGAATATGCATGCAGACATTCTATCGGGCTGCCAGGCAAAATTTATGCCGCTAGCCCTCGTGCAGGCTCCACGAGCCGCTATCAAAAATGAAGCACACTCACTGGCACACAAGCCTTGCGTCGCGGGAGCAAAATACAGCTATGGATGCATTGAAAGACGAATTGGCCGCCGTTGCGGCACGCATGGTCGTGGAAGAGGGCCTGGAATATGGCGCGGCCAAGCGCCGTGCCGTCAAGCAAATGGGCTTGTCCATGCGCACTGCATTGCCGGACAACGCGCTGTTGGACGCCGCCGTTGAGGAATACATTGCCATTTTTTGCGCCGACACGCAGCCTGGTGAATTGCATGCGCTGCGGCTGCTGGCGTTGGAATGGATGGAACGGCTGGAGCGCTTTCGTCCGCACGTTGCGGGCGCGGTGTGGCACGGTACGGCAACGCGCCGTTCCGACATTTACCTGCAATTATTTTGCGATGACTCCAAATCCGCCGAAATCGGTCTTATTGATATGCAGGTTCGCTATGAACCCCGCACGGTGAACGGTTTTCATGGTGAGCCTGTTGATGCGTTGAGCGTGCAAGCCTACTGCAGCGAACTGGGAGAGCATGTTGGCGTGCATCTGCTGGTCTACGATTTTGACGATCTGCGTGGCGCCTTGCACGCCGACACGAGTGGAAGGCGGCCGCGCGGTGGCGTGGCAGCTTTGCGCAGTTTGCTGCATGATGTACGTCCATGACAGCCATCGACTCCAATCCCGTCAGCCCGGAAGGCGCCCTTCCGGCACGCAAACGCCGTCTACTTTTGGGTGCTACCGCGGCCAGTGCGGCACTATTGGGCGTGGGCGCCGCTTGGTTGCGCAACCCAGTAGCCGCCGTGGCACCGGCTCAAACGCCGGTGGATGGACTTTGGTCCATGCAATGGGACACGCCACAAGGCGGCAAGTTGGCAATGCAGGCATTGCAAGGCAAGCCGTTGTTGCTGAATTTTTGGGCGACATGGTGTGCGCCCTGTGTTGAAGAGCTGCCTTTAATCAACGACTTCTACCGCCAAAATAAGTCCAATGGCTGGCAAGTATTGGGATTGGCGATCGACAAATTGGCGGCTGTCCAGACTTTCCTGCAAAAAAAGCCGCTGGATTTTCCCGTTGGAATGGCTGGTTTGGGTGGGGCCGACTTGGTACGCGGCCTCGGTAATGCGGCTGGTGGTCTGCCTTTTTCAGTTGTGTTCGACGCCAATGGAGCCGTGGTGTACCGCAAGATGGGGCGGCTACATGCTGACGATCTGACCAAGTTGCTTAGTCTAAAATGACGCACAAACAAGCAGTGATGGGTAACCCGAGGGTGTTTTTGGCGCGTGATCGAAGCGTCTAACATCTGCATTTTGGCGTACGTTGTCTGTGGATAAAAAGATTTATCTACAAATGAAACGTTTTTGCTGTAAATTCGCCCCCTACTGAATAACGGCTGTTGGAGAAGACATGGATTTACGCAAACTCAAAACCTTGATCGACTTGGTATCGGATTCCAATGTTTCGGAGTTGGAAATCACTGAGGCAGAAGGCAAAGTCAGAATTGTCAAGGGAGGCGGTGCGGTGGTTCACAGCTATGCACAAGCTCCCATCTACGCCCAAAACCAGGCTCCAGTGGGCACAGTTCCGGCAGGACCCCCCCCCGCAATCGTACCGGCGGCGGTGGAAGTTCCACCGGGACATACCGTCAAGTCCCCCATGGTCGGTACCTTCTATCGTTCGTCTTCGCCGGGCGCCAAGGCCTTTGTGGAGGTGGGCTCGGTAGTCAAAGAAGGCGAGACCATCTGCATCATCGAAGCCATGAAGATTCTCAACGAGATTGAGGCCGACAAGTCCGGCACCATTACCCGCATCCTGTGCGACAACGGACAGGCGGTTGAATACGGCCAGCCGCTGTTCATCATTGAGTAAGCAGGGCGCGCACTATTCCCATGTTTAAAAAAATCCTGATCGCCAACCGTGGCGAGATTGCATTGCGAATCCAGCGGGCCTGCCGCGAGTTGGACATCAAGGCGGTCATGGTCTACTCCGAGGCCGACCGCGACGCCAAGTATGTCAAGCTGGCTGATGAGGCGGTCTGCATTGGGCCTGCGCCTTCGGCGCTTAGTTACCTCAATGTGCCAGCGATTATTTCTGCGGCCGAAGTCACCGATGCGGAAGCGATACACCCCGGTTACGGTTTCCTGAGCGAAAACGCAGATTTTGCCGAGCGGGTGGAAAAAAGCGGTTTCCAGTTCATCGGACCCTCGCCAGAATCGATCCGTATCATGGGCGACAAGGTGTCGGCCAAGCAATCCATGATTCGGGCTGGCGTGCCTTGCGTTCCGGGGTCTGAGGGCGAATTGCCCGACGATCCGGCGTTGATCCGGCGTATTGCAAAGGCGGTTGGCTACCCAGTCATCATCAAAGCAGCCGGCGGTGGTGGGGGGCGCGGAATGCGCGTGGTCCACACCGAAGCGGCCTTGATCAATGCCGTGGCCATGACCAAAGCGGAGGCTGGAGCTGCATTCAATAATCCAGCGGTCTACATGGAGAAGTTTCTCCAGAACCCGCGCCACATAGAAATCCAGATCTTGGCCGACAAGCACAAGAATGCGGTCTACCTGGGCGAGCGCGATTGTTCCATGCAACGGCGCCACCAGAAGATTCTAGAAGAGGCGCCTGCGCCGGGTATTAACCGCAAACTGATCGAGCGGGTGGGGGAGCGCTGTGTCAACGCTTGCAAGAAAATTGGTTACCGCGGTGCCGGGACCTTTGAGTTTCTGTATGAGGACGGTGAGTTCTATTTTATTGAAATGAACACGCGGGTCCAGGTGGAGCATCCGGTCACAGAAATGATCACCGGCATTGATATTGTGCGGACCCAGATCATGGTAGCGGCCGGAGAGAAATTACCGTTCACCCAGCGTCAGATTGAAATCCGCGGCCACGCGATCGAGTGCCGTGTCAACGCCGAAGACCCGTACAAGTTCACACCTTCACCTGGTCGTGTAACCACTTGGCACGCACCGGGTGGCCCTGGTGTGCGCGTCGATTCGCATGTGTACACCAACTACTTTGTGCCGCCCAACTACGACTCCATGGTAGGCAAGATTATTGTGCATGGCGATACCCGCGAGCAGGCCATGGCGCGCATGCGCACCGCCTTGGCCGAAACCGTGGTCGAAGGTATCAATACCAATATTCCATTGCACCGCGAATTGCTCGTGGACGCCAAGTTTATGGATGGCGGTACCAACATCCACTACCTAGAGCAGTGGCTGGACCAGCGCAAGCGTTGACCTCTATGGCCATGTTCGAACTGAGCCTGATGTGCCCTGAGGACCGGGTGGAGCATCTGAGTGAGGCGCTGGTCGCATTGGACGCGTTGAGCGTCAGCGTGGAAGATGCGGATGCGCAGACAGATGCCGAGCAGGCGCTGTTTGGTGAGCCCGGCATGCCGCCGCACAAAGACGGCTGGCAGCGTTCGCGCGTGACCGCTCTGTTTGCCGACGAGGCCTTGGCGCGGGAGGCTGCGGATTTGCTGAAGGCGCAAGATTTCTTTGAGACCTGCCAGGTTCTGGCCATGGCGCCGGTGCCCGAGCAGGACTGGGTGCGCTTGACGCAATCCCAGTTCACCCCGGTGGACATTACGCCCGAATTTTGGATTGTTCCCTCGTGGCATGAACCACCGGCGCAGGCAAAACAAGTCATACGCCTGGATCCAGGCTTGGCTTTCGGCACCGGTACGCATCCCACCACGCGCATGTGTTTGCGCTGGATCGCGACCCACTCGGTTGTTGGCCGGGTATTGGACTACGGTTGTGGTTCTGGAATTTTGGCGGTTGGCGCTGCGAAGTTTGGTGCGTCTGACGTCGTGGCGGTGGATATTGACCCGGCTGCAGTCCAGTCCACCGAGTTGAACGCGGCGGCCAATGGCGTATCGCTGTCGGCGGGACTTCCAGATCGCGCGATTGGGCTGTACAACATTGTTCTGGCCAACATATTGGCCAGCCCACTCAAAGTGCTGGCACCGCTGCTGTGCTCTCATGTGTTGCCCGGTGGCCATCTGGTGCTGGCCGGTATCCTCGAGCGACAGGCACAAGAACTGATCGAAGCCTACGCTCCTCAATGCCGCCTTGCCGTGGCGGACCGTGAAGACGGTTGGATACTGATGACCGCCGCACTGTAGACGCGTTGTTCGACTTTCTGGGCTCTCTACAATGGCATCCTGATGAGCAGTCTGATCACCCGATGCCCCGCCTGTGCCACGATGTTCAAGGTCGTTCCAGACCAGTTGCGCGTGTCCGATGGTTGGGTGCGCTGTGGCCAATGCAATGAAGTCTTTGATGCCAACAGCAACCTGCAAGCGCGTGCAGAGACTGCAACCCATAGCAATATGGTCCCGTTGTCGCAAGACCCTCGGCCCGAACCGCCACCGCCACCGCCACCGCCTTCTCCGGTGGAGTCTGTGCCGCCAGTTGGTTCTAAAGTCGCGCCGCCAGTCGCGCAGACTGCGGCCAAAGCACGGGTGGACGTAAAAGCTGCAGCAATGCTCGCCGAGGAAGCGCCGTCGGCTGCACAAATAACCGCGGATGTCGATGGAATCGCGCCACAACCCCCCGCAACACCATTTCTCGACGTTATTCCACGTTCCCGGCCTATCGAGCCTGTGCCTGAAGAGATCGTTGTCGCACCCCGGCCAGCCACCTTGGGCGAGCAAAGAAGTTCTATGTCGCGCGGTGAAAAACCGCGGCGTGTAGGCAAGGAGACTGCCACGCAGAACACACAGGAGCCGTCACAGCACACTTTCATGGTCAATCGCAGCGTTTCTGCGACCTGGGACAGGCCGTGCGTTCGTGCGGGCTTGTGGCTGGTTGGTCTGATGCTGGGTGTGGGGCTGATGGTGCAGGTTGTCGTGCAAGAGCGGGATCGCATAGCCGCGACCGAACCTATTGCACTGCGCCTGTTGGAGCCGCTGTGTTCCGCCTTGGGTTGCAAGATTGCTCCGTTGCTCCAGATCGAGTCCATCGTGATCGATAGTTCTTCGTTTGCCAAGACGCGCGCTGATCTGTACCGTTTGAGCTTTACTCTGAAAAATACTGCACCAACCGCCGTAGCCACGCCGTCTATGGAGTTGACGTTGACGGATATGCAGGACCAGGCCGTGGTCAGGAGGGTGTTTGTTGCAACCGAGTTTGGGCGCCAACAAACCATGCAGCCGGGGACCGAATTGGTAGCCACCCTGCCGGTTGCGGTAAAATCCGATGCTAGTGGCGCGAAAATATCGGGTTACCGGCTGCTGTCCTTTTACCCATAAAAAAGGCCCGGGACCTTGCGGTACCGGGCCTTGAATGCCATCAAAAAACCTGATTAAGGTTTGTTGGCGGTTGGGAAGGGCCAGGCGGCCTGCGGGTTCAGCGTAGTCTGAGCCGCAGGCGCAGCGGGCGCTGTCGCTGCTTTGGCAGCAGGTGCTTTCGCGGCTTTCTTCGCAGCCGGCTTTTTGGCTGCCTTTTTTGCGACTGGCTTCTTGGCTACCGCTGCCTTTTTAGCAGGAGCCTTTTTGGCTGCTGCTTTTTTAGCAGGAGCCTTTTTGGCTGCTGCTTTTTTAGCAGGAGCCGCCTTCTTCGCTGGGGCTGCCTTTTTAGCGGCTACTTTTTTTGCCGGTGCCTTTTTGGCCGGTGCCTTTTTGGCAGCTGCCTTTTTAGCGGGAGCTGCCTTCTTCGCTGGAGCAGCCTTCTTGGCGGCTACTTTCTTGGCAGCTACCTTTTTAGCGGGGGCTGCCTTCTTCGCGGGGGCTGCTTTTTTAGCAGCTACTTTTTTTGCTGGTGCAGCCTTTTTCGCTGGTGCAGCTTTCTTTGCGGGAGCGGCCTTTTTTGCGGCCGGTTTTTTTGCAGTTGCCATGATTTTCTCCTTGATCAATTTACAAAGAGCACTTCTTGCCAGTTGGTTGCAAGAAGCGATTCATGTGGTTGGGCAAATACCCAGCGACATGAACTTGGTGACACCTACCCAGCACAAACTCTGTGACTTGTTGTTGGATAGATGAAATTCGAAAAAACATACGGTTAATCAGTCCCAGGACAGCGCACCGCCCGATTGGTACTCGATGACGCGGGTTTCGAAGAAGTTACGTTCCTTCTTCAGATCGATCATCTCGCTCATCCAGGGGAAGGGGTTTTCTTCGTTGGGATACAAGGCTTCCAGGCCTATTTGCGTTGCGCGGCGGTTAGCGATGTAACGCAAGTAGCCTTTGAACATCGATGCGTTCATGCCCAACACGCCACGTGGCATGGTGTCTTCGGCATACTTGTATTCCAGATCTACGGCAGTCTCGAACAAAACCTTGATCTCGGCCTTGAATTCGGGTGTCCACAACTGCGGGTTTTCCAGTTTAAGCTGGTTGATCAGGTCGATGCCGAAGTTGCAGTGCATGGACTCATCGCGCAGGATGTATTGGTACTGCTCGGCCGCACCGGTCATCTTGTTCTGCCGACCCATGGCCAATATCTGGGTAAAGCCTACATAGAAGAACAAGCCCTCCATCAAGCACGCGAACACGATCAGGCTTTTCAACAGAGTCTGGTCGTCTTCTGGGGTGCCGGTGTGAAAGTTGGGGTCCATGATCGCTTCGATGAAGGGAATCAGGAACTGGTCTTTGTCACGGATGGATTTCACCTCGTTATAGGCGTTGAAGATTTCACTTTCGTCCAGGCCCAGCGACTCCACGATGTACTGGTAGGCATGGGTGTGGATGGCTTCTTCGAAAGCTTGACGCAGCAAAAATTGACGGCACTCGGGCGCGGTGATGTGGCGGTAGGTACCCAGCACAATGTTGTTGGCAGCCAGTGAATCGGCGGTGACAAAAAAGCCGAGGTTGCGCTTGATGATGCGGCGCTCGTCCTCTGTCAAACCATTGGGGTCTTTCCACAGCGCGATGTCGCGGGTCATATTGACCTCTTGCGGCATCCAATGGTTAGCGCAACTGGCCAAATATTTTTCCCACGCCCACTTGTATTTGAAGGGCACCAACTGGTTGACGTCGGTCTGGCCGTTGATGATGCGCTTGTCCGACGCCTTCATTCGCACGGGAACGGTGGACTTTGTGGGGGTGCTTTGCTCCCGCTCGACCGTCGGAAGTGCCGACGGCGTGAACGCAAAATTTGTTAGCGGTGTGGGCTTGACTTCTTCGTCCCAGGTCAACATAAATAATTCCAATCTGCGGATTATGAGAGCAGTGAAATGAAATGAAAAGTAATCATGCACTTCACTGCAAATTTGTGTTGCTCAATAGCATCGCATCGCGTGCAATGTGTCGCTTGCATCTACTGGCATGACTCGCATGTTGGATCATCCACGCCACAAAATTTGATGTCGGTCGCAGCGTTGGTGGCCATCTCCATTTGCATTTGTGCTGCAGCGGCCGCCGTCTCCAATGCATTCGACGAGCGGATAGAACCTTTGGCGTCAATGCCAGAGGAAACTGCGTTCATCTTGCCCGCAGTCACCGTTGATTTTTCAGCGTGGGTGGCGGACATTGTGCGCAGGTAATAGGTGGTCTTCAGGCCACGCAGCCACGCGAGTTTGTAGGTCTCGTCAAGTTTCTTGCCCGATGCGCCTGCCATGTAGATGTTCAGTGATTGTGCTTGGTCAATCCACTTCTGGCGGCGAGCGGCGGCTTCGACCAGCCACCGCGTTTCCACCTCGAAGGCGGTGGCATAGAGTTGCTTGATTTCGGCGGGAACGCGGTCGATGGGGCCGAGTGATCCGTCAAAGTGCTTCAGGTCCATCACCATCACGTCGTCCCACAGGCCCAGGCGCTTCAGGTCTTTGACGAGGTAGCCATTGATGACGGTGAATTCGCCGGACAAATTGGACTTGACCGACAGGTTGCCGAAGCTGGGCTCGATGGAAGCATCCACACCGATGATGTTGGAGATCGTCGCCGTTGGGGCAATGGCCACGCAGTTGGAGTTGCGCATGCCGTCTTGTGCAATTTTGTTGCGCAGCGCATTCCAGTCCAGTGTGGACGAACGGTCCACTTCTACGTAGCCGCCGCGGGCGCTGGACAGCATGCCCAGCGTGTCCAGCGGCAGCACGCCTTTGTCCCACAGCGAACCCTTGAACGTGGAATACCTGCCCCGCTCCTTGGCCAGTTCGGTCGAGGCCCAGTAGGCGTAGTAGCTGATGGCTTCCATGGACTCGTCGGCAAACTTCACAGCGGTTTCGCTGGCGTAGGGGATGCGTAGCTCATACAGACTGTCCTGGAAGGCCATGACACCCAGGCCGACCGGGCGGTGACGCAGGTTGGAATCACGCGCCTTCTTGACGGCGTAATAGTTGATGTCGATGACGTTGTCCAGCATGCGCATGGCCGTGGCGATGGTGCGTTTGAGCTTGTCGTGGTCCAGGACAGAACCGCTGGTGGAGTCGTCGGGTGCTATTTTCAAATGCTGGCGCAGGTTGACTGAGCCCAGGTTGCAGACGGCAGTTTCAGTGTCCGAGGTGTTGAGTGTGATCTCTGTGCACAAATTGCTGGAGTGCACCACGCCTGCGTGCTGCTGGGGCGAGCGCACATTGCAAGCATCCTTGAACGTGATCCACGGATGGCCGGTTTCAAACAGCATGGTCAGCATCTTGCGCCACAGGTCACTGGCTTGCAGGGTACGTGAAGGCTTGATTTCACCGCGCGCAGCCTTTTCTTCGTAGGCCACATAGGCCTTCTCAAATTCAGCACCAAACAGGTCATGCAGGTCGGGCACGTTGTTGGGTGAGAACAATGTCCAGGTGCCCTTTTCCATGACACGGCGCATGAACAGATCGGGGATCCAGTTGGCCGTATTCATGTCGTGCGTGCGGCGGCGGTCATCGCCGGTGTTCTTGCGCAGCTCCAGAAACTCTTCTATGTCCAAGTGCCAGGTTTCCAGGTAGGTGCATACCGCGCCCTTGCGCTTGCCGCCCTGGTTGACAGCGACGGCTGTGTCATTCACGACTTTGAGGAAGGGGACAACGCCTTGCGATTCGCCATTGGTGCCTTTGATGTGTGCGCCCAAGGCCCGCACGCGGGTCCAGTCGTTGCCCAGGCCGCCGGCGAACTTAGACAGCAGGGCGTTTTCCTTGATGGATTCGTAAATGCCGTCCAGGTCGTCCGGCACGGTGGTCAGGTAGCAGCTCGACAGCTGTGAGCGGCGCGTACCGCTGTTGAACAGCGTGGGTGTGCTGGACATGAAGTCGAAGCGCGACAGTACTTCGTAGAACTCGATGGCGCGTACTTCGCGGTCAATCTCATTGAGAGACAAGCCCATGGCCACACGCATAAAGAAGGCCTGTGGCAGTTCGATGCGGGTCTTTCCCTCGTGCAGGAAGTAACGGTCATACAGGGTCTGCAGGCCCAGGTAATCAAACTGCATGTCGCGCTCGGCCTTGAGGGCGGCGCCCAATCTTGGCAGGTCGAACTGCATCAGGCGTTCGTCTAACAACTCGGCATGCACACCACGCTTGATAAAGCCCGGGAAATAATCGGTATAGGCGTCAGCCATGTCGGCTGGGGCCACATCGCGGCCCAGTACCTCACGGGAGATGGTGTGGAATAGCAGGCGCGCCGTGGCGAAGGTGTAGTCAGGATCCTTTTCAATCAGCGTGCGGGCAGCCAAAATGGAGGCTTTATAGACCTCTTCCATGGGTACGCCGTCGTACAGATTGCGCATGGTCTCGGCAAAGATGGGGCCGGCGCTGACATCGGCCCCCAGGTCAGCACAAGCTGTCTCGATCAGGGTCTTGAGCTGGTTCAGGTCCAGCACGACGCGTTGGCCGTTTTCGATGGCGTGCAGTACCGGCGCAGGCGGCGCAACTTCGGCGACTTGCTTGGCGCGTTCCTGTGCGCGGCGTTCGCGGTACAGCACATAGGCTCGCGCGATTTCATGGTGGCCACCGCGCATCAGTCCCAACTCAGCATGGTCTTGCACGTCTTCAATATGGAAGGTGCCCCCGCCCGGGCGTGACCGCATCAGCGCGCGGATGACCTGCTGGGTCAGCGCCTCGACCACTTCGCGCACGCTGGCGGACGCTGCGCCCTGGGTGCCGTGCACAGCCAGAAAGGCCTTCATCATGGCCACAGCGATCTTGTTGGGTTCAAAGGGTACAACTGCGCCGTTGCGGCGAATGATCTGGTAATGCGCTAGGTGATTGGCACTTGTGCCTTCGGTTGCCATATCGCTTTGGGTAGTCAGCATGGCAGTAGATGGGTGTGCGGCGGTGCTCGAAACAGATTGCATGAATATCCTCGTCTAAATGTCTATTTTTTTGGACTTTGCAAGGCGCAATGGCCGACTCCGATACGGGTGCTGTCGATATGTCGGCGATAGACAGGGCACACTATATATGGGGTGTGAAGTGCTTGCAAGCCACTACCGGTAGTGTACCCGTGCTAAATGTGCCGTTGAGTCGAAGGTCTGTAAAAAGTGCTGCACGGCAGCATGCGGTGTTGCCGGTCGCACGGGCGGATAGATGACGGCGCGCAGCCCTCATTCGCCGGTGCTGTGCCTTGGTCAAGCCAATCTATATGCGCCTTGCGAAAGGGTTTGGCTTGAAGAACCGCATGGAGCGGTGCCTTACGGGGAAGTCAGCAATTGGGCCGCGATGAAACAGCGGCACGAGTGCCCGTCCAGTGCTCCAGTTCAGCGCGCTGTTTTTTGCAAGACACCTTCGGGAAAACACTGATCTCCCATGCCCAACAATTTTTGTAACAATTTCCAATCCAAGCCGGGGCCGGGGTCTGCCTTGCGGGCGGGCGCGATGTGTTCATGCCCCGCGATATGGGTGATCGGGTAATGTTGGACGATGGCGGGACACAGTGCAGCCAGCGCATCGTACTGCGCTGATTCAAAACGGTCGCCTTCCAAGCCTTCTAGTTCTATACCTATTGAGTCGTCATTGCAATTGCCGCGCCCCCGGTATTGGGATGCGCCGGCATGCCAGGCACGGGCATCGCAACTGACGAATTGCCAGATTTCACCGGTGCGCCGCACATAGAAATGAGTGGACACCTGCAGGCCTTCAATCTGCTTGAAATACGGGTGTTGTTCCCAGTCCAAGCGGTTAGTGAAAAGGTCTTGTACTTGCCGTCCTCCATAGACACCGGGTGGCAGACTAATGGAATGCAGCACGACCAGATCTATGTGTGCTCCCGCAGGCCGAGGGCCGAAGTTTGGCGATGCCAGCCAGCGGGCAAACCGGTACTTGCCGTTTTGCCATGCTTTGGTGTGCGGCGCATCGCTTTCACTCATCAGGACCTTCGTCGCGAGGGACATCGATTTTCAGGCGTGCAATGCGGTAGCGAATCTGGCGCAGACTCAAGCCCAGGCGCGATGCCGCCATCGTGCGGTTGAAGTTGGTTTCTTTCAGGCTCCTGACCAGAATCTCGCGCTCCTGTTGGTCCAGGTGTCCTTGTAAGTCGGTGGGCAACCTGATGTTGCTGGATTCTGTGGCCTGGGGAATCGGAGCGATGGCAGACTCTGCTATCAAGGGCAGCGCTGGCGCCTGTGGTATGGGGCCACTTCTGCTGTTGCCGGGCTGAAAGTCGTCTAGTCGCAGGGTGTCTCCATCACACAAAGCCACAGCGCGGTGCAACAGGTTTTCCAACTCTCGCACATTGCCATACAGGGGCAGGCGCGAAAGCTCTTCCACCGTGCCCGTCGCTAGTTCGGGCACCGCCATTTGCGATTCCTCGGCAATTCGGGCCAACAGTGCGTTGCACAATGCGGGTAGATCTTCACAGCGTTCACGCAACGGCGGGATGACGATGTCGATGACATTGAGCCGATAAAACAGATCCTGACGGAAGCGGCCCGCCGCTACTTCAGCGGGTAGGTCTTTGTGCGTAGCGCTGACGATGCGAACGTCCACTGTCTCTTCCTGGTTCGAGCCCACCGGGCGCACACAGCGCTCTTGTATAGCGCGCAGCAGTTTGGACTGCATGGCCAGCGGTAGATCACCGATTTCATCCAAGAAAAGTGTTCCACCTTTTGCGGCCTGGAAAAATCCTTCACGGTCCTGCACCGAGCCTGTGAAGGCACCTTTCTTGGCGCCAAAGAATTCGGTCTCCAAGAGATTCTCGGGAATGGCACTGCAATTTACCGCAACCCAAGGCCCAGTTGCGCGGTGGCTTGTGGCGTGCAGGGCGCTTGCCACCAGCTCCTTGCCCGTTCCGGATTCGCCGCGAATCAATACAGGCGCCATGCTACGGGCGACTTTGACAATGCGGTCTTTGACGCAGCGCATGACCACCGACTCGCCTGCCAACTTGGCGAGCGCCCGTTGGCCGTGACCGTTGGCATCCGCTGGTTCGGTTAGTCGGGCGTCAGTGGCACGTCTGGCGGGCCCGGCTTTAGGGGCTGTGCCCTGGACTGCCGATGCGATGGCGGTACGGAATTGCTTCAGGTCAACCGGTTTGGTCAGGTAGTCAAAAGCCCCCGCCTTTAGCGACTCCACCGCATTTTCCGCCGAACCATGCGCCGTGATGACAATGCTGCGCTCGGAGCGGTGCTGCGTCTTCATATGGCTCAGGATCTCGATACCCAGGCCATCGGGCAGGCGCATGTCGGTGATGACTACGTCAAAGCGTTGGGCGTTGAGCAACTGCAGGGCTTCCTGCACGCTACCGGCCGTGTCCACCCGGTAGCCCTCACGCAGCAGCGTAAGTTCATACAGCGTACGCAGATCGGGTTCATCGTCGATGACCAGAATTTGCGCGTTGCTCAGTACAGCGTGGGTTGCCATGGGGTGGGGGTAATTTCTGCCAATGGGGGATTATCCGGCGATTCGGCGCGCCTGAATGTGACGACAAACTCGTTGCCCTCGGTGGATTGGCCTCTTGCATTGCGTACCGTGCGCTGGTAGATCAGTGACGCGTCATGGCGCTCGCACAGTTCCCGGCAGATGTACAAACCCAGACCGCTGGAGCGGCTGTCCGACGAGAAAAACGGTTCGAACAGGTGGCGTTCCACCGACTGGTCCATGGGAGCGGAGTCGCTCCAGATGGACATGGTTGCATGCTGCGCGTCCGTCACCCCAGGGAAGACCTGGATGGCGTCCGGATGATCGTCCGTGTGGCGCAGTGCGTTGTCCAGTAGATTGACTAGTACCCGCCGCAGATGCTCGGTGTCAAAACGCACGCCGATGCTTTGGTCGCCAGGGTGCAAAGTCAGCCGTTGCTGACTGCCGGTTTGCGTGGACCAGTCGCTGCAAATGCGATGGGTCGACGTGTCCAGCGACACCATGGGTACGAGGTAACTCGGGTCGTAGGGCTGCACACGGGAAATGTTCAGGATGTCGTTGACGATTTTTTCCAAACGTTTGGCGTTTTGCGCCACCATGGTGGTGAGTTTCTTGAGTCTGGGGTCGGAAATGTCTTCTTCCAGCAGCGCGTTGGCCTGCGTGATAGCCGACAGCGGATTGCGGATTTCGTGGGCCACGGCGGTGGACAAGCGGCCCATGCTGGCCAGTCTTTCGGTGCGTACGCGGGCCTCCAGCTCGCGTTGGTCCTGCAAAAAAAGCACGCACAGGCTATTGCCGGTCGGTCCCGGGTGGGCAGCCAAGCGGGCGCGGGCATGCACCCGGCGTGGCCCCTCATTGCCGTGCCGTATAGTCATGTCCTCTTCCTGGCTGTGGCCGGTGCCGACACACAAGCGCGTCAGGTTGAGCAGGGGCCGCCATCCCACCTCATCGTTCAAGTCAAAGGACTGTGCGCGCAAGGCCTGTTGCGATCCCAGCAACTGCCGCGCCGATGGGTTGGCGGCACGTACGCTGCCACGCTCATCGACGACGAGGATTCCAACTGGCAACGATTCAATGACCAACTCATTGACCTGCCGTTGGATAGTTGCCTGCAGATAGCTTTGGCGTGCGCGCTGCCCCTCGTTGGCCAAGCGTGTTGACAACTGGTTGGATAGCCACGCAATCGCAAAGTAGCCGACACCGCTGAGCGCGGATTGTGCGAAGTAGGGCGTAGCATCTGTTGGTCCTTTGAGGTAGGACAACAAGGCCTCTACCAGCATCAGCAGCGTGATGCCTGCTGCCGTACCCACGGCCAGGCGCAGCGAGCCCAGTACCGACGCCACCAAGATGGGCAGTGCAAATAGCGGCGTGTAGTTGATCGTCGTGCCGCTGGTACCCTGCAGCATGTGCAGGGCCGAAAAAGTCAGCAAGTCCAGCCCAACCAAAGCACCCCAGACGCGGTTGAACGACTGCCCCAGCGGACGGGGCTTGATCAGCAACTTGCTGGCCAGCGTGCCGGCGACGTAGACGACGCTGATCGCAATTTGCGCATCACTGTGCGCTGTGCCCGTCACATACAACGCGATTTGCATTGAGACTAGTACGACCCCCAACACCAGACGGGCGGTCATAAAGCCCTGCCACTGCCGCGTCATGTCGTAGGAGTCGTCAGGGTGTGCGGCCTGAGCGTCGGCGACCGCATTCGGATCAAGCCAGGATTGGATGGGCTGGCTTGGCTCCATTCAGGACTCCATGCTCAGGCGGTGCGTCGCGCTGCAGTAGGCGCCTAAGCTTCCCACTACAGCGTCTTGCGCCGCTACGTGCATTCCGCATTGAAGGCACGCCACGGTGTCGGTCGTTTGGGGGGCTGCCGTGTTATTGCGCAACGCTTCGCTGTGGACCGCCTCGCGCCAGGGGCGCCAGCGCCATGCCAAAACCAACACCACCAGAAAAACAAGCAAAAACCTCACGGTGTACGACCCAAAATGATTTCCATGACAAAGCGTGAGCCGACATAGGCCAATAGCAAAAAGGCCGATCCAACATAAAGCACGTTCACCGCGCGCTTGCCCCGCCAGCCGAATGCCGACCGTCCGATCAGCAATAGTGCAAATGTGACCCAGGCGAGTGTGGAGAAGACGGTCTTGTGGTCCCAGCGCCAAGCGTGGCCCGCGCCGTACAGCGTCTCTCCAAACAAAACGCCAGCCAACAAGGTGGCGCTTAGCAGCACAAAGCCTGCGCCCACAAAGCGATAGGTCAGACGCTCAAGCGTCAGCAATGGCAGGCCGCTGTTGGGGTCTTGGGCGTGGCGAATACGCGCCTCCGCCCGCGTCATGAACCAGGCATGGACCACCGCGATGCCGAACAGGCCGTAACAGGCAATGCCAAACGCCAGGTGAACTGCCAGCCAGGGCGAGGCCGTCACCGGAATAGGGCCGCCGGGGAAGAAAGCGGCAGCCAACACCGCCACGGCTCCTACCACCCCCAGCGTCCAGCGCGTGGGAAGCTGCGGAAATATCTGGCTCTCGACGGCATAGATCGCAGCAACCAGCCAGGCGGTCACTGACATGGCTGGCGCAAAACCGAAATGTGGATGCTCGCCTAGCAGCGTGACGGCCAGCACCGCTCCGTGCATCAACCAGGCGGC